>JBJKRS010000001.1:0-7806 GCA_046704525.1 Thermoplasmataceae archaeon
GAATACTCCTGAAACAGCAGACACTTGCAGATGTCGATCTTACGGACGCAATTGATGACGTGAAGAAACTGGACAAGGCCCTGAAGGAAATAGACTCTCACTTCAACAGAAACTTCTCTGCCTCAAAGCAGCTGGAGAAGGGGATTGACGACAAAGAGGAAATGCTGAGGAGGTTCATGGCCGAACCCAGTGATCCCCAGCTTTCAGAAATATTCAGGGGCTTTTCAGAGGTGATCAGGATAGATCTGAGCGGGCAGGAAGCCAGGAGCCTCAGAAGAATAGAAAGGGTTATCGAGTCCAATCCGAAGAATGCGGAGCTCCACTACGGCAAGGCCCTATTGCAGTATACGAGAGGGGAGCTTGATGAAGCAGAAAGGGAGATAGAGATAGCCAGGGGCCTGGATCCTATGAGCAGTGCATACACATTTGGAAAGACTCTCATAGAGAACAAGATTCTGGATTATGAACAAGCCATGAGGCATCTCACCTCGCTGGTAAGGGAGGAACCGGATGATACAACGGCGCATTACAAGAGAGGGCTGATGCTTTACCTGCTCAAGAGGTACGGTGAGGCGTATGACGAGTTCAACAACGCCATCGAATTGTACCAGTTTGACCCGAGGTACTATTTTGCGAGAACTCTTTCGAGGTATTCACTTGATGCGGCTAATCTGTAACATATCTTATTTATACTTGGAGTTTATATAAAAATCCTGGAGGACATATGGTACTATCAATAATATTTGTGCTGGTCGCCCTGTTCGTGGCATGGGTCATAGCGTCAGTGCCCCTTTACCTGGCTGCAAAAGTAGTCGCAAGGCAGCATGCAACCTTCGGAAGGGCAATGGCAGCGACCGTACTGGGACCAGTCCTGATGTATCTCTTCCTTTTCGTCTTCACTTTTGTATTCCTGCCCCTGTCAGGGTCCATATTGTTCGCGGTGATTGCATTCATTGTCGCGGTTGTAGTACTCTCGTGGGTGTATGCTGCGATATTCAGGACCTCCCTTCTTGGCGGAGTTGGAATTGCCATAATAGCAGCAATAATTTCACTGATAATCATAGCGATATTTGCAGGGTTCTTCGCAATACTGCCTTTCAGCGGGTCTCTGTTCCATCCGATGCTGAACAGAGGCGGAATCCCCCTCATTTTCCGGATAATTGCATGATAATCAGTAGCATTCACACGCATTTCCCGGTATTTTGCCACCAAAAACCTTTATATTCATCTACTGATTAGATTACGGTGAAACCATGCAGGTAAGCGACAAGGATGATTACTACACCCAGGTGTACACTTACGTAAAGAAACACAACGCAACAAACAACAACTTCATAGACAGGTTTTCCAGAGGAGAGGTCACGGAGGACGAATTCATGCGTTTCTCTGTGGAGTTTTACCACTTTACAAGGGAGTGGCCCTCGATCCTGTCCACACTGCTAGTGAATACGCCCGATGAGAACGATGCGGCGAATCTGACAACAATTCTTGTATCAGAATTGGGTGACGACGATCCCGGAAAGAGGCATGAACTTCTCTACAGGAAGTACCTCAGGAGCATAGGTGTTGATCCAGCTGATATCGTGAAAAGGGAGCAGCTCAAAACCACGAAAGCTTGGCTCGATGGCATGAGGAACTTCTTTGCAGGCAACCATTTTGAGGCCCTGGGAGCTGAGTTCGGCCTTGAGAACATGGCCATACCCATGTGGGACAAGATTCTCGCTGGCTTTGAAGTCTGGAAGAAAAACCATCCCAAATACGAGGCAATGGACATTGAGTACTTCACGTTCCACAGGGCCCTTGAGGAAAAACACGAGGAAGCCATGGAGGATGTTCTTGGCACCCACAAGAATGACCTTTCTGTGAGAGAGAACTTCCAGACCGGTGCGAAGGGGATCCTTGACCTTGAGGAACAGTTCTGGCTTGGGCTTGGAGACGGGTCCAACTAAACCAATTTTTCCATTTTATTTCCGTTTAGGCTTCTCTACTCTGATTTTTCAATTCGTCTGAATCCAGGATTTCCTGTACTTCAAGGCAGGCACTGAGAGTTTATCAGTTTCATGAGAGAATTGTGAAGTGACCGAACGCTTCCTGCTCCCACTGGTCTTCAGCCATGATTGAGAATTTCAGAATGCGCTGTTAGGACTCGCTCTGATTCGGTTGTGCTATCAAGTAAGACGCTCTCTAGTCGAATACTTCCTCATCATGATCCTGGTGCGACCTTTCCATCAGCCCCCGCATATCGTTCAGAATATGCCCGGTAAGAATGCAGGATACCTCATCGCTCTTGTCAAGGGTCCCTTCCATTCTCAACCTCGTTACTCCTGCCAGAGAGAGGGCGGAGTTGAAATCACAACCTATTCCTGAAGAATCAAGAACTCTTTTTGCATTCCCAATTTCCGTGTTTGTGACTGATACCGGCAAGGCGTCTGTGTACTCAAGCTCCCTCTCCGCTTTCTTCCAGTTCAGGAAGTTGTGAAAGTCCAGGGCCCTGGGCTGTTTTTCCTCATGCTGCTCGTCGGAGTGCGACTTGCTGGAACTGTATTTGCTTGGCATCCTTGCACCTGAAGATCTCACCGCAATTATTCTCGGGATGTCATACAGCACTCCCAGTTCCTTCATTTCGCGTATTGCCTTGCCAAATGCACATATATTGTCAAGACTGCCTGCCGGAACAGCAATGAAGTCTATCCGGAGCAGTGATTCGATCATCTCGAAAATTATGGTTTTCTGCCCTTCAATTATCCAGGGATTTGTCGAATTCAGCGGATAGTACTTTCCGTTTCCCTTGACCTTGTCAATCATCCGGTTCATGGAGTCAGTGAACGTTCCATGGATATACTCCACTTTAGCGCCATATGCCTCTGCCTGAGCAAGTTTCAGCCTGTCCGCCTTCCCTTCGGGTGAAAGCGCGATGCAAGTGAGTTCTGAATTTGAGGAGTAAGCAGCGGCCGAGGCAGAAGTATCTCCGGATGAAACACATATGGTATGCAGCATGCCAAGTCGCTTTGCTTCTGACACGGCAACTGCCATTCCCCTGTCCTTGAAGCTCCCTGTCGGGTTTCGGCCCTCATGCTTCAGGTGAAGCGTCTTCATGTCTGCAAACTCTGAAACTCTGTCATCGTCATAGAGGCTGGTTCCGCCCTCCCCAAGTGTTGAAACAAAATATTCAGGAAGCGTTGGGTGCAGCATCTCCTTGTATCTCCATACTCCCGGGGACGGATGCGTTTCCCATTCAATGCCCTGGTGCTTGACCTCAAGCTGACCCTGGCACCTGTCACATACATATTCCGTCCTATTGATATGATAATACGTTCCACATTCTACACAACTGAGATTCGAGATCAACGGATTCCTACTCCAAACGTGCTCGGCACAACATCCTGCATGGCTTAAGCCCGCTTCGCGATGGAGCAGACCTCATTTCGCCTGCAATATGCAGTACCATACCTCGACCCATGCATGGCGGGCGGTGTGTCAGTCAATAAGTTCAGGTTGTTTACATACTTTCCTTCGGTGTAATAGATATTTCACCAAGATCAGCGCAACTGGTACACAATGTCAAGTCGAAAAAGGAAAGAGCCTGAAGAACAAAGTGATTGTTGCAACACCTTGTTTTGGCACGCCAGTTCAAGTCGACTCTTCAGATATTTCCTCCAGAATAGAGGTGTCAAATCCTGCCCCTTTTGGGACATCTTCAGGCTCAACACTTCTGTCCAGCCCTGCTGACTTGAAGTATGAGTTTATGAACGCCGATATCTTGTTGGCGTCGACGACACCAAGGAGGCCGACCCTGAGCATCCTGTCAGCGAATGCTTTCATCCCCCTTGAAACGAGGATGCCTTCTGCTTTGAGGTCCGACCGCACCTTGTTTACTCCAACCGGAGGCTCAAATGCCAGTACGGAGTCGGAATAATTGCCTTCCACACCATACATTCTAGAACCTGCCTGCACCACCTGCTCCCTCACAAATGCTGCAGCCTTGGAATGGCGTCTCCACCTGTTCTCGATGCCTTCCTTGTCAAGTATCTTCAAAGCAGTGTTCAGTGCATTGAATGAACCTGTCGACGGGGTAACTGGTGTCTCGTCCTTGTCCAGGAACTTGAGAGATACGGACAGGTCCATGTACTTTGGTATGTCAGGATCCTTCCGGACGTGTGATATTCCGTCACCGCTCAGCGAAACAAGACCAAGGCCAGGCATTGATGCTATAGCTTTCTGGCTGCAAGTGGCAAATGCGTCTATGCCCCATGTGTTTGCCTTTATTTCACTGGCCCCGAACCCGGACACAGAGTCAACTAGTACCTTCATTCCCGCGTCCTTTGCCTCCTTTGCCAGATCCTTCAAGTTGTGAAGCGATGTGCCGTTTCCCGTTTCATTGTGAACCAGGCAGACTGTGCTTATGTCACTGTTTCTCTCCAGAATTGAAGAAATCTCACCCTTTTCCATCAAGTCATTGTGTTCCTTTTCTACTGCGACCGTATCACAACCGCGTCTGTTAAGGCTATCAATCAGCCTGTTTCCAAACTCACCAAATGACACGGCGAGGACTCCCTCATGGGGCCTGGTCATTGAATAAATCATTGACTCGATGGCAGTAGTCCCTGATCCTGTGGTTATAACTGTTGCTTCGGCATCTCCGAATTTGCTCATGAGATCTGATGATGATCTGACAATCTCCCTGAATTCGTCCGATCTGTGGCTGCACAGAAATGCCGATGCCCTAAGTACTTCCTCCGGCACATCAACAGGCCCCGGTAGCAGCATCATTGTGGCTCACCTCTCACAGCTTTCTTTATGTTTTCAAGTGTAGCAAGGGCAACCCTATTCTGCGCCTCATGTGTCTGTGCCCCGATATGGGGCGTTACGACAACGTTCTCCATTCCAATCAGTTCCTTCTCCCATTCCTCCTTCGGAGGTTCATGCCATAGAACATCGGCAGCATAACCCCCTATGTTTCCGTTCCTGAGGGCATTTGCAAGAGCTTCCGGCTCCACTGCTTCCGCCCTGCTCGTATTGATCATTATTGCACCCTTCTTGGTTCTTGAAAGTATGTCTGCATTGATTATTCCCTTCGAGGAATCGTTGAGAGCGACGCATATGAATATGAAATCAGATCTTGAGACCAGATCTGACAGGTCAGTGTAACTGCCTTCCACGTTCTTCATGAGATCATCGTTCTGCATGACATCGTAACCGAGGATGGTACCTCCCAGTCCATGCAGAATCCTGGCAGTTTCGTATCCAATCCTTCCGAATCCGATGATTCCGCATACAGAGCCTGAGATCTCATCCCCCTTCTCCTTTCTGAAGTCCCCGTTTCGAAGGGCTAGGTTCAGTTCCACGATCTTCCTTGCCAGATTTATTGCCAGCCCCAGGTTGAGTTCCACAACTGACTGGGTGGGGGCGGACTTAGTGGTAAGGACTTCAATTCCCATCTGATCCGCTTTCCCGAGATCTATGTTGTCAACACCAATCCCAGCTCTGGCTATGATCTTCAGTCTTTCTGCCCGGCTTATGATTTCCGAGTCTAGCTTCGTTCTGCTCCTGACAACCACAATTCCATAGTTCCCAATTGCCTCCAGCAGATCCTTCCTTTTTATACCGGGCCGGTAGTCATATCTGAGACCTTCATTTTCCAGGCCGTCAATAAGCGCCCTGGAAACATTGTCACATATCAGTATTCTGGGGTTCTCATCCAGTTCCTGTTCGCTCACTATTGACAATCGCGGAACTCTTACTTAACAATCATGCATAAGTCCTGTACATTTACCCCTGCGGCATGGCGTTACACCGTCATTCTGACAAAACATGAATCATGAATGAGCATAATGCCGGGAATTGCCCAAGTTGATAGTTTGTTACCCCGATAGGAAAGGTGACCATTAATATGCCATCTGCCAATAATCCTTCAGAATGGCATTTGAGATACTCCTCGCAAGGCACGGGGAGACTGACTGGAATCTGGAAGGCAGGTGGCAGGGGCACACTGACATGCCGCTGAACAGCCGCGGAATGGAGCAGGCTTACTACCTGGGCAGGATGCTCCGCAATTCCGGGATTGACAGGATCTATTCCAGCGACCTTTCGCGTGCAAAAAGCACCGCCGAAATTGTGGGGAGGGAGATCGGAGTATCGGAAGTAAGTTCCGACAGAAGGCTCAGGGAGAGGTACCTCGGCTCATTTGAGGGGCTTACCAGTGCTGAAATAAGGAAGGAGCTTGGGGTTGAGGACAAGAACCTGTCCATAGTGGACATCGGCATGAACCCGAGCATTGAGAAGTGGGAGGATTTCATGTCCAGGATACTGACTGCACTCGAGTCAATACGCAGTGCAAACGAAAAAGAAAGGTGCCTGGTGGTCGCCCATGGAGGGGTTATGATGGCAGTGTCACTCCAAATGATGGATGGCTATGAGGCTTCCAGGAGGTTTACCAACGGGGAACTGATACATCTCACGTACGGAGGAAAGTGGAAAGCCGCACTTCCCGAAGGTTCTGCCATTTCATGACAGTGCCATGAGAGGTTATTAACTGTTTTTCGCATTGTGGATCATGCAGTACAAGCGTGACGGTAACAATTATGTGGTCAAGCTGGAGCGCGGCGATGATGTGATGGGCCAGCTGGGCACCCTGTTCACCAAGGAAGGAATAAGCTCTGGCTCAGTACTTTGGGCTGTTGGCATGATAGAGAACCTTGAGATCGGCTACTTCAACGGAAAGGAATATGAGAAACAAACTTACAAGGGCCCCCTAGAAGTAGTTTCGTTCCATGGATCCATAGCAATGAATGATCCCAGGCTGCACATACATGTTTCAGTGGCCGGCAAGGATCACTCCGCACACGGCGGCCATCTTTTCGGAGGAGCTGCAAATCCGCTCCTGGAATTGCATGTTGCTAGGCTTGACGGCGTGAAGATGGAGAGGTCTTACAACGAGAAGTCCACATTGAAGGAGCTGCAGATCTCCTGATCAGAAGAACGCTCCAATGACAGACTCAGTTGTCTCTTCTGGCATCTTCAGAGAATTGAGGCAGTTCCTGAGGTTTATCTCGTTTATGCCGTTCTCCACAAGCTCGAACGGTACTCCCAATTTTCCTATTAGCCCGGACACCAGCTCCATAACCTTGTCCGAGAACTCGAAAATGTCCTGACCCTTGAATCCAAGCCTCTTGGCGAGCTTTGAGAGCCGTTCAGGATGATGTTCGGCGCACAAGGCAGCCGACGATGGGAGGAGAATGGCTGAAGCAAGCTCAGATGATATTCCCATCATCTGTGCCAGTCTGTCCCTCACCTTCGTCGTCGATTCCTCTGTCACTGTGAATGTATCGTCCTTTGCGTACCAAGGTGAGATCAGGCATTTCATGCGGGCCTCCGAATTAAGTCCGGGGAGGTTCACAAGAAGATTCTCCAGTGAAGAGAGAAGCAAGTCCTGAGTGTTCTCAGGAGCCGTTTCAGATGCAAGGCGTGAAAAGGACGACTCCATGACAGCAAGGCCGGAGATGCTCCACATAGGGATTTCAGAATCCTGCAGTGGGGCCGGGTCCAGGATGATGCTGTCGGTCGGAGGCATCCCTTCAGTTATGTACTTTGTCTCGTCGCCAAGGCGGTAGCTGCTCCAGTTGGAAAAGGCTGCAACGGTTGGGACCAGGGGCAGGGATATGTGGTGCGCACCGTATGCGTAGTAGTATCCCAGGAGGCGGGCTGCGTTAATCACGCTTCCATCACCTATTGAAATCACGGAGTCACAACCCCTGTTCCTGTATGTCTCGGCTAGATGCTCCACCTCTGGCAGGGGAGGCCCCGGAG
>JBJKRS010000002.1:0-12943 GCA_046704525.1 Thermoplasmataceae archaeon
ACTTCGTCCATGCCGGCAAATGATATGGCCTCAGCCATCAGCGAAAATCCCGGCCCGGATGTGGCAGTCGAGCTTCTGACACCTGTCAGTGCTGCTCCGATTGCCATTGTCACTGCAGAAAGCTCATCTTCAGATTGGACTACGACTACTCCGCCCTTTGCGAGCTTCTCATTCTCCTTTGAAAGCCAGGTGATGTTCTGATGTTCCTCTATTATTGTGCTCTCGTCACTCGCCGGAGTGATTGGGTAGTACGTCTGGAATCTTAGCCCGCCCATCAGCTTTCCAATTGCGGACCCGTCATTACCCGTCATCAGCAACCTTTCCTTGGATTCCTTCCTTTCCAGGTGCTTGCCATTTACCTTGCTCTCATCTACGTATTTGTATGCTGCCCCTACAACATCAATGTTGGAAGGTATAACGGCTTCTTTTGAGGAGAATATGATTTTGATAGCTTTCTCAGCAAAATCCTGATCTACTCCGCTTATTGCCAGGGTAATTGCAGAACCAAGTGTGTTGAAATATCTGGAAGGAGTCCCCTCGGTGGTTGCCGAAGTGACGACGTCGCTGAACGGAATCTTGATTGGTATCCCGCCTTTGCTCTTCATGTAGCTTACTGCACCAGAGACATTGGCGTCGAAACCGTGCCCCTGAAGAGTTTCCCTGATTTTTGAAGCAGTATCGCCCGTGATCATCCTGGCCTTTGACAATTCGGAATTCTCGAAGCTTGAATCATAAATGACTTTAGTATTCTCACCCACATCCTCAATATGCTCAAAGATGGTATCGGCATCGAGAGCAACAAGGATGTCGAGAGGGTACTTGAGTGATCTGGGCCTCTCCTCCTTCACCCTCATGTGTGTGTAGCTGTGCCTCCCCTTAATGTTGGAGTGGTACTCCCTGACACTGAAAACATTGTATCCAGCATAGGCAAACGCCCTGCTTACCATGTTGGAAGAGGTGTCTATTCCTCCCCCCTGCGGTCCCCCGATCGTGAGACTAATGTCTACTTTTGACATATGGTTCACGGTATATGTTACTAATTAAAAACTTTTTACTGCCTCATATTTCGCGGAGTCTGAAAAACACAAAACCACAGGACAATTGGCTCACACACCAAATGCCGAAATTCGGACATCCTGTCTGGACCATCATACGACATTCGTCCAAGAGGGTTGTTATGCAAATGCGCCTTGTCTCGGGTGTTATGGTGAAAAGAATCATTATTTATGTTACATGACGATCCCCAGTTACCGGTAGGGTCCCTGTCCGGGAATGTGGTTGAATCGCCAAAATTAGAAGTTGATAACATATGATGGTAGTTACTGGGATGCCTGGAGCAGGCAAGGACGAATTTATCAAAGTGGCCAATTTGCTGGGCATAGCAGATGTCCACATGGGGAATTCGGTCAGGAAGTATGCCAGGGAGAAAAGCATAACTTCAACTGACGGAAGCATTGGTGAATTTGCCACGAACGAGAGAAGCAAGTATGGAAAGGATATATGGGCAAAGAGGACAGCAGAATCCATATCAGACCCGGACAACACTATTGTCGATGGACTCAGAAACTACGAGGAGCTGGTCTTCTTCATGGAACACTACAAGGACCTTAAGGTAGTGGCTGTATTTGCAAACAGGAAACAGAGGCTTGACAGAATCCTCAAGAGAGGCCGGGAAGATGACATTCGTAACTCCGAGGAGCTCATCAAGAGGGATGAAAGGGAACTGTCTTGGGGAATTGGGAACGTAATTGCTCTGGCAGACTTCATGATCGTTAACGACTGCACTCTTGAGGATTTCAGGAAAAGATCTGAAGATCTTATAAGAAACAAAATTATGGAGTAGATCTTTCAGCGGGCCAGAACGGTCCCTGTAATGTATTTGACTATGGAATCATAGAAGATTTTTCCGGTGCCGTATTCAGAGGATCTCTCGTCCCCTATCATCTGGAATCCATAATAGACCCTTTCAGGATGGGGCATTAATCCCACAGCATTTCCAGAGGGGTTCGTTAGGGCGGCTATTGCACCAATGGACCCATTCGGGTTCCAGGGATATTCATCGGAAGTCCCCTCTTTGTTCGAATACTTGAAGAGAATCTGGTCGTTTTCATCGAGCCTCTTGAGGTCCTCTTCTCCATTTGAAAGCGCGATCCGCCCCTCAGAGTGGGCGACTGGAACCTGATACGGCCTGTTCTTTTCCAACAGTTGTCCAAAAATCTTGCTTTCCCCGGTTCTCTTCATGTATGTGAATCTGCATTCAAATCTGCTTGAGGTGTTGAATGTAAGTGAGACTGTCTTGTTCCAGCCCCCGTCCAGATCGGGAATGACCCCAAGCTCAGTAAGAACTTGAAAACCGTTGCAAACACCAATTAGGGGTTTACCCTCGTCTATAAATTCAACTAGATCAGACTTGCTGGAGTCACGAAGCCTTGCCGCAAAAATAGCCCCGCCTCGTACATAAACACCCGCAGAGAACCCTCCAGGGATAATTGCCCCGTCGAAGTCTCCGAAGGACTTTGAATTGTTCTCCAGCTGGCTTATGTGAACATATTCTGGAGATGAGCCACTCCTCTTGAAGGAAAGGTATGCCTCCTCTTCGTTGTTTGTCCCTTCCATTCGGATTACGGCTATTCTCGGAGAATATGAACTGTCCGTTACTGTCGTCCCCTTCTTTCCTTGGCCTTATTCCTGAGCTCGGTATAGCCGCATTTCCTGCATCTCTTCGCAGTAGGGGCGTTCCTTGCGTCGCATCTCATGCATATTTTTTTGTTAAGCCTTCTCTCAACTGCTTCTGCAAATGGCATTTCTTATCTTCCTGTCCTTCGGTACCCGCGATATGGGCACCTGCTCTCAGATTCATTAAGAGTATTTATGGATTGGCTCCAAGCACCCCGGTTTCCATCCTCATGAAAGGCTGGACTGCAAAGCTCAGCGAATAAACCTCACATGATTCTCGGAACTATGATCTCCCATAACAGGAGGACGATCACAATAACGTTCAGGATGGACATTATCCTGTTCAGGACGGTCTCATTCTTCAGTGCAGACAGTCTTTTACGCCTTCCTGCTATGACAAAAGTGTCCTTGAAGAACTGGTTCCCATCCAGAATGAGGAGAGGTAGCGCGTTGGTTATCCCCAGCAGTATATTCACCCAAAAGAGCCAGTATACCATATTGACAGTTCCCCAGAATAGGGCAGGGTTAGTGTTCGTATGGAATAGCTGGGTAAGGTGGTACGGTACAGGAGAAAGGCCCGAAAGCGGTAGCGAGAGCGACGACAGGAACCCCTTCCATGGGGAAGTGTAAAGATCGTTCACGAATATTACTGGTTTTATGTCCCCTAGGGAAATTCCGGATGACACTCCAAGGTATGCTGTGGTGACACCTATGAAACTCTCATTTTTGTAAGACTGGCTGTTGATGCTAGGATCATTCTGCTGGTAATATTGGTACTTATCTGCAGTTGTGAGGTTATAATAATTAAAGGTGCCAGAAAACTGGGTGGGACTTCCACTATAGCTCATCGTGACAACAGGCACAATGGAACCTGCCGTGATGTTGTCAAGAACGTAGGTCATCTGGTCAACACTGGTGATTTGCGTCCCATTTATCGAATATATGATAGACCCGCTCTTCATGCCCTCCTGGGCGGCTGGGTATCCTTGAAGGGTGGAGATTATCTGCAAACCGGCAGGATACTGTACAGTACGTTCAGTGGTACCGTTAAATAGCACCACAGGAATCATAGTTCCCGGTGTTATGCTTGAATTTTCAAGCGCTCCATACACATTTGTGCCGGTGTAATTTCCCATTGATATTATCTCGTCTCCGGGGTGAATTAGGGTCGAGAGAGGGGCTTCAGAGGATATGGACTGCACATACACCCCATCATGTATGGGCTGTGCTGCTGGATTTAGCACGAAGCTGAGAATAAGAACCATGGCAATTCCTATTACCATGTTAATGCCGGCGCCTGCTGCGAAGACTCTCCTCCTGACAACTGGATCTGCTTTCTGCATCTCTTCTTCGTCCGGCTCAACGAATGCACCGATTGGGGCGACAAAGAACAAGGTTCCTACTGATCTGACCTTCATATCATGCTTTCTTGCAACGATCCCGTGGAAGACCTCATGTATTACCACAGAAACAATGAAAGCAGGTATCCCGTACGTGACCGGAATTATGGGGTTAATTCCTGGAAGTCCCACGTAATAGGTGAGAGGTGCCGTTGTCGCAGTTCGAATCGTGGTGCTCAAGTATGCCCCGTAGAATAGGAAGAAGACGGCGAATACCCCGGTTGCAAGAACAAGTGCCACTGAGAATCTTGAAAACCCTACTGCAGGGAACTTCTCTGCTATCTTGTCCAGAATTCCCCTTGGCTTAATCGACTTGATCATCAGTAGGGGGCCGATTAACTGAAAACGCTTGCTTCCCCGGATTCTTGGAGCCAGAGCCATCATAAGCAGAATCCACGCTAGAATGGCGATAAGCGCTATCAGGAGCCCATTGATCATTTGCGGTCAGATTTAAGATAGCGTAATAACACTTTTCCTTGAATGTTTGATGCAGCGTGTTGCGAAAAGTCAATCTTTTGCATTCGTGGCGGTATCGATGCACCGGCAATCTCATATCACGGACCAATTCTGCTGTGTCGGAGCCATCTTTCCCGCAATTCCGCGAGTTTCTTTAAATTAGGAGGTTCGGAAAAAGACGATCCACTGAGATGTTTCAATCGTCGTATGCAGTCACTCTTTCGACATACGGCGAAGTAAACTGTAGAAAAATACATCAAGTGACGAACTTCTAGACAACTTAACGAAAAACTTTTAGTAACGATGTAAATAGGAACCGTATGAAGGTAACAATATCTCACATAAAGGCAGACATCGGAAGCCTTCCTGGTCATACAACTGTGCACCAGGACGTTATGGATGAGGTCAGGAACCATGTGAAGTCAAAGGGAAGCAGCCTCCTCAGTGATTTTCACATCTCAAGCGTTGGAGACGACATACAAATAACCATGATTCATGACAGGGGGATCGACAACCCGGAAGTCCACGAACTCGCCTGGAATGCTTTCAAGGCCGGAACATCTGTCGCAAAAAAACTCGGACTGTACGGTGCTGGCCAGGACCTTTTGAAGGATTCTTTTTCTGGGAACGTAAAGGGAATGGGGCCAGGAGTTGCGGAAATGGAAATCACCCCCCGGAAATCCGAGCCATTTATAATATACATGATGGACAAAACTGAACCCGGGGCTTTCAACTTCCCTATTTACAAGATGTTTGCAGACCCGTTCAACACTCCCGGTCTTGTTATTGACCAGAACATGAACAGCGGTTTTCTTTTCGAAATCTGGGATATAATTGAAGGAAAGAAAATCTACCTGGAGGCGCCACTGAAGAGTTACGACATACTTGCGATGATTGGTTCGAAGAGCAGGTATGTGATCAAGAGGGTTCACACAAAACCTGATCACGAAAAACTTCCCGATGAAAACGTGGCAGTCATATCAACTGACAAGCTCTCTTTCATAGCGGGGGAGTACGTCGGCAAAGATGACCCGGCCGGGATTGTGAGGATCCAGTCTGGCCTTCCAGCTTCAGGCGAAGCTCTGGAGGCATTCTCACATCCTTACCTGGTTTCCGGGTGGATGAGGGGATCACACAATGGCCCGCTTATGCCAGTGGGTCAGAAGGACGCAAAGATGACCAGGTTTGACGGGCCTCCCAGAGTAGTTGCATTGGGCTTTGTTCTCAAGGACGGTAAACTTTCAGGTCCGGTTGACATGTTCGACGACACTGCATTTGACGGAGCAAGGAAAAAAGCGGTGGAAATAGTGGACTACCTGAGGAGAATGGGTCCATTTGAGCCTCACAGGCTTCCAGAGGAAGACATGGAGTACACATCTCTCCCAAGAGTCCTGGAAAAGCACAAATCCAGCTTCGTTCCAATAGAAAATGCAGAGAAGAAGAAAGAGATCAGAGTCAGCAGCAAGGATGTTGACTAATCCCATTATCTCTCCTTTTTACGAACACCTGTGAATTCACTATTTTTCTCTTAAACCATCACCATAAACAGTAATGTTATCTAATTCCTGAGTTTATATAGATCCGGAAAAATCAACGCTCCGCGAGGGATCGAATTCCGAGAAAACTTAAATATATTAGAGAGAACAGACGAACATATGCATAAGAATACAAAGTTGCTCACGATGTTCGGCCTCGTGTCGGTCATCGTCGGGTTTGTATCTTACTATATTCTCGCATACGCGTTTTCAAACTTTTTTGTGGGGAATCCTGGAACAACAACAGCCTACAATGCGGCTTATTTTGTTGCAACTGGGATAGGAGTGGGGTTCTTCACAATTGGGTCTCTGATTTACCCGGTTTACAAGAGGGTCGACAGGTCTCATGACTGGGAGGACTTCAGATGATCTTCAATACGGGGGTCTTGTAAGTGAAACAGAAAACCAAGATAGAAGCGCTTTTCATGGTTATAGTTATAGCTATACTGGCATTCTTTGCTGCACAACAGGCTTACATAAGTGCATATGAGATCCCGAACAGCATAGCGACTCAATCCAGTAACAACAACACTGCAACAAATGCTACTGTTATCGATGTAAGCGGTTCCCAGTGGAGCTGGGCATTTACCTATCCTAACGGAACAAAGTCGGTGAACAATCTCACTTTGCAACCAGGGACGACATACAAGCTTGTTGTAACCTCGACCGATGTAATTCACGATTTGTACATAGGACATTTCGGAGTCCAGGTGTATGCAGTTCCGGGAAGGAGTAATTCTGTAACCTTCACCACTCCAAATTCTCCAGGGACTTACTTCTTCGAGTGTGTTGAATACTGCGGGGAACTTCACTACCAGATGAGAGGGACAATGACGGTGACTTGAAATGAGCACATTTTCTTTACTTGTTGAGACAGTTGTGGTGCTTTCGGTGCTTTTCGTTTTGCTGGCATATATGTACTACAGGTACAGCAGCGCCAAGATGAGCCTCTCAAAAGAGGCCGACGCCAAGGGGTACGAGGACTACGATTCTTATGTCTCAGATATGATGGCGGGCAAGCCAAGGAAGCTAGACTGGTCGATTCTGTATTTTAATGATGCAAAGAGCATAGGGCTCAGGTTCATGATGGCGTCCTTGATCTTCCTCTTTGTCGCGGGAGCTTTTGGTGTTCTAATGAGGTTGAGCCTCACTGAGCCTTACCCGACCATAATACAGCCGGACATTTACAATGTGCTCCTGACACAGCATGCCACATTGATGATTTACATGTTTACCATCGGGATGTCGCTTGGACTAGGGTTCTATCTTATCCCGACACAGATCAAAGCCGTCAGGGACAATATGGGAAACATAACATCCGCTGCGTTCTGGCTGTATGTAACAGGCGGGCTGCTCTTCATTATATCAAGATCAGCCTTCAGGTGGTACCTCTATCCGCCGCTCTCTCTTCAACTGGCGCCATTTGGTGCTGGAACAGAGGCTTGGCTCGGGATACTTTCCATGGAAATCATTTTTGTCGGAATAACTATCGCCAGCATTGTGGCCCTAAAGGTTATCTTCCTAGACAGGTCAAAGGATGTACCGCTCGGGAAGATGCCGCTGTTCACATGGTCTATAGTATTCACGCTAATCATGCTTGTATCTTCAGACCCGCCTATCATGACGGCTCTGGGGATGCTGTTCTACGACTACTTCAATCCCATATTCTTCACTGCAAACTCCCACAATGTGCTGCTCTTCGCAGACCTTTTCTGGTTCTGGGGCCACCCGATCGTTTATATCGCAATTCTACCGTTTTTCGGCATCATATACGAGCTTCTGCCCACATTTACAGGCACGAAAATATACAGCTATAATTCCGGAGTCTTCGGACTCGGTCTACTAATGGTGCTCAGCGAGCTCGTGTGGGGGCATCACCTGCAGAACTCCGGACTTGGCCTCAACTGGGACCTGTTCTTCTCGGTGGTATCCTTTGCAGTGGTGATACCCTCTGCGATTACAGTCTTCAACTGGATTGCGACTTTGTGGACAGCTACGAGGATCCGGCTCACAACTCCAATGATCTTTATCCTTAATGGGATAGTGGATTTCATCATCGGCGGGATTACTGGTGTAATGCTCGCTGACACAAGTGTGAACGAGATCCTTCACGGCACATATGCCGTTACAAGCCATTTCCACTATGTGTTTGTTGGAATCTCACTCGGCATTTCTATGGCCGCTTTCTATGTTCTTTTCCCAACTATATCCGGTGGAAGGACTTACGACGAAAGGCTTGCAAGGTGGCATGCATACCTCCTGGCCTTCGGTTCCCTGCTGATGTCAACCTCTTGGCAGATTGGAGGCTGGCTGGGCATGCCGAGGGCTGTTGACGGTTACTTCCCATGGTTCCAGCCATATCAGGTCGGGGCAATTATTGGAGGGGTCATAATAGGCATAGGGCAGCTCGTATTCCTCTACAACATAGCTGTGAGTTGGTACAAAGCCCCTTCAACAGATTCAAACAACGTGATAGAAAATCCACCCGAGATCCCCGTGGAGACTCCAAGTGGAGTTGCCGGAGGTGGAAAGTAGGATGGAAGGAAATAAAGCCGGTGTCGGAGTTGTTGTAATCATAGCAATTCTGGTCGCTGTCAGCTTTGCTTATGTCCTGTCTACTCCAACAACTTCAGGCTCATCTATCAAGATACCAAACAACCCTGCACACACAAACACGACCCTGCTTTGGGCTGACGCGCAGGGATGGAATCTGAACCACGGCACAGTAAACCCGACTCTGAACTATTCAGTCGGGACAGTGGTCACTTTCCAGGTCACCGAAGAGGACAGCCAGCCTCACAACCTGTATGTGGTAAGTGCACCTTCCAATCCGACTAATGGCCCGATAAGCTATGAGAATGCGGGACAAGGATACAAGATACTATCGACCTCTGACATAACTCAGACTCCCGGCCACACGACAACAGGGAAGTACTACTTCAGCAAGGCAGGTATATATGTGTATTGGTGCGATATCCACAAGCAGACCATGGTTGGATGGGTTTACGTGAATGCAACATCCTCAAGCTCTGTGGTCTCTTCACCTGCAGCAAGCGGCCAGGGAACGCCGAGCGCACTTTCTCTGAATGCCGGTGCAATACTGCAGTCCGGGTTCAGCCAAGCATATGTTAACCAGCCCTCAGGATTTATTTCGGGCATCACCCACCTCCACCTTTCAAACAGTTTTCCGTCAAACATAAATCCCGTACAGCAATACACAGCGTACCTGGGCATCAGGACGGACTCGGGTACAATCGGTGGATCTGGTGAACTTTAATCAATTTTCAAAGCTGACAAAGCTCGAAATTACGATTCTTATCGATATAGTTGCTGTTGCAGCCTTTCTGTCTGTTCCAGGTACGTTCAACAGCATTATGTTGGTAGTCCCTCTGCTTGTCGCTGGAACACTGGCATCAATGGCCGCCTCGGTGCTGAACAACGCATACGATGTGGATATTGACACCGAGATGAAACGGACCCGGTACAGGAAAGACATAATAAACAGCTCCAACAGGATGAGCTTCATCTATCTTGCTTCCGGCATGCTTGCAGTGTCAATGGCAGTGTCATACATTTTCCTGAATCTGCTCACTGCTGTTTTCATCCTAGGTGGATTCCTCAGCTATGTATTCCTCTACACCATATTCCTCAAGCGCAGGACTTCATGGAACATTGTAATAGGCGGAGTAGCTGGAAGCTTTCCTGCACTGGCAGGATGGGCAGCAATTACAGATGGCGTCTCAGTTACATCACTCTTTATCGCTACTCTCGTGTTCCTCTGGACACCAACACATTTCTGGAGCCTTGCAACTGGAAACATGGAAGACTACAGGAACGCAAACGTTCCCATGCTCCCCGCCATAGTTGGCCTCAGGAAGGGTGGATTCTGGATCCTGGTTAACACAGTGATCCTTGTGGCGTTCTCACTCCTCCCATTTATTCTGCACGGCATATCTGTCGGCATTGCCTACTATGTGATAGCTGGAATTATGGACATTCTTATGATATATTTCGTTGTTAAGCCCTATTTCGGAAACATGGAAAAAGGGTACAGGCAGGCATTCCATTTCTCAAACTTCTATCTCCTCCTCATTCTCGTTTCCATATGGTTCGCGCACGTCTCACTGTAAAATCCTCATGGAAAATTGAAATCGGAAGTTGCAATTCCTTATCTGGCAGGGTGAGGAGTTATGAGCATTTCTAAGACCACGAGGTTCACTGTATTCATCGCTCTCCAAGCCATACTTTTCATACTCTACTGGGAAACCCTTGGAACAACTTTTGCCGGGGTTGCCTTTTACCTTTACATTGGAACATTTCCAGCAATAATGGCCATACTGGTTTTCATAAGCCCTTCAGCAAAGGGCGGGTTGCGGTCTTTGGCTGTATCCAAGGATATGGTATTCTTCCTATCAGCTCTCTTTGTATGGGTATATATCTTCGCACTGGTGAAGCAGAGCGTCCCTTACATCTTTTCGACCCTGTACTATCCCGTCATAATAGAGGAGATGAACTTCAGGTACGTAATCACAAAATATCTGTCCGAGCTAACCACACCTGCTCGTGCAGTCGGGATTCAGGCACTTCTATACGCTCTTCTCTATTCGGGTTACCTCTTCATGGAACCGGGGGCATATCCAGGGCTTTATGCTCCACTGTTCATAATTGACATGATCTCCATTGGCCTGGTCTACGGGGTGATTTATTATTTCAGGAAAAACATCTATCTCGACATGACGCTGCATCTCAGCCTGTGGCTATTTGCGGCAATAGTTCCACCGGGCCTTGCATGGATACCATACACAATGGCTCCTACATGACACGTCACAGCAGGTTCCTGAAACTCTCCGGGAGCTCCCGTTTTTTCCCCTCGCCGTCAAGCATTACCCCGACAGTGTTTCCCACAGCGAAAGGGTTTCCCGGGTCGTCAAGATCCTTGAGCACATGGGAGAAGGTGAAGCTGGTCCTGCCCACTCTTGTTATCCTGGTTTCAACCTCCACACTGCTATGGAGGTAGATGGGCTTCTTGTAGTCCACTTCAGAATGCGCTATGACAAAACCTGCATTTGACGGGTCGAGTTTCCTTACAAACCTGTTGAGGAAATCAACTCTCCCCATCTCGAAGTATGTAAGGTGGACAGCGTTGTTTACATGTCCCACACTGTCCAGATCCTTGAAGCGCACCTGAACCTGGACTCGCGATACCTTTTCACTCATCAAGCAGCAGATTCTTTACCAGACTAAAAAATTGTGCTGTTTTGTCGAGGTAGAGCGCATGGCTCCCTCCCTTGATGGTCGTAAGGGTTGAGCCCCCCATAAGATCGTGGAATCGTCTCCCATAGGAAAGATCTATCACAGCATCTTCGGTTCCCCATATCAGGTTCACCGGCAATTCAATCTTGTAGAGCATGCTTCTCATGTAGCTGAATCCAGCTGGTGCAACTAGAATCGCCTGTTCAACCAGGTCAGGTCTCTCGATGGCAGCCCTCAATGCTATCCCGCCTCCCATGGATGAGCCGATGAGAGTGCATTTTTCCTTTCTTATTGCTTGCAGAAAGTCGGAAATGAAATACGGGGACCCAGAAAATCCATTTTCCAGGGTATAGCGATCGTCGGATTCAGAATTGCCAAAGCCAGGATAGTCCGGAGCATAGACGTCAAATCCCCATTGTGATATTTTCCGAAGTGCGTCTATTCTTTCCCAGACCTCAGATGTAAAACTCATGCCATGAAGCAGCACAATGACACGATCTCCACCGCCATTTTCGTGGAGAAAGTGTATCGATTTACCAGCCATCCTCGTGGAATCCGATGTCATTTTAATGTCGTAGTCGTGTAAGCCATATCTACATTCGCTACTCTACTGCGAGGACCTCTGTTTTGAGCTGCAACGTCTACACATGGAAAATATTAGAAGAGGCGGGGCAATTCGATACCCATGCACCTGAAACAATCTTCCCTGGACTTCTATGCGTTCACAAATGTCTACAGGGAAAAGATCGTGAACTCCTTCATCAAGAAGATATACCAGGTCGGGGCAAACGAGTTTTTATTCCAGGTGTACAGATCCGACTACAAGAAGGACCACCTTTTCGTATCACTTACGAGGGGTGTAACGTTCATGGAGACAGAAAGGCCCGATGAAGCTTCTCCATTGGCTCTGAGCCTCCGTAGGATGCTATCAGAAAGGAGAATAACCTCTGTCGAGCAGATCAATTTTGACAGGGTGGTCAAGTTCACGCTGCACACTGGCCAGGAAATGATACTGGAGCTTTTCAGGGAGGGGAACCTCATCATAACCAACAACGGGCTGATAGAGTTTGCTTTCAACCAGAGGGAGTGGAAGAACAGGAAAATCATCAAGGGTGAGCCCTACAAGCCCCCCATGGAGTCAAACCCACTGGAATACTCCGAGGAAGAATTTCTCGAAAAGCTAACCAAAAGCAAAGCTTCGATTGTCCAGACACTCGCCACCAGGCTGAATCTGGGTGGAGAGAACTCGGAGGAGATTGCGTACAGGCTTGGCATAGAAAAAGAGACTCCTGCCAAGGAGTCCGGAAACTTTGCCCCTTCACTCAGGGAAGAGATCGGTCGCCTGCTCGAGGAGGCATTGCAGGGAAAGGCATACCTGTATGAGGCTCAAAGCGTGGTATCCCCGGTGGAGCTCAGGCATATATCATCTGTTCCTGATAAAACGTTCGAGGATGTCGCAAAAGCGTTCTCCTATTATATAGAGCATTTTTCCGGCGAAGATGAGCACAAGACGCCCATGGAAAGAAGAATTGAATCCCAGAGGCGTGCAATAGAACAATTCAAGGAGAAGCAGGTGGAATTTTCAAGCAAGGGACAGATTGTCATGAAGGATCTCCAGCTCGT
>JBJKRS010000003.1:0-8700 GCA_046704525.1 Thermoplasmataceae archaeon
GATCACTGACTACCTGAGTGAGAAATTCAGCGCAGTGGTAAGATTCAATGGCGGGAACAACGCTGGACACACCGTTGTAACAAAGGACGGCCCCCACAAGTTCTACCTTATCCCCGCAGGTGCTCTCCGAAGCAGGTGTGTTATCCTGGGAAACGGCATGGTCATCGATCCCTTCGGGCTCCTTGGGGAGATCGAGAAGCTGAAATCCGTTCATGGAGACGTCCAGATAAAAATAAGCAGAATGGCCCATGTGGTCACTCCGTTGCACAAGGTTCTTGACAAGGCAGAAGAGGAGGTGCGGGCTAAGCTCCGTATCGGAACTACCGCACAGGGTATAGGGCCCACCTACGAGGACAAGTACGCCAGGACTGGCATAAGAATGGTTGACCTCCTGGACAGTGAAGTCCTGACGGACAAGGTGGAGACTATCTTCCGCATGAAGAAGGCCCTCCTTGAAAACACAGAGTACAGCAGCGAGGAGTCGAGAAAGGAAATGGTCTCGAAGCTGCTCGGAGCCGGAAAGAGCATCTCAGAGTATCTGGATTACACTGAGGAGGTGATATACGATTTCTACAATCAGGGCGAGAACATACTTTTCGAGGGTGCCCAGGGAACTATGCTTGACATTGATTTTGGCCTCTATCCCTTCGTTACTTCTTCAAACACCCTTGGCGGTGCAATCTCCACAGGATCAGGATTCCCGTTCAGGAAGGTCAACAATGTCCTTGGGGTTGTGAAAGCCTATACCTCCAAGGTAGGTTCTGGCCCCTTTCCAACAGAAATCGAAGGAGAGGAGGCTGAGAAGCTTCGTGATTTCGGGCATGAATACGGAACCACCACTGGGAGGCCCAGAAGAGTGGGCTGGCTTGACATGAGCCTGCTGAAGTATGCAATAAGGATCAATGACGTTGACACCCTTGCAATAACCAACCTCGACACACTTGGAAAGATGGACAGAGTCAGGATAGGGGAAAGCTATACCCTGGACGGGGGGGAGATCAGCTACATACCCCACGGCCTGGATGATCTTGGAAGAGTCCAGGTCAAATTCAGGGACTTCAGCACATGGGGAGGCCTGGAAGAACTCTGGGGAACCGGTAAGAACGTTGCATATTCCGACCTTCCCGAAAATCTGAGGAAATACATAGAGTATATTGAAAACACCACCAAGAGGCAGGTGGAGGTACTGTCTCTCGGCGCAAACAGGGACAGGACAATAGTCAGAAACCTCTAGTCGGAGAGCTCAAGAGTGACTGGAACGTGATCTGATCCCTGCACATCCTGGAGGATCCCCGCGCTTTTCACTTTTTCCTTCAGTTCTGACGAGACAACAAAGTAATCAATCCTCCACCCTATATTCCGTGATCTGGCGTTGAACCGGTATGTCCACCATGTGTAGTTTCCCCCATCTGAATTGAACATCCTGAAAGTGTCAACATAACCGGCCTCCAGGAACCTGGTCATCCAGTCCCTTTCCTGCTGTGTGAAGCCAGCATTCTTCACGTTGTCTTTAGGCCTTGCAATGTCTATCTCATGATGGGCTACGTTGAAGTCTCCGCATACTATCACCGGCTTTTCCTTTCTCAGCTGCTGGCACATGTCCAGGAACATGTTGTCAAACTCGATCTTGTAGTCCAGCCTCGCAAGCCCACGCTGGGAATTAGGAAAATATGTGTTTACCAGGTAGAAATCTTTGTACTCCAATCTCTGTACTCTGCCTTCAGAGTCTGTTGTCCTGTCGCCTATGCCGTAATGAATGGACACGGGGTTTTCCCTGAAGAGAGCCATAACGCCGGAATATCCTTTCCTCTCGGCTGGGAGCACGTCCACCTGGTATCCTGAATCGAGAACCTCTGCAGGTATCTGATCCTCTTCCGCTTTTATCTCTTGCAGCAGTATCAGGTCAAAGTCAGAAGACCTGATGAAGTCCACCAGCCCTCTTGAAGAAGCAGCCCGGATTCCGTTGATGTTCCAAGACGCAAGTTTCATTGGCATCGTATCACGTAGTGCGGAAACTATATTTTCGGTATTCGCATAATATTTTGGTTTCTATGCTCAAGGAGATTCACTCACCGCGCGGATCCCAACTCGTCACCAAAGGATGGCACCAGGAGGGGGCACTTAGGCTTCTCATGAACAACCTGGACCCCATGGTGGCAAAGGACCCTGACAACCTGATAGTGTATGGAGGAAAAGGAAAGGCTGCAAGGAACTGGGAGGCATTCAACAAGATTGTAGACTCGCTGAAGGGCCTGGAGAACGATGAGACACTTCTCATCCAGTCGGGCAAGCCGGTTGGAATCTTCAGGACAACCAGGGAGAGCCCACGGGTGCTGATATCGAATGCACAGATTGTGCCAAAATGGGCCACAGACGATGTCTTCTGGGACCTGGAGGCGAAGGGCCTCACAATGTACGGCCAGATGACAGCAGGAAGCTGGGTGTACATAGGCACGCAAGGCATACTCCAGGGAACCTACGAGACTCTGTCAGCAATATCCAGGAAGGAATTTAATGAGGATTCCCTAAAGGGGAAATGGCTTCTTTCATCCGGCCTTGGTGAGATGGGTGGGGCGCAACCACTTGCTATCACCATGAATGGAGGCGTCGGGATAATAATAGAAGTGGACGAGGAGAAGATCAGGAGAAGGCTGAGGGACAAATACCTTGACATGAAGGCGGAGTCCCTGGATGAAGCCCTCAGGATTAAGGATGAATGCGTGAAAGAGGGTAAGGCCATGTCCATTGCAGTCCTGGGTAACGCAGCTACTGTCTACGATGAACTGATGAGGAGAAATATCGTCCCGGACATCGTCACGGACCAGACAGCTGCGCACGATATCAATGTCGGGTACATACCTGAGGGATACTCGGTGGAGAGTGCAGCTGAATTCTTCAGGAAGGACAGGGGTGCGTACCTGAAATCTGTGTACAGGTCCATAGTTAAAGAGATGAAGGCCATACTGTGGTTCAAGTCGAACGGCTCGGTAGCCTTCGATTATGGAAATAATCTCAGGGGAAGGGCACAGGAAGGGGGTATGAGCAACTCTTTCGAAGTTCCTGGTTACGTCCCAGGATACATCCGGGACCTGTTTTCTATTGGTTCAGGGCCTTTCAGATGGGTCGCCTTGTCCGGGGAACCTGAAGATATTCACCGCATTGATGATGCAATAGTGAAGAACTTCCCGCACGACGAGCATCTTGTGAAGTGGATCAGGCTCGCAAAGGAAAAAGTGAGCTTTCAGGGGTTGCCTGCCAGGATCTGCTATGCAGAATACGGCCAGAGGGAGGAGATCGGGCTCATGATAAACAACATGGTGAGAGACGGAGAATTGAGTGCGCCAGTAGCCATTGGAAGAGACCACCATGATACGGGCTCCGTGGCGTCCCCTTACAGAGAGACGGAAAACATGAAGGATGGAAGCGATGCAATCGCTGACTGGCCCATACTTAATGCGCTTCTCAACGCAATTTCAGGGGCTTCATGGGTTTCCGTGCACCATGGTGGAGGCACAGGCATAGGAAATTCGATCCACGCCGGTTTCGTCCTCGTTGCAGATGGTACCAAGGAAACGGAGGAGCGAATAAAGAGAGTTCTCAATGCAGATCCTGGCCTTGGAGTCATCAGGCATGCGGATGCGGGTTACGAGAAGTCTTCTGGACTCATAGGCAGAGGAGTCAGGTTCAGAACCCCCTATTTCGGGAAGAGGACCTGAAATCCCGGGGATCTGACCTCTCAGTAGCTGTCAGGCAGAGACGTATCCTCTTCTGCTGTTGTGACCCTGAGTGTTGGGGACATGGCAAAAGCCACAAGCACCATCAGTACCACTATGGATATGCCGACGGCCGAATCCGTCAGGAAAAACGGGCCAAGGAAAGTGGGCACAACTGCAACGCCCAGGTTTGTGAACACGCTGAACATTGAGGTTGCGAAACCCGCCTGGGCAGGATCGCTGACATAGCGTGTTGTGGAAGTCATGGCCATTGACCAGAATGCGTTGCCGAAGAAACCGAACAGAAAGAAGCCTGAAGCAGCAAGGTATGCCGTGGAAAAATGCGACAGGAAGAAGGCCAGAGAAAAGACTGCAACCAGGGACAGGACCGATGTCAGGACCAGCCCGGTCTTAAGGGCGCCAACCTTTTCGAACATTGGCGGCAGTATGATTGCCCCCAGAGCGGACCCGAGAAAAGAAAGCCCCCCGAACAACCCGCCGAGTGATTCAAAATTCAGCACTCCCTGTCCCTTAAGTGATTCGGATGCTATTGAGGAGAACATAACGGCGAGAGAGGAAATGGCAAGGCCAATGTACCAGTTTTTCACCATGTTTGGCTCGAATGAGCCGCGGAGTGATTTTCCCCTGTACGAAGAAGGGTATCTTCCAAGCACCAGCATAAGGACAGCAACAGTCACGGTTCCTATAATCCCCGCAATGAGAAGTGTGGAATGCAGTCCAAAACCATTGTAAATACCGGGCCCAGCCAGGGAGCCGATGGACATGCCGAGGAAGAGGGACCCAACACTGACACCCACGATGGTGTGCGAACGATCCTTGTCTATTGAGGAGGATATGCTGCCAACGGGAGCCAGTGCCAGTGGATAGGCTGAAGCGGCAACAATCTGGAGGGCGAGGAACTCATAGTATCCCGAAGTGAACGCCCTGCCAACCAGACCTGCGATAGTGAGGGCTCCAGCCAGTATGAGTGTGACCTTCACTGAAAATTTCGCAGAGATCCAGCCCGAAGCCAGGCCGAGCGCAACCATTGTGTAACCGTAGAGCGTTATTAGAAGGATCACGGCTCCAGACCCAGTTCCGAACAGATCCATAAGGCCCGGAACAAGCGGCGTGATAACAAACCAACCGAAGCCGATCGCGAACAGAAGAGCCCAGTATGGCAGCACCACCACGTACTTGTTCATTTAGGTAGGTAAAAATTAAGATGAATTTATAAATTTGCAGTTTCAGTGATGCATGACTGATCTGCTGGCAAACGAGAGATTGCAGAATACCATGACCGTGGTGCGCAAAAAATGTTAACTAATTATGCGAGATTTACGTCCATGGCGCTTAAGGCTGTTGTGATGGCGGGAGGGAAAGGTACCAGGCTCAGGCCGATAACATATTCCATACCCAAGCCGCTTGTGCCAATCGCCGGGAAGCCATGCATCGATTATACGATAAACTCGTACTACAAGGCAGGCGTCAGGAATGTCATAATAACCACCGGCTACAAGTTTGAATCACTCATAATGGGGGTCCTGAAATTCAAGAACGAAGACCAGAACGTCCTGTTCTCAGTGGAAAAGGAGGCTGCCGGAACTGCAGGCAGTGTAAAGCTTGTCAGGGAATTCCTTGACGACACAGTGATAGTTGGAAGCGGTGACACGTTAGTTGACTTCGACATTTCAGACATGCTGGAGTTCCACAGGAAGAACAAGGCGAAGATCACCATTGGTCTCACAAATGTAGACGATCCATCTCAATTCGGGATTGTTGAACTTAAGGACAATTTGGTAGTAAGGTTCCTGGAGAAACCTTCCAAGGACCAGACATTCTCAAACCTCATAAATGCCGGAGTTTACATAATCGAGCCTGAAATCATAGACAGGATACCCTCAGGTGAGCCGTATGACTTCGCGAAGCAACTTTTCCCCGCATTGCTCAAGGAGAATGAAAAGATATACGGATATGTTGGTCAGGGGACCTGGCTGGACACTGGAAGGCCGCGGGACATGATCAGGGCAAATCAGATCATGACGGAGAAGTACGGAATTGAGGTCAGGGGGGACAAGGTCAGCGGAAAGGTAATCATAAAATCCCCGCGCTTGGGTTCAGGCGAATCCGACACAGTAATTGAGGGCCCGACTTACATAGGTGAAAACGTCACAATAGGCAAAAATGCGGTGATCAGGAGATCTGCTATCTATGACGGAGTGACGATTGGGGATAATGTCGAGATATCAGATTCCATAATGATGGAATCATCCAAGGTTCAGAGCAAGTCCAGAATAGAGAAGTCTGTCATAATGAAACAGACAGCCATTGGCGAGAGTTGCGAGATCCATGAAAGTGTCCTATCTCCCAGGCTGAACCTCCAGAACAACTCCAGGGTTTACCAGGTATCGCTTTCCTCCGAGATCAATCAGGATGAGAACTAATTTTTTTCATACTTTGGGCCGCATTCTGACACGGGAGCAAAAATTATAACTGCACCTGGACTGGAAGAGCGCCATGAATGCTGTCGAACCCAAGATTGGCGAGGTGAATCCGGACAGATTTTCCAGAT
Organism: Thermoplasmataceae archaeon; assembly: GCA_046704525.1. Classification (GTDB taxonomy): domain Archaea; phylum Thermoplasmatota; class Thermoplasmata; order Thermoplasmatales; family Thermoplasmataceae. The sequence continues at coordinate 6,286 of JBJKRS010000003.1, forward strand.
TGGCCGGTGCCCTGCTCTTCGCTTCAGGGATGATCTTCATCCTGATGAACACTGTTGCCCAGTCGCTGTACCCTTCATACAGTGTGGGAAAAGATGCTCTGAGTGATCTTGGAGCCCTAGGAAGCGCCACAGCGCTGCTCTGGAATGGACAGCTGTTTGTAGCAGGGACTCTCTCACTGATTGGCATAGTCATTCTGTTCTATCTCGGGACATACCCACCAGTTCCAAGGAGGCGGGTAACCGGAGTCATTTATGTAATCGCCGCCCTGGGTGCAGTTGTAGTTTCATTTGTTCCTGAAAACCTCAACATAGTGATCCACTCAACAGGAGCGTTCATGAATTTTATCTTCGGAGGGGTTGGCGCCATATATGCGGCCAGATTCATCAGGGGAGGGTTCAGGTACTTCTCCGCTTCACTTGGCGTAATTACCCTGGCGTCCATCACAATGCTTCAGCATCCTGGTGCCCTTGGATTCGGGGGTGTGGAGAGGCTGGTCGTTTACCCTGTTGTGATATGGAACATGGGATTTGGGGCTTACCTTATGCGTGCATAATTTCACCGTTTCTAGGCTAAGTGAAATAAAAGGGTAAGGCGGACGGCGAATGGCCCGGGCCTAAAGAAATCCTGCCTTCTGTAGAATAAGAAGGTCCTCTGTGGTCAGCTGCTCGCCGTTTTTGAACTTGTCGAAAAGAGTCGTGGCCTTCTTCTGAAGGTGCCCTTCCTTTTCCTTCTTCTTGGTGGTCTTTGTCTTTGTCCTGAGACTAGATATGACTTTCTCAAGGTCCCTCAAGTCATTCTTTGCCTTTATGAACGCTTCATGCTCCTTCTCTGATTCCTGGCTGAACTTTATGAACTGCTCATGGTAATCATCCGCATTCTTCCTCACTTCATCAAGTTCCTGGAGGCGTGTGTTAATATCATCGCTGATTGATGAGATCTTGCTGGAGATCTCCTCTATCTCCTTCTTGAGGGCCTCACCCTGCTGACGCTCAGAGTTGATCTTCTCGCTGAGGTCCCTAACTACTGAATTGCTCTGAAGTTCGGTGTCCCTCTGCTTCTTCATCTTCCTTATCTCATTGCTGAGCCTCTTTATTTCAGAGACAACTTTCAACTCATCTGTCTTGTTAAGCTGGGTGGTCTGCTGCTTCAGCTCAAGTTTCTGAAGCTCGCGCTCCTTTATCCTGATCTCTTTGCTGTCAATACCCTGTATATCAGTTGTGTCCCTGATTTTTCTCAGTTCTTTCCTGAGTTCTGAGAGATTCTTGTAGTGCTCCTCTTTGTCGGCCCGGAGTTTCTGCACATTCTCTATGAGTTCGCCCTTTTCGGCGATCCTCTTCTTGGCTTCCTCTCTCATCTCACGGACTTTAGCGTTAAGCACATCCCGTTCTTCGGCATTCTCATGGCTAACCTGGGATGCCTCGTCCCTCTTCCGGACGTGCTCTTCCACTATCTTCCTGATAACTTCCCGCTTCTGCTCAAACTCTTGGAGAAGATCACTAATTGCAACACTTCGTTATAGAAATTCTGACCCTTTATCAAGGAATCCGATATATAACTTTCGCATTCTGTTACCCACATATGCAGTTTTTAGTAATGTCCGCAACGAAATCCACCACCTTATTCTGGGACACTTCATCCAGGTTTCACTTTCAGGATCTTGCGATTCCATGGGTCGAAAAACACTGATTTGCGAACAAAACTTTTATCCGGAATAGAATTTTCGATGTTAGATGAGTATGTTCGAATGTTAACACTCTGGATCGTTACTTCACTCGAGGTTCTCATAGGGGCCATTGCGATTGACATACTATTTGGTGAGCCCAAGGCATATATGCAGCCCTCAATGTTCCTGAGAAGAGTTTCCGATTATTTCGGGAAATTTTTCAGGCACGGGAACCTGATTTACAAAGGGTTCCTGTTCCTGCTTTTCATGGTTGTTCTCTACTCCCTTCCTGTTTGGCTCCTTCTTCATTTTGTCGCACCTGTAAGGGTAGTGTACGTTGTCATAGGGATAGTGGTGCTCAAGATTTCATTCTCAATTACTTCTGTCCGTGAGCATGCAAAGCCTGTTATCGATGCACTGGAAAAGGGCAGCATGATGGAGGCCCGAGTATATCTGGGCAGGCTTGTACACAGGGATACTGAGCATCTTGACGAGTCCCAGATATCATCAGCTGCAATAGAGTCCATCTCGAAGGCCCTCATATACGGTTTTGTCGCCCCGTTGCTTTATTTTGCATTTTTTGGCATCATAGGTGCGTTTGTTGTAAAGATCATAAACTCGCTTGACGCGGTCATAGGCCACCGGGACAGGAAGAATTTCGAATTCGGGAGGGCAACTGCCGTTGTGCATTCAATAATCAACTATGTGCCTGCCAGGATTTCTGCCCTGCTGATTCTCATCAGTTCCGAGC
>JBJKRS010000004.1:0-7042 GCA_046704525.1 Thermoplasmataceae archaeon
GGCATGTCGATTTCGAGCCTCTGGTAATATTCCATCTCCCGCATTATTGGAGTCTCCTTTAAGGATGTCCCAATCTGGGCCTCAGGCATCCCACCTTCCCTCAGTTGTGTTTCATACTTCTCCTGGAAATTGAGGGATCTGTCCTTTATCCTCTCCACCATTTCCAGATCCTGCCTTCCAAGTGCCACAGGTATTCCGTACTTGGACCTCAGGTGCACCGCACCTCCTATGTGGTCAATGTGCAGGTGGCTCAGCACGATTAAATCGAGGCTCTTCACGTCCTCTCCAGCAAACTTTAGGAAATTGTCTACCTCTGGGCCCATTCCCGTATCGAACAGTATCTTCTTGTTTCCTGATTCAATTATGTAGATGTTTGCAGTCCTGAGTGCCCTTATCCTTATGGGAATCTCATATGCCCTAACAGAGGTCTTGTGATCCTTGCTCTCCGCCATGTTGTTGTATATGTCCAGTAAAAACCGCCCCGTTTCCTCATCTTTTGTTCCAGCAGATGGCAAACATGACATTTGCCCTCCCTGAACTGCCAGCACACAATATGTCTGGCTTCGCCTCATCTGTCTGTACTATATCACATTTGCCTGCATTCAAGCCAGGTATGGTTGAAGGGTCGCTCATTTCCTGCACTTGGAAAGAAGAGCAATATCGTTAACCACTCCGGAAGCCGTTTCCAGTGGAGTGTCCTCAATCCCTACCACAAGCACCTCTCCGTTCATTGTTGTTCTCATAGTATATCCAAGTGATTCGGGACCCAAAGCTCTCAATGGGTCTCCTTCCCCTATGGGCTCAATTGATGATTCCACTGACACTTTGTCCCCCTCCCTCACTATGTGTGATAGGACCTTGTGCACACCTCCAGCCTTCCTGAGACGTTCAACAGTATCCTCATTGTTCTCGACCCCTTCGTAACTGATGTCGTTCAGGGTAAGATTCTGGCCGAAAAGGGCGTTTGCCAGTATCACTGTCTTTCTGGCAGCATCAAGCCCGAGGGTGTCGTCGTGGTAATTGGTTTCAGCTATCCCCTGCTGAATCGCATATTTCACGGATGAATCAAAATCCTTCCCAGCAATCAGGTCAGCAAGTATTATGTTTACAGAGGAGCTGACCACACCCCTGAACTCCAGGACCTCCGACGGAATAATGGTGTAGTCCCTGAGATTGAAGAGAGGAACTCCACCTGCCACTGTGGATTCGAACCGGATCCGCCGGCCTGACCTGCTTGCCGCCTCCATAATCTGCTTCCAGTGCAGTGCCAGGGGTGCCTTGTTGGCTGTGACAACATCCTTCCCTGCACTGAATGAACTCATGTAGAGGTCTCTGCCGCTTACACCGTCTGGCGTCGCGGATGATACGTCGACCAGCGCATTCGTATCAAGCCCCATTAATTCTGATTGCTCAATTGTCTCGTAGCCGGATTTCCGCAGGTCCCCCTCCCTCTTTGCATCGAGTACCCTTGCCAGGTCCAGTCCCACATCAGAAAAAACAGTGCATTTCGAGTCGCTTGCCGAGATAACCCTGATCTCCTCGCCGGATCTGATTCCTATCCCGGTGCCCGCATCCTTTATGATCTGGAGAACCCTCGTTCCGACGTTCCCGAGACCTATCAGTGATATGTCCACGACGCTGGATTGGGTCTCAAAATAAAAAAAGTTTGGATGGATTCAGAGCACAGTGGCGGACATTACGCTGTCACCTTCTGACAGGTCTATCAGCTTAACCCCAGATGTCAGGCGCGACTGCTCCCTGATTTCGCCCACATTGAACCTTATTGTCTTCTCCATCCTGGATACCAGGAGCACCTCGTCACCGTCACTGACAGGGAGGGCTTTCACCAGAGGGCCAGTCCTGCTGTTTTCCTTAAACACGTACACGCCGGATGTCCCTCTATGGTGCTCTGGAAACTCCTTTGCCTTTGTGCGCTTCCCAATTCCCCTTTCCGAAACGCTGAGAATGCTGGAATCAGGCTCCACAAGAAATCCGGATATAGTATAGTCCCTGTTCTTGAGCCTGATTGCCTTCACTCCCCTGGAGCTCCTCCCTGTGCTTCTTATCTCCTTTGTGTCGAAAAGAGATGCCTTTCCGGCGCTTGACACCACGAACATCTTGGACGGCACATCAGTGTGCTGAACTGCGATCAGTTCATCATCCTCTCCGAGTGCGATTATCTTGAGGCCGGAGATTCTCATTTCAAACAGGTGCCTTGCAGGAGTCTTCTTGATGAAGCCATTCTTTGTCAGGAGTATGAGGTTCTCCCCCTTCGTCTCGGGGGCCTTCATGATCTGGGTTACCTTCTCGCTCTCCGCCAGTGGAAGTATCGCCTCCGCGACCGTTCCAGCAGTCTTGCGCGTTTTCTTTGTGATTTCATACGCCTTGGTCTTCAGGACCCTTCCAGTGTTAGTGAAGAAGTAGATGTAGTCGTGCGTTGAGCAGGAAATTACTGTCTTAACAAAATCCTCCTTCCTTGTGGATGTTATTGTCCCCTTTCCTCCACGCCTCTGTGCCCTGTACTCCTCAGGAGAGAGACGCTTCAGCAGACCCCCCTCACTGAGGACAATCAGGGCCTCCTCCTTCGGTATAAGCTCTTCAATCGATCTGCCCTTGATCTCCCTGAACGAGATCTTGGTCCTCCTGGCGTCCCCGTACTTCTTTTTGAGGTACTCCAGTTCCTTCTTCAGAAGTTTCCTCCTCTCCCTGTCGCTGTCAACAATCTTCTGCAGCCGGGCTATATCCTTTCTGACTTCCTCCAGCTCCTTCAGGACTTTTTCGGTCTCAAGTGCAGTTATCCTCTGCAGTCTCATCTCGAGGATTGCGTTTGCCTGAACCTCGGTGAGGTCGAACTTCGCGGTGAGTGATTCCCTGGCTGTCGGGGTGTCTTTAGAACCCTTTATCAGTTCAATCACTGCGTCTAGGTTGTCCAGTGCAATCTTGAGCCCAAGAAGCACATGCTCACGCTGCTCGAGCTTCTCCAGGTCATGCTGAGACCTCTTCAGTATCATGTCGAGCCTGTGGTCAATGAAAAACTCGATCATGGACTTCAGACTCAGGATTCTCGGCTCGTTGTTCACAAGGGCCAGGTTTATGATCCCAATGCTGGATTCAAGCTGTGTGTGCTCGTACAGCTGGTTGAGGACAAGAGTCTTCATGTCCTCGTCCCTCACCTTGATGACAATCCTCATTCCCTCCTTGGAACTCTCGTCACGGATGTCGGTTATTCCCTTGAGTATCTCCTGCTTAGCCTGATTTGCAACATTTTCTATAAACAGTGCTTTGTTTACAGTGTATGGGAGGCTGGTGATTATGATATATTTCTCCTCGCTCATGTCAACCTCCCCCTGCACTATTGCCTTCCCGCGTCCAGTCTTGTATGAATCAACCAGCTCAGGTGTGTAGAACACTATTCCGCCGCCCGGGAAGTCCGGTGCCTTTACGTAGTTCAGAAGGTCGTCGTCTGAGGCCTCGGGATTGTCGATCTCGTGCATTATGGCATCCGAAACCTCGTTTAGGTTATGTGGCATCATGTTGGTTGCCATACCCACAGCGATTCCGGAAGCGCCGTTGATCAGAAGTTGTGGAACTTTGCCGGGTATGAACTCGGGCTCTTCAAGCGACCCATCGAAATTCAGCCTGAAGGATACGGTGTTCTTCTTGATGTCTTCAAGCATCTCCTCTGACAGCTGGGCCATTCTGGCCTCGGTATACCTCATTGCCGCAGGGGAGTCGCCGTCCAGGGACCCGAAATTCCCCTGGCCGTCTATGAGCGGGTACCTGAATGAGAAACTCTGGGCCATCCTCACCATTGTGTCATAAATTGCTGTATCGCCGTGCGGGTGGTATTTACCCATGGTGTCTCCAACTATTCTTGCAGATTTCTTGTAGGGCTTGTCATGAGTAAACCCGAGCTCGTTCATTGCATACAGGATCCTGCGCTGGACAGGCTTAAGGCCATCCCTAATGTCTGGGAGTGCCCTGCTGACAATAACGCTCATCGCGTACTCAAGGTACGACTTTTTGATCTCGTTCTCTATTGATTTCTTCTCCATGCTCACACCCTAAAGATCTATGTTATCCACTGTTTTCGCGTTTTCTTGTATGAACCTGCGCCTGGGCTCCACCTTCTCACCCATCAGTACGGTGAAGAGTTCATCGGCAGCCTCTGCATCCTCAATATTGACTTGCACTAGGCGGCGGGTCTCCGGGTCCATGGTAGTTTCCCAAAGCTGGGAAGGGTTCATTTCTCCCAGACCCTTGAATCTCTGGACTACGGAATTTGACCCAAGTTTCTTCACCGCCTGATCCTTCGCCCTTTCCGAGTAGACGTACTCTATTTTGCTGCCTTTCTGCACCCTGTACAGCGGCGGTTCTGCGAAATATATGTTCCCGGAGTCAATGAGGTCCCTGGTGTACCGGTAGAAGAACGTCAGGAGCAGTGTTCTGATATGAGCCCCATCCACATCTGCATCCGTCATTATGATAATCTTGCCGTACCTGAGCTTTGATGAATCCAGGTTGTCCTTTATGCTGGTCCCCATGGCAGTTATGAGGTCCTTAATCACCTGGTTTCCCAGAGACTTGATATCCGATGCTTTTTCCACATTCAATATCTTCCCCCTTAGAGGAAGTATGGCCTGGAACTGCCTGTCCCTTGCCTGTTTAGCAGATCCGCCTGCAGAGTCTCCCTCCACTATGTACAGCTCCGAGACCTCTGGATCGTCACTGGCACAATCAGCCAGCTTGCCAGGAAGGCCTCCCCCTTCCAGTGCTGATTTCCTCCTTACCAGTTCGCGTGCTTTCCTGGAGGCCTCTCTTGCTGCTGCAGCTGCTACTGCGCGCTTGATTATTGCCTCCGCCACGTGTGGATAGGATTCAAAGTAAGACTTCATGGATTTTTCCGTAGCCGACTGCACTATCCCCCTTACTTCGCTGTTTCCAAGCTTTGCCTTGGTCTGCCCTTCGAACTGTGGTGCATGTATCTTGACGTGGACTACTGCGGAGAGCCCTTCCTTGACATCATCGCCGGTGATTCCTTCAACGCCTTTGATGAGGTTGTGTGACTTTGCATAATCCTGGACTGCCCTTGACAGGCCCGATCTGAACCCGGTCACATGGGTTCCTCCGTCGGGTGTGCTTATGTTGTTTACATAGGCCTGCAGATTCTCTGCGACTCCTGTGTTGTACTGGAGCGCGTATTCTAGGATGTGGTTCTCATTTTCCTCCTTGAAATATATGGGGTCCTTGTGTATGCCCTTCTTCCCTTCACCGAGGAACTGCACAAATTCCACAATCCCGCCTTCGTGTTTCAGATTCTCCTTCTTTCCGGAACTCTCGTCGGAAAGGACGATTGATACCTGAGGATTGAGGAATGAAAGGTCCCTCATCCTGGAGAAGATGGTATCGAATGAAAAGTCCGTTGTCTCGAAAATCTCCTTGTCTGGATAGAATTTGATCAGAGTGCCATGTGTCTTTGCTAGGTGAAAGTCAAGGCCAGAAACGTCAGGGTCCTTTGAGGATTTGTACTCACTCCAAGTAGTCTTCTGCAGACCTCCTTTTGGGAGGCCCTGCTCAAATTTCTCATAAAAGATCGTGTCGCCCTTCTTGACCGCTGCAATCAGCTTCGATGCCAGAGCGTTCACAACGTGGACACCCACTCCGTGGAGCCCCCCTGTTATCTTGTATACCTTCTTGTCGAATTTGGCTCCGCTGTGAAGTTCTGTAAGCACAATTTCAAGCCCCGGCCTCTTGTACTTGGGGTGTGGATCAACCGGGATTCCCCTGCCGTTGTCCTCCACGCTCACGGAGCCGTCCTTGCCTATGATTACATAGATGCCCGAGGCAAAACCGGCAACCGACTCATCGATTGCGTTGTCGACCACTACGTACACGAGGTGATGTAGCCCCCGGTCGTCTGTGGAGCCGATGTACATTCCCGGTACTTTCCTGACTGCCTTTAGCCCTTCCAGTATCTGAATCTGAGATGAGTCATAATCTTCCATACCAACAACCCTTGACTTTGCTGAAAAATCTAGAAACTCCTATTTCCAACGGAATGCTCTAATTGCATAATGGTTATAAATTATTCGCTCGTGAATGCTGCGAAATGCGGTTGATTTTTCCGCATTCCAGTGCCTCCGCCGTCATTTCTCGTTAGTCCTTCTCACAAACAGGTAGACTTCTTCATTCTCTTCCTTCATTTCATACAGGTTGAGCTTTGAAGTCTTGGCAAGCCCCTCGAAAGTTCCCCTTTCATATGGGAATTTCTCCTTCAGTAGCATAATCTCAGCGTCCTGGCCCGGTTCCAGCTGGAAGTATAGCCCTTTAAGGGTACTCTTGATATAATTGAACGGATCCCCTCCGCACGATATGTACCTGTGGTCTTCAATGAGCATAATCACATATTGCAAACCTGCTTTTAGGTTTTATGAACTTTTATCTGAAGCCTTCATTCACCGTCCCGTAAAGCACTCTCGCAATTGCAATAATTATTTATCGGTGCCCGGCATTGAAGGGAAGATGACCAGATACATCTTCAAGTGCAAGGACATTGGATACTCCGATTGCAGCTACGAAATCAATGTTGGCACAAAGAACGAGATATTTTCCAATGTTCGGATGCATGCAAAGTATGCCCATGGATTCTACGACTTTACGGACGACCTGAAGGAGAAAGTGGACAAGGTCATCACTGAGGTCGAGTGACCTTCCTAGATGAGATAAGATATTAACCCGATTTATCATCACGTTGCGTGTTTACCAGAATACCCACTGTTCTCAGGAGCCAGGAGATACTGGACAAATGCTTTTCAAAAGCATCAAAGATCGAGGAGCCCTATTTCCCCAACAAAGCTGACAAGATAAGGAAAGAGGTCACCGACAGGATTTCTACCATAGAGGGTATAGCTTGCTCCTTTTTCAAGAAGATTATCAGGAAGTTCCCAACGATAGAGTAGATACACCCTTTTTATGAGGATCAGGTGGACCTCCTCTATGATGTTGACGAGTAGACAAAAAGCCTGGGCAAGATAGAGTGGAT
>JBJKRS010000005.1:0-38739 GCA_046704525.1 Thermoplasmataceae archaeon
ATCCTTTTCCTCAACCCTCCGGTTCATGTGGCATCGGGCCCCCAGATCTCGGATCTGCAGGTCGAGGTGAACGGGAACTGGACAAACGCCCACGTGCAAAGCGCAAACGTATATCAGATTGCACCAACGGATCACAGCCTACGGCTGTACGTCAACTACAAGTATCCGGTCACATCAGTGACTGTATCCGAAAAATCTCAAGGTAGCAGCGGCAGCTATAGTAGTGTTACTTCGAGCTACCAGAATAGCCACGTGTACTTCAATTTGACAGGAAGCCTTCAGACAACGCTTTCGGTGCAGGTTGTAGCCCACAGCCCACAGCGTGACAATACATACACATTCACATTAAACTTTAACATGGGGATGAACCCGTCTTATGTTGCATATTTCAGTCATAACGCTGCAAGAGCAGGTGTAGTGTAGTCTGCTCTAGCACGAGAGCCTTCCAAGCATTCAACCCGCGTCCCAATCCCGGCACCTGCATTTTTACAACTGTCCAGTGCATAACAGTTTTTCCTGCAATGGCTCAATGTTTGTGGCTTTGCAGTGGTTTCGGCCGAATCCTTGCGGGAGTTACATTTAAGATATGAGACAGGTATAGTAGGACAGATGCCCATTACTGTACGATCGGAGGTAAGCATGTGGGAAAATGCAAGCAGGGTTGAAGACTGCACCTCCTATTACATACGAATTCCGAGGAAACTGCTGTCAGAACAGCAGAACGTTCCTGCAGGGTCAGTTGTGCAGGGAAGCCTGACCGGCATTACATTTGCTTCATCTGAAGATCCGGATGAGACTGAATATTCATCAACAGTCAAGGAGAGAGGATTAAGGACCAGGCTGGTAAAGGGAACCGGCAGTTTTGACTTTCTTTTCATATTCCAGAACGACTGGAAATGGCTGTCCAAACTCTTCACAAAACCAGGAAGAAAATGGGTCATGTTTCTTGTTGAAAAATACAAGGAAGGTGGAAAAATGAAACAGATTCGGTCCGGAACAACGGTTTACTGGGATGAAAGCCACGGAAACAACCTGGAGATTTGAGATGGGCAGCTTTCACAAATCATCACAAGGAGATGGGTCAACTTGACAGGCAGGGCAGACGCCTCACATTACGGGAAGCTGGTTAAGGAGAACCTTTTCAGGGCAATCGAGGCCAGGAATGGCGGAGATACGGATAAAGCGGAAGATCTCTACCTTGACGCATGCATAAACATGCTTATGTACTCAAGGGTAAGCAGCCGTTCTGAGCGATCTGACAACCTGATGAGGTCAAAAAGCATCCTTGACGGACTGATAGGGATAAACGGATCAGGTGGCGGGGGCGGCACTGATGCCTCAATGGGCTGGAAGATCCTGTCAGAGATAGGAGTGGAGAGGCCCATAGTCCCGGAAACCAGGCTGACTGAAGTGGCAGGGCTTGAGGAAGCAAAGAAAGAACTGGTCCAGAGCCTGATTTATCCGTTGAAGTACAGGGAGCTTTCAGAGAAATTCGGCGTCACACCTTCCGGGGGCGTACTTCTCTATGGCCCGCCTGGAACGGGGAAAACTTACATTGCAAAAGCTCTCGCGAACGAAGCGGGAGCAAATTTCATCAACGTTAGCCCATCGAGGCTCTACAGCCAGTGGTTCGGCGAGTTTGAAAAGAACATAAGCAAGCTCTTTAAGGCAGCAAGGCTCCTTTCACCTTCGCTTGTTTTCTTTGACGAGGTCGAAGCACTTGCCCCTTCACGTGGCAGCAGGACAGGGGAGCAGGTGTCTAGGAGAGGGGTATCACAGCTTCTCATGGAAATGGAAGGATTCGAAAAAAACAATGAGGCCAGTGTTTTCATCCTGGCGGCCACAAACAGGCCATGGGACATTGATGATGCCCTGCTGAGGCCGGGGAGGTTCGATACCAGGGTTTATGTGGGACTTCCGGACAAGAAGTCAAGGGCAAAAATGTTTGCACTGTACCTGAGGAATGCTGGTAACCTCAGAGGGAAGGATTACTTGGAGCTTGCAGATTCAACTGAAGGCTACAGCGGTGCCGACATATCATATATATGCAAGAGAGTCTCGGCCCGGCTTCTTGCAAAGAGCATAGAGTCCGGACATGAAGTCAAGGTAGACCTGGCTGCAGTAAAAGATATGATCAGCGAAGTGAAACCTTCCGTTTCAGCCAGAACTGTGGAAAAGTACGACAACTATTCACGAAGCACTGTGTGATAGCACCTGTCACTGAATGATTGTCAAGAAAAGTATATATTTTCACAACCATAACTCCATTGGATGCCGTTGGAGGATTATTTGATGCCGGGTGAGGAGATAAAATTCCACAGCAACAGCGATCTCGGCTACGGCGGCAAGCTTTACGAGCTCGTAGTCACGGACAAGCGGCTGCTGCTCTACGGAAGAAGGGGGACGTTTTTCAAGAAAGATGACCTTGTGAGCCAGAAGATAGACGAGGTTCAGAACGTGAAGTACAGGGAAAACGGGATGATCAGGAAGACAGGGGTGCTTGAGATTGAAGCAAGAACAAGATTCTCCCTCAGCGGCCCTCCTGCTGCCATAAAGACCGTCTATCACCAGATTCTACAATTTATCTGATTGGAAATGCCACTTGCAGACTACAGAAAAATAATACTCGAAAGGATGCAGAGAACCACAGGTGTCCCTGTGGAAAGCCATTCGCTGGAAAGAGAGCAATGGTCTGCCATATCCCATCTCACAGAGGTCCTGAGACAGGCAACGATACTAGAGGAGATGATAAAGGTCGAAACCAGGCGATCGAGGAGCCTGTCTTCAAGAATTTCTTCAAAATTCTCCCCTGACCGGAAAAATGAACTGGAGGAAACTCTTTCATCACTGGAAGCGCTTAAAGAGAATATCTGGACGAAGTGCGACAAGATTGCAGCCATTGCTGCCCGAAACTCTGGCAGAAAAGATGTGGGGGAAGATTCTCAAATTGCCGTAAATCCCGCAAGACCGATTTCCTGCAAGGCCTGTGGCGGAATTCTCACTATAGTTTCATACAACAACTTCCAGTGCCAGAATTGCGGTCTGGGATATTCCGCAAAGGACTACCTGGAAAACCTCAATGATTCCCTGCAGAAGATCTAGTAATCTTCAGTTGCTCTCTTTCTCGTCCCTCTTGATCTGGTTAATCAGGTCATCAATATCTTTCTTGTCTCCGTCTGCACCCGAAGCCTGTGGAGAGCCTCCATTTTGGGCATTGGCACCGATCCTCTCCCGGACATTCTTGAGAATGTCCCCCACCTGTTCTGGGTTCTTCTGCCCAATCTGATCAACAGAGGAAGTGATCTGGTCCAGCTGTGTGTTGAGGCGGTCCTGTATCTGCTCGGATGAAACCATGATGCTGTCAATGTTGGCACTGATCTGGTTCATCTGCTTATCAGAAAGCTGGCTCTTGATTAGGTCCTGTGAACCCTCCTTCAGGGAAGCCCAGATGTCCTTTGTGGTTTTGGCAAACTGCAGATTCAGGTCTATGTTGTCCAGGAAAAGCTTGTAGTCTTTCAGGCCCCGAATTGCGCTGTCCAGCATGAGGATGTTCGATGCAAACACACGCGCCTTCTGTTCATTTCCGTCTCCCATGGCAACACGGACATTCTCCATGTTCCTTTCGCGGTTCCGCTCATAGCTTCTTATAGCCCGGTCTATTTCGGACTTCCACCTGCTGAGGCGGGACCTTCTTTCCATAATCTTCTCATTTTCCGTCTTGCCGAGCCTGAAAGGAGCCATAACCAATGCACTTCCTGTACAATAAGTCAAGAAGATTTAGCTATTAATTCTTTTCCGGTGTGGAAAAGCATTGCGCCTTTCGCATGAGACGCCGGGAGCACTGCACTGGGGCTCCACCCACGTGCGTCAAGACAAGATAAACTGAGACATTACTGGAATGCTACCATTTGCCTTCACTTATGAACTTGCTTTCGCAATAAGGGCACCTCAGGCTTCTCGCATTTTTCATCTGGACTGCACTAATCCCAAGCACTTTGGTACCGTCTTCCCTAATGGCGTGGTAGTAGCTTCCCCCCATTCTTGGCTCATACTCAACGGTAAATTCTTTTTTGCAGTGGGGGCAATCCACGCTGACCTGAACCTTCTTTCTGGAACCTGCAAACAGCTTTGGCATGAATTCTCCAGCAATAATGACTAAAGGTGGTAATAAGAAGTTCCATCGTTCCCAAAAAGAAATATGCGAGTGCTCATGTCCAATGTTACCTTCATGGTAACACCATGCTAATAAGACGTCAAGGTTTCGTCAGTTCAGAATGATTTCACTAACAGCTTTCACAGTAATCCAGAGAAGCTGGTACGCGGGCTGGCAGGGTTTTTACCCCTTCTACTGGGGTTGGATTGTTTTTGCAGCAGTTGCAGTCGCAATATGGGTTCTGCTTGTCAGGCTCACACTTAGTGGAAGGTGCTGGCTCTGGCCATTCCAAATGTGCGGGGCCAAATACCGTTCCTCGCCGGAAGAAATTCTGAAGACAAGGCTGGCCAGCGGTGAAATCACAGGAGAGGAGTTCGAGGAGCTTAGAAGGAGGATGAGATAGGTGAAAATAGAGATAAACAAAGACATGGTGGGAAATGCATCAGTTGACTCAGTTTGGAGTGCACTCACAGATTTCAGCAGGGAAAGCGAATACTGGACAAATATACGGGACGTCAGGATAATCGAAGAATCTGGGAATACTCTGACAAGAGAGGCCGTCGTTGGGCCCAGGGGTTTTGGAATGAAGACGCTCCAGAAGCTCAGATTCGACCTGGGAAGTTCTTTCAACATTTCAATCACCGGCGATTCTGTCCGCGGGAGAAGAGACATATCACTCAGCCCCGAGCCGGACGGGAGAACAAGAGTGAAGCTGGTGTGGGAGCTTGACATCCTCGATGCCCCGGAGTTTGTGCAGGGTATCGTGAAGAAACAGCTTGATAAAGCCTCTGAGAAGGCACTGAAGAGGGTCTTCGAAGATGCTTCCCGCTGATGGTCTCCGGTGAAGACCTATCCGGTAATTATATGGTGCACCCTCACGATACTATCACTGGCAGTGCATCTTTATTTCCACAACATTTTTGTCCCCACTATGCGGCATGTGCACAATGGCAGGCGCCGGATCAATAAACTGGACAAGGTTCAAATAACCCTTTTATGTATTCTGAACATCTGGAAAGGGCATAGTTTTGCCGGTGTATTCAATGATTGCCATAAGTGGTGATTCACTCACTGTCAAGCAGATATATGAGGTTGCTGTTAACCATGAGCCTGTTGAACTGTCAGGTGAGGCAGCAGAGCGCATCCGAAAGTCCAGGGACAGGCTCATGCAGAAACTTGAGGAAGGTAAGCCCATTTATGGGGTCAATACCGGCTTCGGTAGCCTCCTGAATGTATCTATCCCCCAGGACAAGATTGTCCAGCTGCAAAAGAACCTGATAAGAAGCCATTCATCCGGAGTCGGGGAACCATTGCCCGAGGATTACGTCAGGGCCATAATGGTTGTTCGGGCCAACAATCTCTGCAAGGGATATTCCGGCGTAAGAGTCGAGGTGGTCCAGGCCATTCTGAATATGCTCAACAGCAGGGTTCACCCCGTTGTGCCACGATACGGGTCAGTGGGCGCAAGCGGCGATCTGGCACCTCTTGCACATATCGCCCTGACAGTCATGGGAGAGGGCGAAGTCATTCACAAGGGACAGCAAAAGACTTCAGCGGAAGTCCTGAAGGAGCTGTCCATTGAGCCATTGGTTTTCCAGGAAAAGGAAGGAGTAGCCTTCATAAATGGGACATCCGCCATATCCGGGATTCTTGCGGTAGAGCTGACACGTGCCTATGATGCCCTCAGGAATTCTGTAGCCTCTGCCTCCCTGTCTTTCGAGGGACTGAAAGGCACAGACAGGGCACTCCGCGAGTGGGTAATGGAAATAAGGTCACACCGCGGGCAGGGTCTGATCGCAAAGGCAATGAGGGAGATACTTCAAGGCAGCGAGATAGTCAGGAAGTCAAGTGAGAAAAAGGTTCAAGACGCTTACAGCCTAAGATGCATACCGCAAGTCCATGGTGCGGTCCTCGACACTCTTGACTATGCGCGATCTGTACTCTCCACAGAGATAAATTCTGCCACGGACAATCCCCTCGTCGGGGAGGACGAGATCATATCAGCCGGGAATTTCCATGGTGAACCAGTTGGGCTAGTCTGCGACTTTGTCGCCATCGCACTTACAGACCTCGGGAACATTGTTGAGAGGAGAATTGCAAGAATAGTTGATGCCAATCTCAGCGGCCTTCCGCCATTTCTCGTTTCAAACAGCGGATACAATTCAGGTTACATGATACCCCAGTACACTGCAGCCGCCCTGTGCAACAGAAACAAGACCCTTTGCATGCCATCGTCCGCGGACAACATTCCAACGTCAGCAAATCAGGAGGATCATGTCAGCATGGGCACAAATGCTGCCATCAAGCTGATTGAAATTGTGGACAACTTAAGGCAGATCGTTGCCATTGAATACCTGCTCGGAGCACAGTCACTGGAATTTGCCCTCGATTCTCCATCTCCCAGCGTAAAATCAGTGTGGGAGAAGATAAGGGAATCTGTGAGTCCACTGGAAGAGGACAGGCCACCTTACAGTGACATAGAGAGCATAGTGGATCTCATGTCAGGCGGGCATATACTTGAAAGTATACCTTCAGTGGAAAGCCTGTCCTTCTGAACAGCAGAATGCTTTCCGTCCTATGCGCATCTCCTGCATTACAAAGTAAGGTTCTTATACTGTGGAAAGTTGATTCTGCATGGAGCAGGACAGCTGGCGCCTGGATAAGGATGCCGAAGATGCCAAGACGCTTATTCTCGTTGCACTTATCATACAGGTTATTCTGACGGTTCTGGTTGTGGTCTACTATCTTGCTGCATTCTCCTTCATACTGTCCCCTTCTCTGGCTCCACCGGGAACCACAACCACCCCTGTTTTCCCACTGCTCTCAATAATTATCGGGCTGTCAGTGAGCTTCCTGGCCATTGGCATCCTCTGGTGTGTCCTTGACTATTTCCTACTATACCGCAGGATCGTGGATGGAAAGATAGAAGAGACGGACACTGCCTCTCTGGTCCTCGGCATACTGCAGCTGATTTTCGGTGGCCTGATTTCAGGAATACTCATCCTCATTGCCCATGGAAAGATCACCAGTTCAATAAACCACAAGGCATGGATGAGGCAGAGAGGTCAGGAAAACTGATTTTTCTTCCACTCTTCTTCAGTGTTCCGAGAGGCTTTGGTCGGGCTTAGGAAACATATATTATACCGAAAATAACTGAAGGTTTGATGCCAGAAAGTCTCTCAGCACCACTTGTGGATGCAAAGAAAGGGGAATCCTTCGGGGATGCCCTGAAAAGGAACAAGATTCGAGATGCAGTAGCGGTGGAAATGGACGGCAGGCTTACTGATCTCTCCGATACAGCCACCTCAGACTGCAGGGTGAAGCCAATTACCACAGGCACGAGAGAAGGCATCACAATACTGAGGCATTCTGCAGCCCACCTGCTTGCAAATGCAATTACCGACCTCTATCCCAAGGCTGTGCCCAATGCAGGTCCTCCAACCGAAGATGGATTCTATTATGACTTTGACATGGAGCCCATCTCCACTGACGACTTCGGAAGGATCGAAGAAAGGATGAAAGAGATCTCCAGGGAGAACAGGCCCATAGAAAAGTTGAGCCTCCCCAGGGACCAGCTACTGGAAATGTTTTCTTCCAATCCGTACAAGAAGGAGAAGATAGGGGACAACATCAAGGAGGGCGGATCATCGACAGCCTACAGGCAGGGGAATTACGTTGATTTCTGCACTGGCCCCCATGTTCCGTCGACGGGCTTTATCAGGAGCTTCAAGCTTCTTTCCCTTTCGAGTGCGCACTACAAGGGCGATGAGAGCAGGCAGAAGATGGTTAGAATTTACGGAACTGCATTTCCTGACGAGAAGCAGCTCAAGCAGTACATCAGGAACCGAGAGGAAGCCGCCAAGAGGGATCATCGGAAGCTTGCACAGGAAATGGACCTTCTCGTGCTGAATCCCGAGAGGGCTCCGGGATTTCCGCTTTATACACCTAACGGCACTGTGATCAAGAACGAGCTCATCCGCTATATGAGCAGAATGAACAGAAGCAGAGGCTGGGAAGAGGTGATGACCCCCATAGCTTACAGAGACACCATGTGGAAACAGTCCGGCCATTATGCGAAGTACAAGGAGGACATGTACCTATTCACACTGAAGGACGGGGACAGCTATGCACTGAGGCCCATGAACTGCCCAGGCCACATAACGATATACGAGAGATTTCCACATTCCTACAGGGAGATGCCGGTGAAGTACTCGGAGGCCGGCACTGTATACAGGTATGAGAAATGGGGAGAAGTCAGCGGGCTGACAAGGCCCAGATCATTCACGATTGATGATGGACATGCATTCCTAAGGCCTGACCAGATACTTGAAGAGATGATCTCGCTCCTTGGCATGGTGAAGGAGACCTTCGCGACAACGCTGGGCGAAAGTGATTTTGTATACGATCTGAGCATCATAGACAGAGATCACCCTGAAAAGTATCTCCTTACCTACGTTTGTGAGAAATGCGGAGAAGCACTGGACGCAAGGCGCGCAGGAAACGAAGGAGAAATCAAATGCCCGAATTGCGGTTCGAGCAAGCTGAAACCAGACTACTCAGCATGGGATCATGCAACAGATCAGCTTAAGATAGCTCTGGACAAGCTCAACATAGAATACAGGGAGTTCCCGGGGGAGGCTGCCTTCTACGGGCCCAAGATTGACATACATGTAAAGGACGCCCTGGGAAGGAGCTGGCAGCTTTCCACCATACAGCTGGATTTCTTCCAGCCCAACAACTTCAACCTGAACTTCATCAACAGCGAGAGCAAGCCTGAGAAGGTTGTGGTAATACACAGGGCCATATTCGGCAGCTATGAAAGATTCATGGCAATCCTCCTGGAGCATTACGCGGGAAAGCTCCCGACATGGCTGGCTCCAATGCAGGTATACGTAATTCCTGTAAGCGAAGCAGTCAACGGGTATGCACAGCGTGTCCACGAAAAGCTTTTCAATGCAGGCTACAGATCCGAGCTGGATCTGTCGCCCGACACCATAAGCAAGAAGATCAAGATGATCAGGGACAAGCGTCCATCTTACATCGCAGTTCTCGGCGAAAGGGAGAGCCAGAACGGTACCGTCACCATAAGGAACAGAGCGGGAAAGCAGTCTGAATACCCTCTTGACGAACTGGTGGAAAAGCTTGGTCATGAGATCAGGGGAAGGCGCATAGAGCAAACCCTCTGATCACTGCCTTACATAGCAGATTGCGAATTCATCCCCGTCAAAGAACACTTCCCTGTTGGGATGCTTGGACCTGTAACGGTCCATCCTGGCCATGATTTCACGAATGGTGACGTCTGTCCCTCTCTTGGGCTTAAACACCACCACGTTCCTGGCCATAATAATATAAGTTTAAAAATATATTTTAATCTTCGCTTACTCTGCCTGTTTTTCCGGCTCCTCGGAGATTACTGCCTTGCCCGTCCTGTACTTCTCAACTTCCTCGATTATCCGGGGGATCGCGTCGTACAGGTCAGCGTTGACGAAATAGTCAGACACCTTGGCTATGTCCGCATCAGGGTCGTTGTTGATCGCGACAACATACTCACAATTCTGTATTCCAACAGTGTGCTGTATCTTCCCCGATATCCCTGCTGCTATGTACAGCTTGGCTTTTGTTGTCTGCCCGGTCTGACCGACCTGATGCTCGTACGGTATCCATCCAAGGTCTACCACCGGCCTCGATGCTCCAACATCCGCATTCAGTTCATCAGCGAGCTGGGTTATCAGCTTGAAGCCGTCCTTCTTACCGAGACCCATCCCTCCGGACACAATGCGCTTTGACGATGTCAGGTCCAGCTTGTCCTTGGGCCTGAAGCTCAGAATCTTCCTCGCCTTCATCTCAGCTGGAACTGTGACCTTCTTGATCCTTATGTCGCACTTGTTCTTCGGGTCGTGTTCAGCAATCTTGTAGCTTCCGGGCCTTGATGTTATGGTCTGGGGCCTGTGCTTCCTGCACAGGATCTGGTCGATCGTCTTGTCGCCGAAAGAGGGCCTCCATGCGCTGAGTATCTTCGTCTTCTCGTCCACGTCCAGTTCAATGCAGTCCGCGGCCACACCGGTCATGGTTCTTATGGCAATCCTTGAGACAAGATCTCTTCCTTCCCTTGTCCCAGACATTAGGAATATGTTTGGCTTGTGCTCTTCTATGAACTCTGAGATGTAGTTTGTGTATGGAACGCTCCTGAAGTCCTTCAGGTCTGGCGATTCCGCGCCCAGGACTATGTCACAGCCATACTCCCCGGCTGTCTTTGCAACCTCTGCGAGATCAGAGCCGACCATTACGCCGATGAGCTTCTCCCCGGTCTTCCTGGCAAGCTTCTTTCCCTCGCCAAGCATCTCGAGCGAGGATTTCTTGATCTTTCCGTCCCTGTGCTCTACATATACGAACACATCCTTGTATTCGCCAAGGTTCTCAGGAGAGACACAGTTTATCAGCTTACGCATTTTCATCGCCCCCGAAAGTCAGCACCTTGTTCTGGACAAGCTCCTTCACCATTTCCGGTATGCCGTCAAGATTGACCTTCTTGTTGAGCCTCTTCTTCTCCTCTGGAATCTTCAGTGAGCCGACAATTGTTGGAGAGCCCTTGATTCCGACCCAGTCAGCTGGAAGTTCAAGGCCATCATGGTCCATCTTCTCTATGCCCTTCCTCATGGCGTCTATCTTCCTCCTGAGGCTGGCCCTCCTCGGGACATTGGAGTTGATAAGCATGGTGACCAGCGCAGGCAACGGAGTCTGCACTACCTCAATCCCGTCCTCAAGCTCTCTCTCGCATATGAGCGAGCCGTCTTCGAGCTTGGCAGTGAGAGCATACGTGACCTGGTCCATTCCCATGAATTCGGCGACTCCTGGACCAACATGGCCAGTTCCGGAATCGGTCGTGGCCTCTCCTGCAAGGAGTATATCAAACGTGCCGAGCTTCCTCACCGCTGCTGCAAGTGTAAGTGATGTGGCATATGTGTCAGCTGCCGCAAACACCCTGTCAGTTATCAGGACTCCACGGTCACATCCTCTGCCCATGCATTCAAGCAGTGCACTTTCTGCGGCCGGTGGCCCCATGGTGACGACAGTGATCCTTGCGTCTGTCTGATCCTTTATTTGAAGGGCAGCCTCGATTGCATTTTCATCTGCCGGGTTTATGACTCCCCTTGCTTCCGACCTGTTGAGCGTAAATTTGACCGGATCGATGAAGATTTCCTCTGCATCCGGCACCTGTTTTATGAGAACCAGTATCTCAAGTGTCAAATCAATCACCCATACTTGTACTTCACACCATGGCCGCCCTTAGTGTTCGTCCATGATACGCTTCCATGCGAGCATGCCACTGCACACGTGCCACATTCTACACAGTCCTCGTACTTGAAGTTCAGTTTCCCATCTATGACCGTATAGCACTTTGCCGGGCAGGCAAAGGTGCAGAAGTGGTCTGGGCATTCTTCACATATGTTCGGGTTCACCGTGATATGCGCATAAGACTTGTCCGTTTTGTAATTCAGAAGCGATAGCCTCTCCTCTATCTTCATAATCTTACATCCTCCTGAGCATTCTGTAACCCTCCAACAGAAGGTCCTTGCTCTTCATTTTTGATGACGACATTGAATCAAGCATATGTTGCATTATATGTTTCTTGGGCTTTCCTTCCTCGTGGAAGATGCCCATCATGACGCTTTCAAGCATGGCCGGGAGCTTCTTGTGGACCATACCGCTCCAGGTGACGTCCTCTATTCCCCTAAATGTCCTCATGTCCTTCATCACGTAGCTCTCCTCCAGCCTCTTCTGGTATCCAGCCAGCGATTCAGACGAGAAGTTGCCCTTCCCCTTTGCATCGAGGAAAGCCTCCGCAGCAGAAACTCCGGAGGAAATTGCATAGTTCATTCCCTGGAGCACAAGCCCATTGCTGAATGAGAATCCTGCTGCATCCCCGGTGATCATGTATCCGTCTCCGTAGAGCCTTGGGATTGACCCCAGGCCCCCCTCCTGCACCAGGTGGGCGCTGTATTCATCCACCCTGCCGTCCTCAAGCAGTGGCGCAATGTAAGGGTGGTTTGCGAACTGGTCCATTATGTCGTATGAGTACACCTGGTTGCTGTCCCTGAGGTGTTTCATCGAAATCACGGCGCCGATGGAGATGCTGTCCTTATTTGTGTAAAGGAATCCGCCAGCTTCCACGCCGTCCTTTAGGAAGCCGAGGACGTATTCACAGGCAAATCCGCCCTTTCCCCTTACGTTGAATCTCTCATTTATGGTCTTCTCAGGAAGCTTGATCACTTCCTTGACTCCTATGGCGACGTCGTGGTCCTTCAATGGCTCCCTGAGCCCTGATTCAATTGCCACCCTCGGGTTGGCCCCCTCGGCAAGGATCACTGTGTCCGCAGTAATGACGTCGCCGTCCTGTTCCACCCCAATGACCTTGCCGTCCTTGAATGCAAGCCTGTCAACCGTTACACCGGTAGTGACCATTGCCCCGGCCTCCCTTGCTTTCCTGACCAGCCAAGGATCCAGTTTGGCCCGGAGTACCGTGTACCCGGTCTTGTCCTCCTCGAAGTTCTTTGTGTTGAAATCTATGTTGATCTTTGATTTCTCGGTAAGAAAAGCGACGGACTTGGTCTCGACGTACCTCTCAAGCGGGGCCGTCTTCTCCCAGTCGTCTGAGAATTCGGAGAGCCCCTTGCCCCAAAGGACTCCCCCGGAAACGTTCTTGCTTCCTGGTGGGTCTCCTCTTTCCACAAGCAAGACATTAGCGTTGTTCTGTGCAAGCTTAATGGCTGCAGCGGAACCAGCCGGCCCCCCACCCACCACTATAGCATCAAACTCACTCATCGTCGTCAGATAGCAAGATTATTTATAACCATTTTCTCGCAATATACAGAGAAACGGCAGTTCTCCGTCTGCCGGCAACCCTATGGAACGGAAACGCAGATAACGGAATGCACCATCGCGTAGCATCACATGTCTCTTCCTGAAATGTACGGGAAATTATATTCCGAGATGGGCGACCTGGGATGGTGGCCCGGTGAAACCAGCGAGGAGGTGCTCATAGGCGCGATCCTGACTCAGAACACCAGCTGGACCAATGTGGAGAAAGCGCTGGCGCACCTCAGGGAAGAAGGTTGCCTGAGCCTGGAGTGCATAGCCACCATGGAGAAGGAGCGCCTCTCAGAAGTGATCAGGAGCGCTGGATTCCATAACCAGAAAGCTGAGAGGCTTATCGATCTCTCTTCACTCATCATTTCCAGGTATGGCTCCCTCGAGGAAATGGCGTCCGAATCGCCCGAGGAACTATCTGAATTTCTTATCAGTAGGAGGGGCATCGGAGAGGAGACCCGTGATGCGATCCTGCTTTATGCCCTGAACAAGAGGGCTTTTGTTGTGGACAAATACACGCACCGCATCTTCGTGAGAACGGGCATAATCAGCGATGAAAGCGGGATGCCGGAGGCAAAGGAGTCGATAGAGAAAGATGATGGGTACACCCTTGACATGCTGAAAAACTTCCATGGAATGATAGTAAGGCTGGCTAAGGAGCACTGCAGGAAAAAGCCCATATGCAGCGGATGTCCGCTCTCTGGCTCGTGCAGATATTACACTGAGACTATGTTGCCGTAGCCGATCAGTCTCCACCTGTTTGATATTCGCCTGCCGATTGCAACGCGCTCATTGAGTTCAGCTGCAACAGGATACTTAAGAGAGATTTCCGCCCTGTCATCCTTGGTGGTAGTAACCACGCCAACAGTGTTGGAAGTTCCAACAGTTATCATTATGCTCTCTTTGGACCTTATTGGTTCAACGTTGAGCTCCTCCTCGAAGCCGACTACACGCTTGAGCAGGTACGTGTCAAGGCTCAGGTTGAACAGGAGTGGCGGCACCTTGCCTACTGCGCCAGCGACTCTTCCAGTGAATGAGTCGCCTTTCGTGAGGAAGGGGTCCAGCTTTGTACCGACGGCTGCAAGGCCGCCAGGCTTGATTACATCATAGTGGCTGCTGCCAGCCATCAGGCTGACTATTTCAGTTGTGACATTCTCCCATTGCTGCTTACCGCCCTTTCCGGTCTGGATCCCCGGAACAATCTCGATTTCCTGGCCCATTGATAGAGTGCCTTCAACAAGCGACCCTCCAAGAACTCCGCCCACCAGTTTTTCTGGAGAGGTTCCAGGTCTGTTCACGTCGAATGACCTGGCTATGAACATCCTCGGGTCGTGTGATTGGTCAAGTGCCGGCGGTTGTATTTTTTCCACTATCATTTTGTAAAGGACGTCGATGTTTGTGTTATGGTATGCGCTTACTGGAACTATGGGCGCTGACTCAGCAATGCTCCCCCCCAGGAAGTTCTTAATCTCATCGTAGCTCTCCATTGCCCGTTCTCTTGTCACTAGATCAATTTTGTTCTGAACCACGATGATGTTCTTTATGCCCATTATCTCCAGGGCTGTGAGATGTTCCCTTGTCTGCGGCTGTGGGCACTTCTCGTTTGCAGCTATCACAAGAAGAGCTCCATTCATGATTGAGGAGCCTGAGAGCATTGTAGCCATAAGAGTTTCATGGCCCGGTGCATCCACAATTGAGATTACCCTTGCTATCTCACACTTGCCGCCCTTGTTTTCCCTGGAATAGAATTCTTCGCCTTTTTCGTTCTTGCACCTGAAAATTGGAGCATCAGCATACCCTAGCTTGATGGATATGCCCCTCTTTATCTCTTCAGAATGTATATCTGTCTTTTTCCCGGTCAGCGCCTTGGTCAGCGTGCTCTTGCCATGATCAACATGGCCAACCATTCCCACGTTTACTGAAGGCTGCGGGAGATTCATTGGCCTTCCTTTGTTTCTTCCTTTGGCTCAAGCGAATTGGGTCCATACTGTGTAACTTTCAGGTTCAGCTGCGCTATGTCAGTACCAATGACCGAGCCCCTGAAGCTTACCCTCTTTCTCTTCCCGTTCTTCGCCCGTCTGCCAGATGAATAGATCCTCAGTATCCTCTTCTTGCCCGATATCTGGAGGTCGGACTTCATTGGGAAACCGTCAAGTGAAGTCCCGCCAGTGATTTTGAGTTTATACCCGGGAAGCTCGAAGAATATTCCGTCCACTTCTTCGCCGATTCTTCGGCCGACAAGAGAGTTGAGGTTGTCTGATGAGACCTCCCTCTTATAGGTCTTTCCGCTTTTCGGATCAGCGATAACTGCTATTGAATTTGCCATTTACCCTTACCTCGTGATGAATTATACCTGCTATTGCAAGGTTTAACTGGATTGGGTTGTTCTTTATAAATTTTGAGAAATGGGTAACTTCAGCGTTCCACGATGCAGGTCAGTAATATATCAGATGAGCATATCAATCCTGTTTCATGCTCGTACTTGGAATCGAAGGGACAGCACACACCGTGAGTGCAGGTCTGGTAGATGAGGACCGAATCCTGTCAACGGTATCATCCACTTACTCGTCGGGCAGCGGAGGAATACATCCCAGGGAAGCTGCAACACACCATTCGGAGAAGATAGTGCCAATTATCCAGGAAGCACTCTCTGAAGCGTCAGTGAACATGGAGGATGTCGATCTCATCGCATTCTCCAGAGGACCTGGGCTCGGGCCTTGCCTAAGGGTGGTGGGGACAGCAGCAAGGTCGCTGGCGCTGAAGTTCGACACTGACATAATCGGGGTGAACCATCCCCTTGGCCATGTTGAGATTGGCCGAAGGCTGGGGAAAATGGAGGACCCCATAGTTCTTTATGTCTCAGGTGGAAACACACAGGTTCTGGCGCACACCTCAGGAAGGTACAGGGTGATGGGGGAAACAATGGACATCGGCCTGGGGAACATGCTGGACAAATTCGCAAGGGACATGGGCACAGGCTTTCCAGGCGGCCCGGAGATAGAGAGGCTGGCACTCGGAGGCAATAAACTCCTTGACCTTCCATACTCAGTCAAGGGAATGGATACATCCTTTTCCGGCATATACACAGCATCTAAATCCTACCTCAGCAAGGGGGAGAGAAAGGAGGACATAGCAATGAGCATACAGGAGACCTCTTTTGCCATGCTCATTGAGGTCCTTGAACGCGCACTTTACTACTTCGACAAGAAGGAAGTTCTGCTTGCCGGAGGTGTAGCAGCAAATTCGAGGCTGAGGGACATGCTCACGTTAATGGGCAATGAGACAGGTACGGAGGTTTACCTCACCGAAAAGAAATACTGCATGGACAACGGAGCCATGATAGCACAGGCTGGGATGCTAATGCACAAACATGGCGAAAGGCATAGTGTCCGAGATTCCACTGTCGACCAGAGGTTCAGAATTGACGAGGTGGACACGCCGTGGATAAGGGACAGGAACCACACTGGAGACAGGATGAAGGGAGCAGAGTCCCAGGTTGAAAGAGAGAGTTACTTCGGGAGAACTGTTGTTGTGAAGCAGAGAAGGACGAAACCGTACAGGCTGCCTCAGCTGGATGGCAGAATCCTCAGGGAACGAACCAGAAATGAGGCCTCTCTCCTTATCAGGATGAGGAATGCTTCTGTTCCAGTCCCGCTCGTTTATGATGCAGATCCTTCCACACACAGAATAGTCATGCAGGAAATGGAAGGGATGACCTTAAGATCCTATCTTGCTGGTGGCCAGGAGAGCGGTGGGCTCATTGAGGACCTTGGAAAAATAGTAGCAGAAATGCATAATGCAGGAATCGCGCATGGAGACCTGACTACCAACAACATCATGATATCTGAAGGAGCAAGCCTAATAGACGCGAGCCTTGGAAAAGTGACTGAGGAGCCTGAGGATCTGGCGGCCGACCTATTCCTCCTGCTGGAGTCCTTCAAGAGCAACCACAGCGAGTTGCCTGGCCTGGGGGAGATGTTCCTTCAGTCTTACAGGAGAGTCTTCAATGATCCCGCCACAGTAATGAGCGGGCTTGAAAGCATAGAGAAGAGGAGAAGGTACGTATGATTAATTTCGTTACAAGCAATGAGCACAAATTCCAGGAAGTCGGGAAGCTGTTCGAGTCTGCCGGAATTGATCTGGAATGGAAACATTTGAAATACGAGGAGATCCAGGCCGATACCACAGAAGAGGTCTCCAGGGATAGCTGCGTGAAACTGCGTACCTCCATTGAGGGAGACTTTTTCGTAGAAGACACAGGTCTTTTCATTGATGAGCTGAACGGATTTCCCGGAGTATATTCCTCATATGTGCAGAAAACAGTCGGCAACAGGGGAATACTTCGGCTTTTATCCGGAGCAGATGCAAGTGCTGAGTTCAAGACAGTTATTTCATTGAGCCAGGGAACTGAGCTGCTACAGTTCACAGGAATACTCAGGGGAAAGATTGCCCCCTCCGAATTAGGTAGTGAGGGGTTCGGCTATGACCCAATATTCATCCCGGAAGGAGGAAGCAAGACTCTTGCACAGATGGGAGTGGGTGAAAAGAATTCTATCTCCCACAGATCAAGGGCCGTGAAGAGCCTCATCAACTACCTGACTCAGGGCAGTGAAAGGGAGTGAACGTAGGCAGCTTAACCCGAAAAAGGTTTTAAGGATTAGTAGTGCTTACTTCCCTGAATGACTTCAAAGATCAGGGAGTACCAGGGCATCATCTACATATTCCTTGCAGCTGTGGGCGTAGTCCTCTTTATATTGACCTCCAATGAATATCTTTTCAACAGCAGCCTGTTTCCGACTCTCACATCCATTGGCGACTGGGGTTACTATGTCTTCGCTGTCGGAATTGTCATGCTGATCGTGTTCTTTTACCTGTTTTTCAAGCTTCTTTCAGATACACGGACATTTCAGAGCATGATAAACAGCGAGAGCAAGCAGACTTTCACCAAGCACCTGAGGGACCTTGAGAGAATTTCGAGAAAACTCGGCCCTTCTTACGTTGAAGAGCTGAAATCCACAAAAGAAAGATGGAAAGTGAAGTGATCTACTTCATTTCCAGAAGATCCCGGACAAACTGAGGCAGCTGGAATGCGCCACTGAGGATGTCACCGTTGAAATACTTCATCTTCTTCGGGTTCTCCTCTCTTGCCTTCATCTCCCTGTCTGATGCCATTGTGAAGGACCAGAACCCGCTGGGATAAGTCGGTATGAATGCCGTGTAAACTCGGACATCTCCGAATACAGGCCTCATTCCACTGTATGCCATCTTCAATGCATTTGGCTGGTAGAAAGGCGAGCCTGACTGTGAGACGACCACACCGCCTTCTGACAGGATGTTCTTGACACTGCTGTAAAATTCCCTGTTAAATAGTCCTTCAGCAGGTCCCACAGGATCTGTTGAGTCAATTATTACAATGTCGAATTTCTCCTTGGTTGTCTTGGCGTATTTTATTCCATCCCCAATGATCAGCTCCACCCTGGAATCGTCGAAAGCGGATGAGAGGTCCCCGAAGAAGCGCCTTGAAACTTCCACGACCTGGCTGTCTATCTCGACGTTTACGATCCGCTCCAGTCCTAGTTCAAGCAGGGTCTTCGCTGCACCACCGTCACCTCCTCCTATGATCAGGGCCTTCTTCGGCTTCTGCCCACAGAAATAGTAGGGGACCATGGTTATCATCTCGTGGTAAACAAACTCGTCCTTGTCAGTGAGCTGGACAGTGCCGTCAATGGTAAGCAGTTTCCCAAAATCATAGGTGTCAAAGAGGTCAATCCTCTGAAAATCGGTCTTAACCGACAGAAGCATATCCTTTATCCTGAATGAGAGCTGCAGATTGTCCGAGTACCGCTCTGAGAACCAGTTTTCTATGAGTTTCACGAACTTGGATAATTACACAATATATATACATGTCAGGAAGGGTTATTTCGCATTTACCGTCGGACATTGTCTGAAAAGTCGTGCAGAATGCCAGATTTTGCAGAAGGTCAATCGTGCGAGAGTCTATCAATAACAGTGTTTTTAAATCAAATAATTAGTTTAACTCTGAGTCCGCTCTAGGTTGCCCTGGGGAGAAATTAACACATAGCTGCCTCAACATTTTTCGGCTCGAGTTTGAAGATTTTGAATATTTTATATATTTTATTATAATATCGGAATACCTGTAAACCCAATGCCACGGGTAATGTATTAAAAACTCGACACAAATATTTTAATACAAGTAAAAACATTATCATATCGGAGGATTTAAGAATGGTTGGAATAAGCGAGATCTCTAAGTCAGTCTCCAAGAAGACTGGGACAACACAGAAGGTCGCCAGAAACGTGATCAAACACTTTCTGGACACAGTGATTTCTGAGGCCGACAGGGGAAACAAGATCAACCTGGCAGGATTTGGAATCTTTGAGAGAAGAACCCAGATGGCCAGGAAGGCCAGAAACCCGCAGACCAAGAAGATCATTGAAGTCCCGTCCAAGAAGAAATTTGTCTTCAGAGCATCCAGCAAAGTCAAGTACAAGTAATCTTCGAAGGACTTCACTCGAACATCTTTACTTTTTTATTTTATTCTTTCTTCACTTTCATTTTATTCGGAAAAAGGCACTTGTTTCATTCCTGACGCAAAATACTCGTCAGCAGTTTACACCACAAAGGTTATGGCCTATGTGTTCAAGAAAGCTCCTCGAACACAGAAATTGGATAAATTACTGAAAACTTAATCAGACCTTTGAGAACCTCTTCTTTCTTTCCTTGGACGAGAAGCCTGTTACATTCTCTATGAGCTTGTTATAGGTTGCGATTGTATTGGAGAAGTCCTTTGCAGCAGGATCTGCCTCAGTCTGGGCGAGCAAGTTCTTACCGTTTGAATACAGGTCGACCACCTTCATACCCGGAATCGATGCAAGAACATGCCCGTTCTCGATTCTCGCGTCATCCGCTATTTCCTTCGTCTTTTCCAGAATGTATTCAGCTGTGATGCTTATCCCCTTCTTTACCGGATATTCTCTTGCCATCTTATGCCACCTGCTTCTTTACTGAGGATTTCCTCTGCATCTTCTTGCCCAGTGCCCTGAGGTAAATGAGGTACATGTACTGTGAATCATGCTCAAGAAGTGGAGAGCTGGAAATAATTGTCATATCTTCCGGTGACTCTACAAGCGTTTCTGCAAGCGTTTCAAACTTCAGGTCCCCATGTTTGATTGCAGTCAGCTTGACCTCATTGTGGTCCCTGTATTCGACTCCTGAAAATTCTGTGTAGAGGTCACCCTTTGCATATTTCCTGAATTCACTTGAAACTGTTTCGAAGTCTTTCATCTCAATCAGTGATCCGCCTCCCTGAGAGTGTGCATGTGGGAAATTCAGGATCGGCTCTATCGTCTTTACCTTCTTTGCGAGGGAAATAAGCTCGCTTGAAGTTCCAAAAATCTCCGATTTTCCAGAAACCTCAGCCCCAACGTAGGGGTACCCCTTTGATGCGGGGAAGGTCTTCGTGATCTCCTTGTAAACATTGGACGCCTTATCCATGCTCTCCTTCTTGGTTCCCTTGTAGAACCCAGTGTGTGTTATTACGCGCTTGCACCCCATGGCCTTGCCTATGATAAGAGACCACTTCAGGTGGTTGTAGGACTTGTCCCCTATTTCCCCGTCGTCAAGGAGGTCCATGTAATACGGTGCATGAAGTGAAAGCTGGACATCAAGCTCCTTGGCAAGCTTGCCGCCGTCAAAGAGATCGTCGTAATTCTGTGCCATGTTCCAGAACAGTTCCTGGACGATGTCGTCCTCCTCAATGATGGTGTCAACGCCGACTCCCTCGTAGTTTCCCTCCTCGTTTTGCCTGAGGACGTCCACTATGATCGATTCCTCTATATCCTGGGGCCTGGCGCCTGCAAGATCGAGTGCAGGCCTCTCCTCCACGTTTACCCTGAGGAGCTGTACCTCTAGAGCGTTGAGTCCAAGCATATTGGTATCCTCAACAGATTCAATGAAGGTTCTTCCCTTGCTTGTCAGAGGTATCCCCGCGATCCCGAATCTAATCATAAATGAATCAGTAAACCTAATCCAGACTAGTTATTTAACATGTATCACGAAGAATGAATAAACAAGCGAACTTCCTGCCTAGTAGCTTCTCTCACTTGAACTGGAGCTGTGATGCATTCTTTCCGTGCCCGAAGATTATTCCAGTTCTGCTGATATGTCATGCCATGGATGTTTTCAGCCCCCTGAACATTTTTGGTGCAGCGACCGTCACTGCGATGATGCTGTCATACATAGCCGAGGAACGGGCAAGGGTCTACACACTCTCTTTCTGCGCAACCTGCGTGGGCGCTTCCGCATATGGTTGGCTTTCAGGAACCTGACCCTTTGGGGTGATCGAAGCGGTTTGGGCAGTGTTTGCACTGCGAAAGTGGCAGAGACTGGGCAGAAAGACAAGCTGACCGTGCGGGAAAAAATTGCTGACGGTTAACGGAGAAACGCTCCGAAATTCCCAAAACCTGAGCTTTTCAGATTGGCGGGAAAGCCCCCGGATGTTTCCCATGCAGGCGGGTTGACAACAATGTTATATATCGTTTTTAGATAACTACCTGCAATGGTGGTTAAGGACAGAGACAACAAATCAATCGTTATCTCTAACGGCACCATTTCGGGTGATACTATTGAATGTAGATCCAAACATAACAAAATACATGATCAAGGCAAAGATATTTACGGATGGGGTGGTTGAAAAACCTGATGTTGTAGGGGCGATTTTTGGTCAGACCGAAGGTCTGCTTGGGGAGGAACTGGATCTCAGGGACCTCCAGAAAAGCGGTAAGATTGGAAGAATTGAGGTTGAAATAGACAGCAAGAAGGGCAGAACAGAAGGTTACGCCCTAATTCCATCTGGTCTGGACCAGGTAGAGAGCTCCATTCTGGCAGCATCACTTGAAACCATCGACAGAATAGGTCCGTGCAAAGCCAAGGTCGAGATTGAAGTAATCGAGGACGTCAGGATACAGAAGAGGCAGAAAGTTGTCGAACGTGCTGAAGAGCTCTACAAGAAGATGAGCGAGGCCGGGAAGACCGTTAGCGAGAGCATAATACAGTCTGTCCGCGAAGAGGTCGAGCTTGGCGAAATTCTTTCATATGGAGAGGACAAACTGCCAGCGGGCCCGGCAATCAAGGACTCTGATTCCATCATAGTTGTTGAGGGGAGGAACGATGTCCTGAACCTTCTGAAATACGGCATAAAAAACACGATTGCGGTGCAGGGCACAAACATTCCCAAGTCAGTGCAGAAGCTCTCCAAGGAGAGGACAGTGACAGTGTTCCTGGATGGCGACAGGGGAGGGGACCTTATCCTGAGGGAAATGCTCCAGGTCGCGGAAGTAGATTTCGTGGCAAGGGCACCTCAAGGAACCGAGGTTGAAGAACTCACTTACAAACAGATTGTCAAGGCACTGCGGTACAAGACCCCGGTTGAGCAGTACCTGTCAATGAAAGGGATGACCGAGGAGCTCAAAGAACTCACTGACAAGGCCAAGGCTGAGGAAGGAAAACCTTCAAAGGAGCAGCCCAGGGAAAGAGAAGTGAAGGAAGTCAAGGTGGCAAAGGTAGAGAAGAAGCAGCCTGAGCCAGTGGAACAACCGGCCAAGAGCAGCAGCCAGAAGGAAGAGGAAGTCTCAGACAAGGTGTCACTGGACAATCCAAGGTCCATTGAGAAGAGGGCAGAGTTCCTTCTTCAGGAAAAGAACACAGAGGTTTACGGCGATGACGGGAATGTTGTAGCCAGTTTCCCTGTTTCAGAGGCAATAGACAAGATAACAGACCTTTCATCTGGCACCACGATCATAACTGGAGGAGTCATTTCACAAAGGCTTGTTGATGTGGCTTACAAGATAGGTATAAAGAATATATACGGAGTGAAGCTAGGTCACATTACGAAAAAGCCTAGCGAGATCAGGGTAGTTGCATGGGATCATCATACGTAAACATAGATTTCGACCAGTTCCCTGATACTTCGTTCATCAAGATTCCGCAGAACCCTCTTGAGAGGGTCATTGGGCAGGACGAAGCGGTCAGGATGGCCAAAATCGCAGCAAAGCAGAGAAGGAACCTCCTTCTCGTTGGCCCACCTGGTGTGGGCAAGTCAATGATAGCGCAGGCAATGTCCTTTTACATAGAACGCCCCAGGGAAGAGATCAGAGTTGTCCACAACCCTCAGTATCCCGAGAGGCCCTTCATCGAGATGAAGGGAATTGATGAGATCAAGAGGGAAAAGGAAGAAATGAATTCCGTGGAGGGAGAAACCATCTCCCCGAAAGATGCCCCGACGTCAGTTGCCGAAAGGCTGGGCTTCAGATGCCCGAGATGCGGATTCTATTCACAGCCCACCGAAAATGTCTGCCCAAACTGCAACAACCCGAAAGTCCAGGGGGCGACCCAGGGGCCGTTTGGGGATGTGTTCAACGTGATAGGCGCAGCATTCGGCGTCCAGAATAACACGGAGAAAGTCACGTCCACACGCAGGATAGGTGACCGCGAAGAGGTCATCGTGTACGAGAGGGCGGGGGACAAAGTAAGAATACTTGATGAAAAGACTCTCGAGAGACGGCGCAGAATGGAGAAAAAGAGCCCCAGCAAGATCATAATACCTATCGGGAGGAACCCATTTGTCCTAGCAACGGGGGCCAGCGAGACTGAGCTTCTCGGAGACGTCAGGCACGATCCTTATGGTGGCCATCCCCAACTGGGAACCCTGCCATATGAAAGAGTCATAGCAGGTGCAATCCACGAAGCGCATGAGGGTGTCCTTTTCATAGACGAGATCACGCATCTGGGAAACATCCAGAGATTCATACTTACAGCGATGCAGGAAAAGCACTTCCCCATAACCGGCAGGAACCCGCAGAGCGCAGGGGCCAGTGTAAGGGTAGACAAAGTTCCAACTGATTTCATTCTCGTCGCAGCTTGCAATATACAGGACCTCCAGTACATCCTGAGCCCACTGAGGTCAAGGATCGTCGGAAGCGGTTATGAAATACTGATGGAGATAGCACTCCCTGACACCCCGGAGAACAGGATGAAGTACATGCAGTTCATCGCGCAGGAAATCATCATTGATGGCAAGATCCCCCACATGACGATTGAGGCTGCAAAGCTCATCGTTGATGAGGGGAAGAGAAGGGCAAAGGAAATCGACCATAAGGACGGCCACCTGACACTCAGGCTGAGGGAGCTCGGGGGTCTTATCAGGGCCGCCGGAGACATAGCAGTTTCCCAGGACAAGAAGATCACGGATGTTGAAGACGTCAATGTGGCACTGAAGACCTACCTTCCCGTGGAAGAAAAGATAAAGAGATACTACGGAAACATGCAGGCAGCACTTTCCACAGAAACGACCCTTTCACAGAGGGCGGAAGAGTACTACTTCAATTACCATGACTACCACAACGACCGCTCCTACGACTGAGCCGGCACCAAACCCCATTTTTTTATTCTGACGCCTGCGTCAGCTGAACCGTATAAATGTCAATGAGCTGAGTCCATCAACTCCCGGAGTGCTGTGACTTCTTCTTGTGAAAAATTATATTACAATTCACCACATTTGCTTCTCCGTAGATCAAATGAATATATCATACTTAATCGAGATGAAAAAACCCCACACGCACTTCTTTCAGGTCACCATGAGCGTGGAGGACATAACGGACGACTCTGTGACTGCAACCATGCCTGTCTGGACTCCCGGATCCTATGAGATAGCCGATTTCCCCAGGCATGTGCGCAACCTCAAGGCGTCTGCACTGGACAAGAAGGCCCTCCAGGTGCAGAGAAAGGACAAATCGTCATGGAAAGTTCTCAACGGGAATACCAAATCGTTCAAGATTTCATACGAGGTGTATGCAGATGAGCTGACAGTGCAGACCAGCCATCTCGATTCATCACATGGCTACATAAATGGCGCGAGCGTATACCTTTATCTCGAAGGCTACAAGGAGCAGGCCGCCGAAGTTAATATCAAGCCGCCCCAGAACTGGAAGATTTCCACGGGTCTTGAGAAAATAGGGGAGAACAAGTTCAGGGCAACCAATTACGACATACTTGTGGACTCTCCCATCGAGATAGGGACTCACAGATCACTCTTCTTCACTGTGGGCGGAAAGGAGCACGAGATTGTAATATGGGGAAAGGGCAACGAGGATGAGGACAAGTTCAAGAACGACGTCCAGAAGCTGGTGGAAGCATACCACAAACTAATGGGGTCCCTTCCCTACAAGAGATACGTATTCATCTATCACCTCGTGAATGAGAAAGATGCGTGGGGAGGCCTTGAACACCTGAATTCCACATCAATTGATGTGTACAGCCACACATTTTCCCCCAAGGATGAGTACAACAAGTTTCTCAGCGTGACATCACA
The DNA here is from genome assembly GCA_046704525.1 of Thermoplasmataceae archaeon. Lineage (GTDB taxonomy): Archaea > Thermoplasmatota > Thermoplasmata > Thermoplasmatales > Thermoplasmataceae. The sequence goes on from JBJKRS010000005.1 coordinate 25,411, forward strand.
TGAGTTCTTCCACCTTTGGAACGTCAAGAGGCTCAAGCCTGTCGAGCTTGGCCCATTCAATTACAAGGACGAGGTCTACACCACCCTTCTCTGGCTCAGCGAAGGAGTCACGAACTTCTACACCTGGGTAATGATGTACAGGGCCGGACTCGTGACTGAGGACGAATATTACAAGCACCTCATGGACACAATCAGGCATTATGAGCTCCTGCCTGGACCTCTTGTCGAGTCTGCAGCCGATGCCAGCTTCGACGCTTGGATTAAGCTTTACAGGCCATCGCCCAACAATCTCAACAGTTATGTGTCATATTACCTCAAGGGGGAGCTTCTCGGAATGATGCTCAGCGCAAGGATAATAGAGAACACTGGAGGCAACAAATCTCTGGACGACTTCTTCCGGCTGCTTCTTGACAGGTTCAACAAGGACGGCAAGGGATTCACGGAGAAGGATGTCCTTGCAGTTCTGAAAGAGGTCTCAGGCATGGACTTCACTGACTTCTTCGACAGGTATGTGAGGGGTACTCAGAAGATAGATTTCGACGCGGAACTCAAGAGGATAGGGTATTCCATCAAGAGGGGGTACAACAAGGTCGATGGTGTTGAGCCAGAGACCAAGGCACACCTCGGTATCCTCATGAGGGCAGGAAACGGGAAAAACACCATAGATGGCGTTTTCGAGGGCAGCCCGGCATTTGAGTACGGTCTGAATGTGAGAGACGAGCTACTTGCCATAAACGGGGAGAAATTCGACGAGTCAAGCCTGAAGAACATGATTGAGGAGTCCAGGAGATACAGGGTTGACGACCTGAAGGATTTCAAGCCCGGGGAAAAGGTCAGGGTGCATGTGTTCAGGAGGCGTATTCTGACCGAGCTTGAAGTGGTTCTTGGCAAGGCTCCGTTTGAGTACTACAAGGCAGAACGCGTTGAGGATCCAAAACTGAAGGCCCTGGGAGACAAATTCCTGATCGGATAGCCTCCCAGGATGCTGTCTGCCATGGGCAAGCCATGCTATTGTCACCGGAAAGATCAAGAATAGATCCGTTTTTTATATCAATTTATAATTATTTGCGAGTATGATCCTCATCCTTGAAGAGTATTTCAAAGACCTTCCAGTGAAAAGGAGGATTGTAGAGGGGCTGTACAACAATGGAATATCCGTCCGGAACGGAAAATTCTACGTTGGCGAAATGGAACTGTCTGTGACCGAGATTTCCAAGGCCTTCAGCGTGAACAGGCGCACTGTCTATGACACTATCAGGATGGTAGAGGAGAGAGAGGAAGTCAGGAAAGTCATGTCCGAACTGAGGCCGATTGCTGACATCGCGGAAATTGCCCCGCTTCTGGGCAATCAGGTTGTGACAGCCTATACCACGCCGGGATCCTTCTCACTCAGTTTTGGTAAATTTGTCGACGTGATAAGGAAGTACGGATGCTACGTGAAGGAGGTTAGCGGGAGGAATATAGGGAAATCTGAGAGCTTCATGAGGGCAATATTCTACCGCACAGTGCCTACCAAGGTATTTGATGAGATGTCCAGCATAGACGGGATTCAGAAACTTGTAATCACCACGCCTGAGAGCCTGGATATCGAACCCGTTTGCAACAAGTGCATAGTCAGGGTATGCCCCAACAAGATTTCTTCCGGCATAGGTGAAGCAGGCGTTGATCTCTGAGCCTATTAGAGAGGCTTGACAGATACTCTGCCGTCCACCATTATTGTCGCCTCTATTCCGGATTTCACCACACCGTTTTCAACTGAGGGTCCCGAGGCGGCCTGGATCAGGGTCATTACTCCGATTGCTGATGCGCGTATCCTTATGCCCTCAGAATCAGCAAATTCCATAATGGCCTTTGCAACGTCAAGAATGTGTTTTCCTGCTCCTATCCTGATGGATCTGACAAGCCCCAGATTCTCCGCCATCTGAAGCGTGTCTGCTGCTTTTTCAATGTTCCTGAGAGCCCTTCTTTCAAGGACGGAAACATCCTGCCTCGATATTCCCAGACGCACTGCAACCTCCTCCTGGGTCAAGCTGCCGTTGCGGAGACTCAGTACCTGAACTTGCCGTTCAGTCAGAAGCCCTCCTATCTGAGCATTTTTTCTTTTACTTGGCACATGTGGCTATAAATTGCTAGTATATACGTTTGCATTCTATCACGAGTAACGTACTTCAGTAAGCATTAAGATATGCAGCATCCTAAGGTAAGCCATGAATAAACGGACAATCTGGGCAGCAAGCCTCATAATAGTAGCCCTAGTTGTTTCAGTTTCAGCATATTCCCTCCTTGACAAGGGAGGTAGCGGACCCCTTATAGTCTATTCTGCAGACTCCTATTCCCAGGAAACCTCGTACCTGCTTCAGCATTTCCACAATTCTTCAGGTGCACAAGTGGCTCCCGTAAAAAGCGGAGGTTCCCTTACGGATGCGAGAAATATAGGCGGAGGATCGCCCAGCGACGTTTTCATTTCCGTCTCACTTGCCTCGTACCAGCAGTCCTACTTAAAAAGCCGTTACAGCGGATGGGCTGTTGCATTCGCAGCAGATCAGATGGTTCTGGCATATTCCAATGCAACACTGCAGAATGCATCCGGAAAACAGGTGATACAGCTATTCTCAAACGCTACTAGGTCCAACTTGACAGCAGATTACAGCCAGGCATTTGCTTCACTCACTTCGGGCAGTGTCAAGGTTGGAATTGCAGACGCCAATAGTGATCCAGCAGGATACAGAGGGTGGCTTGTCCTTGAGATGGCCGGAAAGCTGTACAATTCCAATTCTTCCTACTTCGTCAACCGCATGACCTCCAACGGCGGCAATGTCTCTGCAAGCGATGCTGCAAGCCTCGTGGCTCCCTTGGATTACGGAAACATACAGTTCCTGTTTATTTACAGGTCTGCAGCACAGATCAAGGGGCTTCATTACGTTCAGCTTCCCGGAAAGATAAACCTTGGTGATGTCGCCGAAGCCCAGTACTATTCCAGCTTCAGCTACAGACTGGATTCCGGAAATGTCACAGCCGCCCCCATATACCTTTATATTTCCACGCTTGCCAACTCCTCGAGTCATGCAGAAGGTTTCGTAGAATTTGTCCTTAACAATACGGAACTTCTCAGTGGATTCGGGCTTTCACCCGTCAAGCCTGAATTGCTTTACGGCAGCGGGAGTCTTCCGGGAGGAATTTCACAGCTTCTGACCAGCGGAAACCTTACAAGAGCCGGAGGTCTCTGAGTCTGCTGCGGTATTGAACACAGCAGGAGTCCATGGAAAATGGCGTCAAAAACTGAAAGGAAAAGTCTCGACGGACTGAGCATAATCTCATGGATATCCATAGCCCTCCTGTCCATCCCAATAGCAATAATACTCGTTTACGGGCTGGTCGTTTTCAGGTCGGGCATGGCCTTCTCACATACGGTCCTGCTTTCAATCATCCTGACGCTGGTCTCTTCAGCAGCTGCTGCACTGATTGTGTTCATAATCTTCACCCCTCTTGCGTATCAGCTTGCCAGGAGCAGGAACACCTTCTTCGAGGCAGTATCAGACATACCTGCTTCCATACCGCACCCAATAGTGGGAATATCGCTCCTGATTCTGGACAGCCCCATAACGCCGACAGGAAGATTCCTTAACTCTGTTGGTATCAGCTTTTTTGATACCTTTCAGGGGCTCGTGGCAGCCCTTGTGATTGTTTCTGCCCCGATCTACATAAGGGCCTCCCAGTCCCTTTTTGCATCAAGAAGAGTCGGTCCTGAATACTTCGCAGCCACCATGGGGGCTTCCAGGCTGCGCATCCTTTACAGCATCGTTGTTCCTGACTCCCTCAGAGGAGTGCTTTCGGCAACTCTCACCGGAATGAGCAGAGCCATGAGCGAGTTTGGATCAATTGCCATCGTTTCCTACTATGTGCTTCAGTATCCATTCAAGGGAGTTGTCCCAGCCCCCGTCCTGATTTACCAGTACTATGGGTACTTCGGACCCGATGTGGCAGTAACAGTCTCTGCGCTGATGATCCTGGTATCCCTATCAATCATAGTAGTAATGAGGGTTCTCAGTTACTCTGGACGACACAGGAGGAGTGGCAGTACATGATTGAGGCACATCTCTCATTTACAAGGGGGGAGTTCAGGCTGTCCGGGTCGATCAAGGACTCTGGCTTCATCGTCATCTCCGGCCCGAATGGGTCCGGCAAGACAACACTGCTGCAGATAATATCGGGGATAATCCAGTCAGGTGAAACTGGCATATCCGTAACCGGCGAGGATATGTCCAGACTGGCGATTGACAGTAGGCGTGCGGTTTACCTTGATTCAGACAGCTATTTCGGGCACATGGATGTTTCATGGCACATCCTTTGGCCCGCCAGGATCTCTGGGGAACACATGGGCACTATTGAGATGAATTCCGTCAGGGAGGCTCTTGGGATTGATTTCACAGGATTGACGGGAATGCTGAGTGCAGGTCAGAGGGCGAGGGTAATACTTGCCACCTCTCTGGCTGCCAAGGCGAGGATATTACTTGTGGACGAGATTTTTTCAAGCATAAACGACCACAAGGTGGTTATGCAGAACTTCAAGAACCTCTGCTCTGCCAGAGGAATCGACGTCCTGTGCGTTACCCAGGATTCCCGCGACGAGGAGTTGGCCGACCACGTGTACAAGATGAATTCCGGAGTGCTCTCCCGGAAGAGGTGATCACCGGCATAGAACCAGACAATACGCCGGCTAACAGTAAAAGATTAATATACTAGATTTAATACAATAGATTCGTGGAGGATCTCAGAAAGGCTCTCATAAAAAACCTAAGGGACAAGCTAGAGTCAAGGGGGTTCATGGTTTCAGACCCGGAACTTGATGGATTTGTCAGCTTTGACCTGATATGCAGGAGAGACGACGAGAGGTATATTCTCAAAGTTCTCCAGAATGTGGACACTTTCAAGAGCCAGAATGCCGAAGAGATCACGAGGCTGGCGAGGATCACAACATCACTTGCCATGGTTATTGGAGAGCGGGGCGGGAACGGGCAGCTCCAGGGCGGAGTTGTATACTACAGGCACCACGTGCCAATTCTTTCACCTGAGACCTTCACAGATTATGTAGACGGCGACTCCCCATACGTGTATTCGGGCCCAGGGGGTTTCTACATCCCCATCGACGGGGAAGCAATGAGGGTTGCCCGCGAGGAGCTTGGATATTCCATTGGGTTTGTTTCAAGCAAGATCGGAACCTCCAGGAGATCCATTTCACTCTACGAATCCGGCAGCGCAGCCACCGTGGACATGTTCCTGAAGCTGGAAAGCCTGCTCATGCGGGACATAAGCAGGAGTGTTGACATGCTCAGGATCCCCTCTGACATTGATGTCAGCGAGTCTCTGGCCTTTGCAAACAGTTTCATTGAAGAGGTATTCAGGATAATGCTCAGGGGAGGTTATGACTTCCAGTCTGTGAAGAGGTCCCCATTCGACGCCATCGCCTATGAGCGCCTCGAGTCACTGATGCTGGTGGGGCTTTTTGAAAACACTTCAAGCAGGATGGAGCGTGCAGCTGCAATCAGGAACGTCAGCGAGATATTCGAGAATATACCGCTGGTGATAAGCAAGACCAACACCGACAAGGAGAACATAGGAGGCTGCCCAGTGGTTAGCCTTTCAGAGCTCAGGAACGTGAAGGACAGGGAGGATCTCATAAGGATCCTGGTGAAGAAGAGCGGATATGACCATTGAGAAGACCTTCTCCATAGGAGAGGCCAGCGTTACCCTTTTTGGCGGCATCAAAGGGCTCATAAGCGAAGGCGAGGAGTTGAGGAAATCCCTCCTGGCAATAAGGCCCGACATGATAATGGTTACGATATCCCAGGAGCAGGTTGAGGGGCTCTCAAAGTTTATGAAGGATCCCTTTGAGATGGTCCTGTCTGACTATGAGATAATCTACGGGGCACACCTCTCCGTGTACGGGGAGGTCATGACACCTCCGCCGATTTATACTGAGCCTATAAAATACTCCGAGGAGAATGACATCCAGCTGATTGGGATAGACATGAATGAAGAGGAGTTCTCCAAGATCTATCAGAGCAACATGGGCACATTTTCCCTGGTCAGGCACTCCCTGCGGAAGAGGAGGCTCATAAAGAAGGAGTTCGGAGACAGGACACCTGAGGAGTTTGTGAAGCTGTGGGAAGAAAGGGTGAACCGATTGGGGCCCTTGAGAAAGATAGATGATGCTAGGCTTGAGTCCATGAAAAAGGTGACTGGAAGCCTGCTGTCTGAGAACAGGTGGAAGCGCCCCCTCATTATTTCTGATTTCGAGTTCTATGCAAAATTCGCGGACTTCCTGAAGTCACTTGAAGGGGGTGGGGCTTGACTTTTTCCCCCCAAATATCAGATAAATCTCCCTGCTCCCGGATCTTGAAGCTTTTGTTGCAGTTTTCTTCCAGAACCTGTATTTTCTTTTCCATTCGTTGAAGAACGAGTCAGTCATATCTCCCTGGAACTGCTTGACCAGCACATTTCCACCCTGCACCAGGAACCTGTCTGCAATTTCCATGACCTTCCTGCACAGAAGATATGATGATGAATGGTCTATGTTCCTGTCACCGCTGGTGTTTACCATTGCATCGGAGAGTATTGCATCAAATCCCTCGAGGCCTGATTCAACAAGGGCATCCAGTATCTTTTCCTCAACATGTGGAGCCTGGATGTTTCCCCTGATGAAAATCATGCCTTCCACGGGCTCCATCTTGCTTACGTCGACGGCAACTATGGTTGTGCCCGTAATTTCCGAAATGATCTGGGTCCACCCCCCTGGTGATGCCCCGATCTCAAGGACTGCGTCCCCCTCCTTCAGGAGCTCAAACTTCTCCTGCATTTCAAGAAGTTTGTAGGATGCCCTGCTTCTAAGACCTTCCTTGCGTGCCCTGTTGTAGTACGCGTCCTTTCTTCCGGGCATCTGCTCAGTTTTCGCCTATGATCTTCTTGTACTCTGAAGCAGAGAGCCCTTTTGCATCAGATGGTGAGTCGAGCTTTACCCTTACGATCCAGTTTGAATAGCTGTCGTCATTTACCAGCTCAGGCTTGTCCTCGAGTGATGCGTTGACATCCTCGACTGTGCCCTCTACTGGAGAGTATACGTCTTCAGCGGATTTTACCGACTCGATAGTCAGAAGAACGTCCCCCTTCTTTTTCTTTGAGCCCTTCGACGGGAGATCTATGTACACTATATCTGTCAGCTGGTTCTGGGCGTAATCTGTCACTCCGATGGTTGCGACATCTCCCTCCACCTTGAACCACTCGTGGCTCTTCGTATAATTCAGGTTTTCTGGGACCTTAGACATGTCTGGAAAATGATTTGTAGCTTATAAACGTGACTTATCAGAAATGCTCCCTGCGGATGCTTCCACCATTGCCTCAAGGTAAGGGACCATGGCCTGCACTATTTCCGCCGCGCTGCCATGGAGCTCAGGTATGACAGCGGTGCATTTCACACCGGAGGAGCATGTTCTGATGAACCTGTTGCATACTGTCCCGTCCACGCGCATTCCCATGGAGGTCAGGTCCCTGGATATCTCTTCAGACTGGTTGACACTCAATTCATCCATTGTGGTCACTAGATTGAAAGACGCCCGCTGCAAAGATTTCCAGACTTTGTTGGAGAGAGCTTTCCATCTGTCAAGGACTTCCTTTGCCTTCGAGATCCTGAATCTTTCCCTTAGGCCCATCAGAATCCTGACATCCCTGTCCAAGTGCCCATAGAACTCTTTCTGCAGATATATCAGATGCATGGTGGAAGAGGAAGCGGCAGTATCCCAGATCACAAAATCATATTTGCCCGAGTCTTCCATATCAACTATCGAGGATATCATGAACTCCTCGGCGACACCTGGACTCAGGGCTACGTGGTCCAGCATCCATTCCTCAGCCTCCACAGCCTCGTTCAGAACTTCCATGACCTCCTTTCCGTAAGCTCGTTTCCAGGAGTCTGCTACTTCTTGACCGGACATTTCCACGATGTGCAAAGACTCAGGCCTCCGGGGGAAAATATAAGGAAGCGTGCGCATGAAATCTGTGGATACGAGTGCAGTCCGCCCATGGCGGGAGCATAATTCCGCGTAAGCCGAGGCTACACTGGTCTTCCCCACCCCGCCCTTTCCAACAAACGCGGTAATCATCTTCCTATTTATGAGGAAATGACTGATAAGCAGCCCGCCTAAACATTCAGCACTCAAGCAGTGAGAGGCAAAGCGTTTTTTTGCCAGCATACCATGGTTCCAGGTTGCGTGCCTTCATTGCTGTCTCCATCAGGCCAAATTCGGAAATATCATTGCTCGCGGATTCTCTGAGAGAAGCAGAGAACGCAAGAGTCCCAAGAGGGGAGGAGCTGCACGTTACCCTGTCCTTTCTGGGCGACATTTCCGAAAAGGATAAGGATGACATATGCAAGAGCATTTCCAGCATTGTGCATGAGGCCTTCAGCATCAAGACCACCAGCATAGGTGCTTTTCCACAGATCACAAGGGCAAGGGTCGCATTCGTGGGGATTGACTCAAACGGCCTTCTGGAGCTTCACTCCCTCGTGTCTGGCAAGATTCCGCAGAAATACAGGGAAACTAGGGAGTTTGTTCCACACCTCACAGTTGCAAGATTCAAAAGACCAATGGATCTTTCAGTGCTTTACCGGGAGAATGACGGAAAGGATTTTGGAACATACAGAATAGAAAAATTCACTCTTTTCAGGAGTGATCTTAGGCCCGATGGCGCCGTATACACACCGGTCTGCACTGTTCAGCTTATGTAGTTGGTCCTGTCGCTCTCTTCTTTCTTAGCCTTCGTCTTAAGAAGGTCCTCGTCGCTGAACTCAATGGCAATGAGCCCCGAAACCGGGATCAACCGCAAAAGGGATTTTCCTCCTTCGTTTACCCTGAAGCATATGGCCCCTTCTTCGCCGAGTATTGTATAACCCACAAATTCGCCTTCTGTCTTCATGGGCTCGTCCCTGCCGCTGTTTGATATGACCGTGTACTTTCCGCCCTTAGTAATTTCTATCATTTCCATACTCATCATCAACTGCTTCAGTATCTTCCTGCCTATTCCCAATTCTGTCGCTTTAACCTACATCCCCATAGGAATAAAAATATTTCTTGGAAATGCACGCAGGGAGCTATCCTCTTTCCTCCCTCTCCACCATTTCACTGATTCTTTCAACGTTTCTCCTGTAGTTGTCCAGCGCCATCTTCACGTTGACCTCCACCCAGCTCCATGCTTTCAGGAGGCTCCCCGATCTCAGGCGGTACTTCTTGGTCTTGCCCTCCTGGATTTCTTCAAGCATGTCCATGGATTTCAGCTTGTTAAGGTGCCTGTAAAGCGTGGTCCTGGAAGTGTGCAGATGCGACATGAGTTCATCGCCTGTCCAGTACCTGTCCCTGTGCATGAGGAAGCAGTCCTTGAATAGCCTGAAGTATGCAGACTTGGCAATTGAATTGAAATCAGTGGATATGTTCAGCCTCGGGATATAGCCGATATCAGAAAGAAAATATGCGATGTTGCGGTCTATGTCCTCTCCGGGCTCTCTCGTAGGACTGGCGACAATGGTCATCTTGAACATGGAGGATCGTGATGATAGCTGCCAGCCTCTAATAAATTTGTTTCCACTACCTGCCCTTTGCAAAGGAGGACAGAAGAGTTCAGCTACCGAATTCCTTCCTCCTCTCTGCCATTGAGGCTCGATATTTTCCAACAATATCTGACCCGTGGCCGCAGAATATGGTGTCCACAGAATTCCCAAGGGCTCCGTCTATTGCATTAAAAGAGGATGCCACGCCTTCCCTGCTCGGATTTGGTATGATGTCTTCTGGGGCAAACGCGATCCTGCCGTCTGGATATCCGTGTGCGACGTCCCCCACAAATGCACTATCCCCATGGACAAGGACAGTCTCGTCGATGTGGTGTGTTGCGATCATTGGCTTCTCGCCCCTTATCCTGATAGCCTTCAGGCCCATTGGAAGCTCTGTTGAGCCATCGTAAAACCTGACATTCTCTGCCCCTTCCAGGCCCGAGTCCTCCTTGAGGTGCGCAGGGAAGTAATATGGGGCGCCCGTAATTGCCGATATCGTTGCCGCTCCCCTCTTGTGTGAGGCTGATGTCACAATCACTCCCACCACCTTCCCGAGGGGCGCTACCCCCTTGAGAAGCCCGGGCACCATTGGAGGGTCTATCAGCAGCACTCCATCAGATCCGACAAGCATATGACCGGCCATCATCTCACCGTGTTCCGGGTCAGGCGTTTCCCACTTGTATACGTTCCTTGCAACGGGCAAAAACATGCAAATCTCCAGCCTGTCATCAGGGGAAGTCTCATAACTTTAACCCAAGAAGACGGCAGGAAAGGGCACCATTTTTTATGCAGGGGCATAATGTGAAGTGTCAATGCCTTTCCGCTGCAGCATAAAGATCGGCTCAATATCGAGACAGGGGGACAACCCCATGATTGCAATCTCCGCATTTGGAGAGAGCACTGAATCCTTCATCTCTGAGATGGAGAGGGCCGGCAGCAACAGGGAACTTTACGAGATTAGGTACGATCTTTTCAGCAGGAGAAGCGGCGCCGATCTGGAAAAGCTTCTGGAGTATCTTGGTGATTCCGGATTCAGCTACATCTTCACATTCAGATCAGATATACCGGAGGAAATTGCCGCCTATTACGGTACGGCCTCCAGAATGGGGGCTCCCGCAGCAGATATTGAGTATTCCTTTGTAAGTGCGCTCCCTGAAAGTGCGGAGTTTCCTGTCAGAATCGTTTCCCACCATTTCTTTGACGGAGGGAGCGTGATTGAAAAATACAAGGAGATTTCACGGCTCGACCCCGACATAGTGAAGGTTGCCTCCACTTACAGGACGTACGATGACTTCTACCGGGATCTGTCATGGCTTGTCAATGAAAAGCAGCGGGAGCACAGGTGCGTGAGCTTCATGCCAATGGGCAGGAACAGCCAGTTCCTCAGAGTGCTTTCTGCACACAGGGTTTCTGACCTGGTCTATGCTAAACTTGATGGCGCCACTGCAGAGGGACAGCTTTCAAAGAACCAGTACCTGACACTTCTTTCTCTGCTCTAGAAGCCCAGGACCGTTATCACGCCAGCGATTCCTGAGACTATGAATTCAATCCCTATGGCAGCAAGGAGCAGCCCCATTATACGGGATATGATCAGGGAACCTGTCTTGCCCAGCCTGTCCAGGATCCTTGTAGAGTATGTGAGAACGAGGTATGCAATGCCCATCACGATGAATATTGCTGCAATGACCGAAACTTGATCAAGAATTCCGTTGCTCTTGGAGTTGAAGTAAATGATGACAGTGGTGATCGACCCCGGCCCTGAAAGCAGCGGCACGCCAATAGGGACTATTCCAACCGCTTCCCTCTCCAGCAGGTCCTGCTGTTCCAGTTGAGTCAGTTTCGTGGTGGAGAGGCGCCCCTGTATCATGTCAAAGGCGACCTTGAACAGAAGAATTCCTCCGGCTATCTTGAAGTCGGATATGTCTATTCCCAGGACACTGAAGATGTATTCCCCAAGGAACATGAAGCCCAGCAGCATTCCTCCTGCTACCGCTATTGCCTTGTTGATGACCCTCCTCCGTTCCTCCTTGGAGTATCCGTCTGTCAGGCTGATAAGTGTAGGAACAGCTCCAAAGGGGTTGACAAGAGCGAACAGGGCAGCAACCACTGTCAGCATGAATATCAACGGAGGCATCTCTTCCGCCATATAGGCAGCCTAATTAAATTGTGCGGAACGCAGTCAGGACTGGTCTTTTGTTACTCCGCGGGAGAAGGTAGCTCCAAATGATTTTTATACGGATGCAGGATAATGATGAATGGTCAATACCAACTTCCTGAAGCGCCTTCTCATTGTTGGAGAGAAGAATATACTCAACCAGCTTACGGAGTTCACAAGCCTGGGATCTGAAGCCAGCAACCTTCTCAGGATGATGGTCATGGGCGAAGATGACCTCAACGACCTTAACAACGAGATAAAGGAGATCGAGAAGAGCGGCGACGACGTCACCATAAAGATGAAAGGTGACATCACAGGCGGGGCAATAAGTTCCAACCTCATGGATAACCTGATCACTGTGACTGAGACCTTCGATGACATCATCGACAAGGCTTATTTCATCAGCAGGGAGATCCGGCGCATGACGCTTGACCACAGGGAGAAGAATGCTGATGCAATAGACCTCATATCGCATTCATACACCATCTTCGCGCAGATGCTTGAACTCAACAGGGAAGCCCTGGAACACTGCACTAGTATGCTGAAGGCCACAGACCTCTCCGTAATGCAATCCCTGAGGGAGAGCATAGAGGTCATCGAGGAGAAAGTCGATGAGTTCAAGGATGACCTTATTGACGAGATCTATGCTGTTGCAGACTCCATTTCCTATCTTGTTTTCACCCACCTCACTGGCGTGGTCCACAAGATAGACGACATGGTGGATGACTGCGAGGATGCGTCTGACCTGATTCTCACGATAAACCTTTCTCTGACAAAATAATGCTATTCTACGTCCTCGTTGTCGTTTCAGCAGGACTGCTGACTGCATTTGTCGCCGGCAACAACCTCTCGGCAGCAGTTGGAATGATCATAGGGAGCAGGATAGTCGATCGCCGGGCCGGCCTTGTCATCGGAGCCACCGGGTTCCTCGCGGGACTTTACCTGCAGGGGTCAAGCCTGGATACAGCCTCTGCGGCGCTGGTACCGCACTCTTACAACATGATCTTCTACGCCCTCATCATCTCCTTCGGCATCTTCGCCATGGCACAGATTATCCGCGCACCTCTTTCGCTGATAATGGCACTGCTGGGTGCAGCAGTCGGACTGTCCATACACTACGGCTATCCGATAAACATGGGCTTTGTGAGGTTCACAGTACTCATGTGGGTCCTGGCGCCTATAATTTCTGTATTCTCCGCCATAGGCATGAACAGGTGGCTCAGCAGGCACCGCTTCAAGGATTCCTGGAAGGCTGCCGTCGTGCTGAAGGTGCTGCTCATTATAGTCTCATTCTTCACCGCCTTCACCCTGGGTGCCAACACTCTCGGCTTCATAGAGGAAGTTTCCGGATCAGGCCTTCCGGTTATCGCCAGCATGACAGCGGGAGTTGTCATTGGTTCAATATTCCTCAGCCGGGGAATAATCAAAAGGGTCGGGCAGGAGATCTACCTGATGCGCTATACAAACGCATTTTCCTCCCTGCTTGTCTCTTCCCTGCTGGTGGAAGCTGCAACTTTTGTGGGGATCCCCCTTTCAAATACACAGACACTCACCTCCAGTGTATTTGGTACCGGAG
>JBJKRS010000006.1:0-13425 GCA_046704525.1 Thermoplasmataceae archaeon
CCCATCGACAGTGCTAACGAATCCCTCAGTTTCATCAAGCCTGAAAGCCACTTTGATCATTTTGCACCTCAGCCTGATATGCCAAACTGAAACTTAATCGTTCTTGACTTTCTGCAGGGATTTCCCAAGCTCTTTCAGCATGTTGAGTGCGGCAGTGAGACCGGATGCGATCTCCGGATCCTTGGTCATGGCAAACAGCCTCATCATGGACATTCTCTCCGGGTTCTTTGCTCCTGACACCATTGAATCTATCATGCCCTCTGAATCAAACATTAATGCCTTCAGCGCGTCAGATGTAGACTCCCTCGAGAGAGCATACATCAAGCCTAGCAGTGTGTTTGCAGATTTCAGGATTCCGTAGGTAAACTCCCTTGAAGAGAGAAACTTGCCTATGAACTCAACATCTGATGGAAGGTAGTCCTGTGAAAGCTGGTCTATGAAGTCCACAATTCCGGCCTGCTTCAGCTTCCTGAACATTACTAGCATGGACTGGATTGCATCCTTGCTTTCAATGAACTCCTTTATAAGGGGTTCAAGATCATCCTCCTCTTCGCTGTCAAATCCAGGCCCGGCGGGGGGTGAATCAGCAGCTGCAGGTTCGGGTTTGGAAGGCTTTTCGGCCGCTTTCTTCGTTGCATCCTGCGACACATTCTCCTGCTTGTCGCTAGTCTTCTGTGTCTGCTCTTTCTCTTTTGTCTTCTTGTTCTCGGTAGGCTTTTCCTGATTTTCTGTTGATTTATCTTCAGCCATCTTAATCACCTCACAGTATACCTCTAACGATCCCTGAGAAGTATGTGTCCGCGGACGCCCACTTCAGGAGATAGTCCGCCTTGCTCGCAAATGAAACCCTGGGCTCCTTGGAGTATGAGAAATAGAGGCTCAGGGCCCGGTCGTCCCCGACCATTGTGGTCCAGTAAACATCTCCGTTGTATTCCGGGTTGAATGGGTTTCCCACAAGATCATGGGCGATCCTGTTAGCAAGATATTCTGCCTGCGACTTTGCGGACGCCCCTGACTTTGCCATGGGTAAGCTTGCACCATCCCCAATGGCGAACACGTCATCATAGTCCTTGTAGTTCAGCTTGTTTTTATCCACCGAGATGAAACCATCCTCTCCCGACATTCCAGATTCGGTGGTAAACCTCTGACCCTTGTGTGGCGGAACCAGAACCAGTAAGCCATATTTCACGGCATCCCCGCCATCCGATGTGATCTCCTTGTTCTTCGCATTCACGGATGAGACCTTGAAGTTCTTTACCACATTGACGCCTTTCTCGTCGAATTTCTCTTCTACATGATCAGATACTGCACTCAACTCGAATGCCCTTTCACCGGGCGTTACATAATGGATATTGATTTTGTCCCTGTTGCCGTTTCTTCTGAGGAATTCATCCAAAACCATTGTGAACTCATATGGACCCGGAGGGTACGGGAATGGGGTAGAGGGCTGTGCAACTACTATGTCTCCTGATCTAACTGTCTTAAGGTGCTCCCTGAGGTTCAGGGATTCCTGGAGACCATAGAAGTGCTTTGCTTCTCCTTCATAGCCCGGGATATCCTCATAAGCAAACCTGGTTCCAGAGGCAAGAATAAGATAGTCATACGAATATGTTCTGCCTGAAGTTCCGCTGATTGTACTCTGCTCGTGGTTGACCTTAGTGACCTCGTCGTCGATATAGTCAACTCCGTGATTAAGCAGGAACTTGGTCTGCTTTGTACTGTCCCTGTATCTCTTGAGCCCAACTGGAATGCTTATCCCGTCTGATTTGAAGTAATGGGTGGTTGATTTCCCAATCACCGCGATATTGGCCTCCCCGGGTCTCAAGAGAAATCTTAGCTTGTTTGCCAGAATCAGGCCTGCACTTCCGTCTCCTACAATAACAATTTTTGTTGAGGCATACATTCACTTTTCACCTGTTACCTTTCTTACAGTTACTTCGTAAAAACCTTCCCTGTCAAAATCTCCCACGAACTCATTTCCGGACTTGATTGCCCAGGCTCGGCAGTCGATCTTGACACCTTCGTCCGTAGAGAAGACGGAAACAACGTCCCCTTCTGCAAGATGGTCAAATGCCTCCACTAGTTTAAGAAGCGGTCCTGGACACTTGATCCCTCTAGCGTCGATGATCTTTCTGGTTCCGAGGGAAGGATTATCATCCATTGTCCTCATATTGTTAACTTAATAATAAAGTATTTTCCCGTATTATTGAAAATCGCCTATAATACTACACCATCTTGCATGGCTTTACGCTTGCCCTCTTCGAGTTCACTCACTGAAACCCATATATATTGATTAAATATGCGGATACATGGATTCCCAGTTCAGGGTAGTTTCCAAGGAAAAAGACTCCATTGTATTCGAGATGCTGAATTATGACAATACCCTGCTAAGGCCGCTTGTGGAAGAACTTCTCAGGGATGAGCAAGTTGAGGAATCAAAATATTACATCAAGCATCCAGTAATAGACAATCCTCAGATCTTCATAAAGGTCAAGACTGGAAAGCCTCAGGCGGCACTCAAGCGGTCCCTCAAGAAACTCAGTAAAATCTATGAGGGCCTGTCAGTAGACCTCGCAAAGGAGGTCAAAGAACTTAACGGCAAGCAGGCCTGATCAAAGAAACATGGACGAACTTTTTCTTGCGGAGTTTAGCCACGAGAGTATCTTAGCTGCAAAGTGCGAGATTCTCGCATTGGAGAAGGCAGGCGGCAGTTTTTCAATTATAGAACTGAATGACGATTTTGCCCTGATTGAAGGAACACCTGATCAGGTGGAGGAGGCAGCCTTCGTTAATTGCCTTTCAAGAGTGCTTCAGACTGAAGACAGGTGGGAGGGCTTTCATGAAATCCAGGAAAAAGGATCATTCTACCTCCGTGTGAAGGACTTCCATGGATGTCACAACTCATCTGAGGAGCCAGCCATAGGAAGATTGGTCAAGGGCAGCAACAAAGTCGTATTCAAGAACCCGGATTTTCGCCTCAGGGCCTTGCACGCTGACAGGTGGTATCTTGCGAAGGTAATCCACCAGAGAGACAGGAGTGGAATGGAGTCTCGGCGTGCACCGCTAAGGCCCTTCTTCTCTCCTGTGGCTCTTCACCCAAAATATGCAAGGTTTCTGGTCAACAGCACCGAGACTGTGCACGGGGATGTTATATTGGACCCTTTCTGCGGGACAGGCGGTATCATTCTTGAAGCAGCACTGATGGGACGCAGGGTTGTGGGCAATGACATTTCTCTCAACATGGTGAAGGGTGCCAGACTTAACTTGAAGTACTTCAACGTCAAGGAATTCCGGGTCAGCAACCATGATGTAAAGGACCTCGCATTGGATTCCACAATTGACGGGATAGCAACGGATCTCCCATATGGGAGGAACTCTAACATGTCGGCGGAATCCATTCACTCCCTCTACAAATCAGCGTTCCTGAGATTTCACGAGTGGCTTGCGCCGGGACGCATATGCTCAGTCATAGTCTCGGACAGAGAACTTCTGAAATACTCAGGGGACCTCTTCCAGGTCGAAAGCATAGTGCCAGTCCCCCAGCACAGGTCTCTGACACGTTATTTTGTGGCCATGCGGAGATTGTGACTCTGTGTCATCAGTTATGTTTATGTAGAAGAACAAATATACCATCCAGATGTCTGAGAATACCGGCGACTTGGATTCCCTAGCAGATCCAGTGGAGGTTGAGATCGCGCACTCACGGGAAAGACAGGGCAGATTCGCAACCCTGATGGCTGAGAAGTCTATGAGAACCATCGACTCGCTTGTTGCAGAGGTCTCATTCTACAAGGACAGGTTCCTGAGGCAGAGGGCTGAGATGGAAAATTACACAAAGGCCAAGGAGAGGGAAGTTGCTTCAATAAGGGAATATGCAAACAGCGACCTAATCAGAGGGCTTCTCCCTGCTCTGGATGCCATTGATTCAGCAATACTCCACGAAAAGGATTCGCAGGTTGCCGGGCTTCTGAGAGGACAGATCTTAAAAGCACTTTCGCAATACGGATTGAAGCCAATAGAAACGAAAGGGGCTAAGTTTGATCCAAACTTCCACGAGGCAATTTCCGTGACTCAGGATGGAGAGGACGGAATGATTGTGGACGAAGTTCAAAAAGGATACATGCTAAAGAACGAGGTAATCAGAACATCAAAAGTAATAGTTGGAAAGAGGTGAAAATTTTGGCAAAGATAATTGGAATCGATCTTGGAACAAGCAACTCCGCTGCAGCTGCAGTTATATCGGGAAAGCCCACCATTATACCGAGCGCAGAGGGCGTTTCGATTGGCGGGAAGTCTTTTCCGAGCTATGTAGCTATGACAAAGGACGGCGACCTTCTTGTAGGCGAGCCAGCCAGGAGGCAGGCCCTCATGAACCCTGAAGGCACTGTATATGCAGCAAAGAGGAAAATGGGGACAGACCACAAGTTCAAGGTATACGGGAAGGAATACACTCCCCAGCAGATATCTGCCTTCATTCTTCAGAAGATCAAAAAGGATGCCGAGACATTCCTTGGAGAAGAAGTGAAGGAAGCAGTCATAACGGTTCCTGCCTATTTCAACGACAACCAGAGACAGGCCACCAAGGATGCAGGGTCCATTGCAGGCCTGGAGGTCAAGAGAATTATCAACGAGCCTACAGCCGCATCGCTTGCCTATGGAATTGACAAGACGAATGAATCTCAGAAAATACTGGTTTTCGATCTTGGCGGCGGGACACTTGACGTTACCATAATGGATTTTGGAGAGGGCGTATTCGAAGTAGTTTCGACCTCTGGAGACACAAACCTGGGCGGAACTGACATGGATGAGGCGATTGTGCAGCACCTCGCAGAAGACTTCAAGAAAAAAGAGGGAGTCGACCTGACAAAGGACCGTTCCGCATACATCAGGCTCAGGGATGCTGCAGAGAAGGCAAAGATCGAACTTTCTACCACCAAGTCTACTGAGATAGACCTGCCATATATAACACAGACAAGCGAAGGGCCAAAGCATTTGAAGCAGGAGTTGACCAGGTCAAAATTTGAGGAACTCATAGCACCGATTGTAGATAGGGCGACAAAACCTATTGATGACGCCATAAAGGCTGGAAACCTTTCAAAGGATGAGTTGACAAGGGTCATACTAGTTGGTGGCCCAACAAGGATACCGTATGTGAGGAAGTTCGTTGAGGACCACATTGGTAAGAAGATTGAAGGCGGTGTAGACCCGATGGAGTGCGTTGCCATGGGGGCAGCTCTCCAGGGAGCAGTCCTTTCAGGGGACATCAAGGACATTGTCCTTCTGGATGTCACCCCTCTCACCCTTGGAATAGAAACACTGGGGGGAGTCGTAACACCACTCATACCGGCCAATACAACCATTCCTTCTAAAAAGTCACAGACCTTCACCACTGCGGCAGATATGCAGACTGCTGTGACAGTGCACGTGGTACAGGGCGAAAGACCTATGGCTGCAGACAACGTATCGCTGGGAATGTTCAACCTGACTGGAATACCTCCTGCTCCGCGCGGAGTCCCACAGATAGAGGTTACATTCGACATAGACTCAAACGGGATCATCAACGTTTCAGCTGCGGACAAGGGTACAGGAAAGAAACAGAGCATATCCATCACCGCGTCCAACAAGCTCACCCCTGAAGAGATCGAGAAGATGAAGAAGCAGGCAGATGATTTTGCTGAGCAGGACAAGAAAAAGAAGGAAGAGGTTGAGGAGCTGAACAACGCAGAGTCTCTTGCTTATACAGTCGAGAAAACCATAAATGAGGCAGGCGACAAGATTGACGGAGATACGAAGAGCAGGATCCAGTCATCGGTTTCCGATCTCAAGAAAGCCATATCTGACAAGGATGTCTCAAAGGTGAAGGAACTCTCAGAAAGCCTTACAAAGGAAATCCAGGAAATCGGCTCCAAGATGTACCAGGGTGCAGGAGAAGCCCAGGCGCAGGCGGGCGAAGGAGAGGAATCCCAGGAAAGCCAGCAGCAGGGCAGCGATGATGACAACGTTGTAGACGCAGAGTACAAGGACAAGGAGTAAAACATTCAAGTCTGATTAAATGGCCAAGGATTATTATCAGGTTCTGGGCGTATCCAAGGATGCTTCCCAGGACGAAGTCAAAAAGGCATTTCGTGTCCTGGCGAGGAAGTATCATCCGGATGCCAACCCGGATAACCGGAGTGAAGCGGAAGAGAAATTCAAAGAGATTGGTGAGGCTTACGAGGTCCTGTCTGATACCAACAAGAGGCGGATGTATGACCAGACCGGCTCTGTGGACTTCGGTTCGGGAAGGCAGGATTTCACGTGGCAGGACTTCTCCCATTTCAACGACTTCAGTGATCTGGGTGACATTTTCAGAAACATATTCGGCGGAGGGGGAGGCTTCGGAGACTCCTTCTTTGGCGGTTTTGGCAATAGGGGTCCCGACCTTGACATGGCCATGGAACTGGGCATAACGCTTGAAGATGCATACATGGGTTCCAGCAAGAGAATAAAGTACAGGCGGAACTCTCCCTGCAATGAGTGCAATGGAACAGGAGCCAAGAACGGCAAACTCACTACCTGCAGAACATGCAATGGAACAGGACAGCAACGGGTAGTCCAGGGACAGGGATTCTTCCGCATGGTATCTGTTACTACATGCAACGCATGCAGGGGCAGGGGCAGAACTCCCGTGGAAAATTGCCCTGTATGCAAAGGTAACGGATCAAACCCTGTTACCGAGGAGCTCACGATCACTGTACCAAAGGGTGCTGTAGATAACTTGAGGCTAAGGGTCAAAGGAAAGGGGCAGTCCCACAACGGGTCAACAGGGGACCTCTATGTTCTGCTGAGAGTCCAGGAGGACAAGGCAATGAGGAGGAGGCACGATGACCTGATTCTGGATCGCATGGTCAGTTTTCCTGAAGCCGCACTGGGCACGTCTATAGATGTGAAGCTTTTCGGCAACAGTTATGACGTAAAGGTGCCGCAGGGAACCCAGCCGGGAGAAATCCTCAGGGTCAAGGGCGGGGGCATGCCTCACCTGAACTCTCGCGGAAACGGGGACCTTCTAGTGAAGATAAACGTGGAGGTACCGAAGCATCTCAGTTCAAGGCAGAAAGAACTCCTCACGGAGCTAATGGAAGAATCTGGAAAGAAGAAAGGCTGGTTCCACAACAACTGAATTTTCAGGCATCGGTCGTATCCCTGTTCACCACCCACATTAGGAGTGCGAATTTCATCAGCCCATATGCTATGATTATCAGGAACAGGTTTAGCACAATGACTCCAGTCGAGTCATCCACGTTAAGCACCACCCCGGACATGGTGGCAACCCCGGCAACAAACCAGATCCATGCCGGCAAATGGCCCCTGTTCCGACCGAGTTCCGTGAGTGAAACTTCTTTGAATTTCTTCTTACCCATATCAATGTCGATGCCACCCTGGAGCCTGAGCCAGTAGGCAACCGGATCTCTGAACACGTCGGTGATAATGAAGGCTGTAAGCACGGCAAAGGCGGCCAGGATCCATATGGCACTGGCATAAAGCAGCGGGTTCACGTTTTCGGTGTAGAATGATGTTGCGGTAAAGGAAAAGCCGAATGTTGTGAATGATGAGCCTGAAGTTACATTCATGACAACTTTAACAGTCTGCGGTCCAGAAGTGTCGTGGTATGATACTGATCCTGTACCGGTCAGTGATTTGTTCTCCTGAACCTTGGTGGGCCCCACTCCGAAAATGTTGTAGGACTGAGTGGTCACAACGTAGCTTGAAACGGCATCTGGCAAGGAATAGGAAGCATTCACATACGCACCTTTGGGGACGTCAAATGCTACAACAAAATGATGGTTCATATGTGCATCCATGCTGTAGGAGACCTGAAGCGGGGAGTCCTTTGTGTAGCTTGAAGTAGGAAGAAATGCAAGCGAGGATGCCAGAACACCCAGAAACAAAAGAAATACAATTATGGCTGCCTGTGCCTTCCGGTCACGTGCAACGCACAGCCTGAATTTTCTCTTTGTCTCAGAAAATGAGGTTTCCCTTTTGATTAGCAGGCGGGTCTTGACTCCTCCTTTCCAGGCCATGTACTGGAATGTATTTTTACAGGCTATTATAAACATTACCATTGTCTGTAAACACGCAAATTGTACAATGGTACATATTCAGGGCCATTAAACCATCTTTACAAATAACATTAGCATTGAAGTGACCAGGAGAAGTGCTCCTACAATCAGTAACAATATATTCAAGAATTCCAGGCCAGAAGAACTGCCATGGAGAACTCCTCCAAGCAGGAGGCAACCAACTCCGGCCAGAAACATTGCCAGCATGTATCCTTTCCTTACTCCTATGGGGACCTTTACAAGCTGAATCCGGACATCGCCATCCTTGGCCTCCTCTCCAGTCCTTCTCGCACTGTCCACTTTTTTGGCAGCCTCCTTGTGAACACTGGTAATTCTCATTCCAACTCCAACACAACCTGCACAGAGCAAAAAGAGTCCACCCATGAGATAGTAGGGGTTGATCGTGATAGGATAATACGCCGTGGCAGTGAAAGTCAAGACTTCTTCTGCTGTATGGTTTAGTGTCCCAACGGTGATATGGTATACCACATTGCTTGGCGAGTTTCCGTTGTGGAATGAATAAGTTCCTTGGCCTGTCAGGTTTCCACCTTCAGCATTTGCAACCTTGCCAGAGCCGAATGCGGAAAAGTTCTGGGAGGTTATCTGGTAATCCATGTATGAGCTGTTCCCAAGATCATAAGTGAGATTGAAATAACTGTAAGGGGAGAGGCTCAAGGAAGTCGGGAAAGAACTTGTAGAATCTGCTCCTTCAGAGAACTGGATATTGAGGGAACTTGCACCGCTCATTGTCTTGATCGGAGGGTAGGTGACAGCAAGAAGGTAAAATACAACGAAAGCGACGAACAGGAGAGAATACAGCTTGATTTTCCTGTCTTTCCTGAGCAGGGGAGTGAGCTTAATCTCGTATCGGTACCTTCCGTCCCCAGTAGTGCTCCCAGCTTTCACTATCTTTGCCATGAAAGGATCTTCCTACTGTAATTATGTTATTGACTGTATATTAATTTACCCCTGAAGGAGGAATAATCCCTGATGGCCTTGCGTCAATGGACGAGTGGTTGCTAGGGGGAAGGTATGGAGACCTCAACCTTTTACGAAAAAATATAAATGCTT
This sequence comes from Thermoplasmataceae archaeon, assembly GCA_046704525.1. Classification (GTDB taxonomy): domain Archaea; phylum Thermoplasmatota; class Thermoplasmata; order Thermoplasmatales; family Thermoplasmataceae. The sequence continues at coordinate 9,171 of JBJKRS010000006.1, forward strand.
CGCGAATAATAGTTCACAGATGAAAGTACTGGTCGCCTTTGACAACTCCCAGGCCTCTAAGAACGCCTTGAACTTTGCTCTTAAAATGAGGCCAATTGTAGATGAATATTTCATTGCATATGTTACCCCAACAGTCATCGGTGCCGGGCCCACCTTCGATGCATATGTTCCTGCCTCAGTCTACCAAAGGCAGGAGCAGACTGCGGACAACGTGCTCAATATCGCAAAAGAGCTGATGGAAAAGAGGGATGTTACGGCAACTTTCCTGAAGCTGGACGCTTCCGGTGACCAGGTGGCTAGAGTTATTGTTAACACTGCAAGGGAGAATGGCATTGATCTTATCATTACTGGCACAAGGAAGCTTACGGGCCTCAGCAGGGTCCTTCTCGGATCAGTCAGCACAGAGATCATCAAAATTTCAGAGATCCCTACGCTGGTTGCACCTCCCCTTGAGGATGAATGATCCTGAAAATGATACGTTTTTTATATCCCGCCTGTATAAAGGGCTAGATTCGGATGGGAAGCATCAGGCCGTCAAGCATCAAGAGAATAGCAGAAGAGTTCGCGGAGAAGCACTCCGACAAGTTCAGCGAGGATTTCAACAACAACAAGGAAATCATAAAACAGTCAATCAACGGCATTTCCAAGAAGACTGCCAACATCATTGCCGGGTACATTACCAGGTATGTTGTGAAGAAGAAAGAAAGGCTGCAGAGTGAAATCGAAGAGAACGTCACAGCTTAATTTTTTATATAAGATACCCAGCTCTGGACTTCTTGCAAGCCTGTAACATTTTCGGAAAAAGGATATATCTCGTCTCCTGATACAGCTACGGTCGTTATGGAGGATGTTTATGTTGTATCCGCCAAGAGAACTCCGATCGGTAAGTTTGGAAAATCTCTCTCAGGTTTAACTGCCCCAGAACTGGGTGGAAAGGCCATATCCGGGGCAATTTCTGAATCCAATGTTGATCCGACCAAAGTGGAAGAGGTCATCATGGGAAACGTCATTCAGGCTGGGGTTGGCCAAAATCCTGCTGGTCAGGCAGCAAGAGAGGCTGGCCTGAGCGATACTGTGACCAAGTACACGGTCAATGTGGTCTGTGCTTCCGGCATGCTTGCAATTGAATCTGGCTTCAGGATGATAGCGCTCGGAGAACGGGATATTGTTGTTGCCGGTGGAATGGAGAGCATGTCCAATGCACCTTTCCTCCTCCCTTCCTATCTGAGATGGGGCCCACGGCAGCTCCTCAACAAGAATTACAAGGTGGACGATGCAATGCTTGTTGACGGTCTCATGGACGCTTTCTATTTTGAGCACATGGGAAGGTCTGCAGAGAGGACTGCTCTTGAGCATGGGATCACCAGGGAGCAGGCGGACAGGTACTCTGTTGAAAGTCAGGAGAGGGCAGAGGCTGCGACTCAAAAGGGAATACTGCAGAAAGAGCTTGTGAAACTTGACGAACTTCCCTCTGACGAAGGAATCAGGGACACCAACATGGAGAATCTCGGCAAGCTGGTCCCGGCATTTGACAGGAAGGGTATCCAGACTGCCGGAAACTCTTCTCAGCTTTCGGACGGTGCATCCGCGCTGGTCCTCGCATCCGGCAGGGCAGTCGAAGAGCAAGGCTTGAAGCCCCTGGCTAAAATCACAGGATTTGCATCAGCATCACTTGACCCCAGGGAGTATGTAATGGCGCCTGTACCAGCAACAAACAAACTACTTGCCAATATGTCAAAAGACATCTCATACTTTGACCTGGTCGAGCATAATGAAGCCTTCTCGGTAGCTTCCATAATAGTAAGAAATGAACTCGGCATAGAGAATGAAAGGTTCAACATAAACGGGGACGCAATTGCCCTTGGTCATCCACTTGGGAACAGCGGATCACGAATAGTCGTAACACTACTCAACGCTTTAAGGACGAGAAAACTCCAGACGGGCCTGGCAACACTCTGCCATGGCGGGGGAGGGGCGCATTCAATGGCATTAGAGGTGATAGAATGAAAGTGACAGTAATAGGCGCGGGAACAATGGGAAACGGCATCGCACAGGTATTTGCCCAGGCGGGCCACGACGTCGTGCTTACAGATATAGTGAAGCCGATACTGGAAAGGGCTGAGAAAACAATATCACAGTCTCTGGATCGACTGGCAAAAAAGGAACTCATCAAGGAGTCTCTGGAATCTGTGAAGGGAAGGATAAGGTTCACGGAATCCATAGAGGAAGGCAGGAATTCTGATATATTTGTCGAGGCCATTGTGGAGAGGACAGAGCTGAAGAAGGAAATACTTGGCAAGATTGATTCACTGTCAAAGAAGGATTCCATAATAGCCACCAATACTTCCTCCATATCCATCAACCTTCTCTCGAGTTTCGTCACTTCGCCGGAGAACTTTCTGGGAATGCACTTCTTCAATCCACCCCCAGTGATGAAGCTCATCGAGATAGTCAAAGGGGTGAAAACATCTGACGAGACCGTGGAAAGGATCAGGAAGATTTCAAAAGAGCTTGGCAAGGAACCGGTTGTTGTCAATGACTACCCCGGTTTTGTTGCAAACAGAGTACTGATGCCGCTACTGAGGGAAGCCATCGTGGCTTATGAGGAAAGGGTTGCCAGCAGGGAGGATATTGACAAGACCATAAAGCTCGGGCTGAACCATCCGATGGGCCCGCTTGAACTTGCAGATTTTGTCGGACTCGATGTGACATACGACGTCATGAAGGTGTTGTATGACGAGTTTGGGGACCCGAGGTACAAGCCTCCAATTCTTCTCAGGAACATGGTGAATGCCGGCCTTCTGGGCAGAAAGTCTGGAGAGGGATTCTACAAGTACTGAGGTGGAAGATGACTTTCATTGAGACTCACAGGAAGGAAAAATTGGTCCACCTTGAGATAAACACTGGAAACCCTCTGAATCCACTGACCGTGGATGTAATCGAGGAGATTGCTGAGGCTGTTTCTGGAGCAGACAGGCCCGTCGTGCTGAGTGGAAAGGGAAAGGCATTTTCTGCCGGTGCCAACATAAAGAACTTCCTGGATATGAGGGCAGAGGACGCATACCACTTTGCCACAAGGGGGCATGACGGGATGAACGCCATAGCTTCTGCCAGCGTACCGGTTATTGCTGCAATACATGGTTATGCACTGGGAGGCGGCTTTGAACTTGCCCTGGCATGTGACTTCAGGATTGCCACGCCGGACTCAAAACTTGGCCTTCCAGAAGTGAATCTTGGGATCCTTCCCGGTTTTGGAGGAACGCAGAGGCTGTCCTCAATCGCGGGGGAGTCAAGAGCACTGGAACTTATTTCGACGGGTCGCACTATCAGCGGCGAGGAGGCTGTCCAATTAGGTATTGCCAGAACTGTTACTACTGATTTCCTGAAATCTGCGGAGGATTTTGCCGCGGAACTTTCAGAAAAGCCACCTGTTTCACTGAAGTACATAAAGAGGCTTGTTCGAAAGGAACCCGATGACAGGTTTGAACAGGAAAAGGAGAAGTTCGCAGCCCTATTTGACACCATGGACAGCAAGGAAGGCTTTGACGCATTTATAAACAAGAGAAAGCCAAAATTTTCGGGAAAGTGAGCGCTGGTCAGACCAGTGTCTCAGCTTCTCTGGGGATTTGCACATAATATGGTATATTTTCATCAAACTCCTGCTCTGAGAAGACTCCCTTTCCAAGATACACGTTCCTGTATTTCTCTGCGCTGTCGGGAAACACCGTGAGGACGTTCCCCTTGTCGATCTCTCCCGCAAGTTTCTTGGCGCCTGCAAGCGCCGCGCCGGAGGAAGTCCCCGCAAAGAGTCCGTGGCGTTCAAGCAGATACCGGACCTCCCTGTAGGCCTCTTTCTCAGTGACAGTGATGAAGTCATCTATGTAATCTATGTGGTCACGGAGCAGCTTCTTCTCCTTTGCCCTCTCATAATTCCTGATCCCCTGGATGTAACTGTCCGGGTCACTCTGGATGGCCATGACTTTTGCCTCAGGTTTTCTTGACTTGAGATACATGGATAGCCCTATTACAGTTCCGCCAGTTCCCATGCCTATTGCTGCATATTCTGGAACTTTCCCGGTGGCCTCTTCAACCTCAGGTCCGGTGGTATAGAAATGTGCCATTGCATTGGATATGTTGCCATGTTGAAACGGGTTGTAATAAAGGGACGGATTCTCGGAGTACCTCTTCCTTGCCATTTCAATGGCCTTTGCCGTACTCCCCCTGGATTCCGGCGTTCCTTCGTCCGGCGACTCCG
>JBJKRS010000007.1:0-3094 GCA_046704525.1 Thermoplasmataceae archaeon
GAAAAATGGGGAGTCTGGAGAACCGCTAACATACGCTGGGCTCCAGAGGTTATCCAAACGGTTGGGGCTGACGGCTGGTTGGCCCCAATTCCACTGGCATGCAGCAAGGCATTGGGGTGCAACAGCCTATCTAATAGGCATTTTTGGAGCACCTCCAATGGACCTGAGATCGGTTCAAAAATTACTAGGTCATCAGTCAATCCGGACAACGCAGAGGTACACTCACTTGAAAGACAGTGATGTGGCGAGGCAGGTGGTTTCGGCTCAGGCGACCTTTTTTCGATCACCAGAAAAAGATAGGGGGGAAGAGGGCGTGACAGCCCCAAGACGTAACCGTATGGGGCTGACCGGGTTTGAACCGATGACCACCTGGTTATGAGCCAGGCGCTCTACCTAGCTGAGCTACAGCCCCTTCAGCGCCGCTGGTCGGATTCGAACCGACGACCGCTCGGTTAACAGCCGAGTGCTCTACCAACTAAGCTACAACGGCAGACTAACACGGAAGAGTTTCAAATCTTTTAAGGTTTTGCTGCCAAAGCCAATCAGGCGTCGATCCTGTCAAGATCCTCCCCTGCGAGATCTGACAATTCGTGGTGAAGCTTCTCTATTCTCCTTGCTGGTTCTTCAAGCCCTTTTTTCCTGTACATCTCAAGGAGCTGGGCCAACAGGATTCTCCGGCTTCCGGAGACCAGATTATCTGCATGGGCAACCACTTTCTCCTCCAGGGTCAACGGAATGAAATCCCTTTCCGGGAGGCCGAGATTTGACGCTTCTTCTGAAGGTATTCCCGCTCCCGTGTGCCTCTCGACAATCGAGACGATTTCTGAGCAGATTTCAAGTTTTCTAAGGATCTCCGCTCCTCTCATTGCATGGTCTATCCCACTTGATACCGATCTGCCAATATCGTGAAGCAATGCTCCACGTTCAACAAGATCAAGGTCTGCTCCCGTTCTCCTGCCGAATTCCAGAGCCACACTCGCGACTTTGAGCGAGTGGTCTTTCACCCGCGGAGAAACTCCTTCCTCTTCAAGGATCTCCAGACATCTCTTTCTGTCGGGCATGATCTCTACTCTCTTTCCCAATGCTGTAGGGATCACATTGTTCTTCCCCCTGATCCTCCATTCGAGAGAGCTTCCCTGGAAGAAGCGGTCAAGAAAGAGTGCAAGAGCTGAAACCTCGCTAATGGGCTGGTTTGTAACTGAAATGTTGAAGTCTGAGTTTTCATAAACGCTGAACGGGACCTTTTCTGCCCCAACAACAACCATGACATCCTTTCCGGCTGCAGCCTGAAGTATGTCACCCACTCTGTCCTGCAGACGTTCCCCGTACATTGTGAGGTGTATTTTGACCCCATCGAAGTTCCTTATTGCCCTGGAGGGGGAAACTCCTGTCTCTATGGTGAAATTCCCGCCAAAAGTCGAGGTGACCTTGCGAATCGTCTTCTCCAGGTCCTCGTCGTGGAGGTCTACGGCAATCTTGGATGCTCCGAGGGCCCTGGCGGTCAGGGCCACGTGAGTTGTAATCCTCTTGTCTCGCATTGGCCTGTGGCCGATCCTCAGGACAGTTATCTCAGTCAACTTACAATACCGCAGGGTCAGATGCCGCTAACAAGCTCTATCTTGTACCCCTTAATCTGAAGAATGTTTGAACGCTTCACGATTCCCCGCAGAAGAGTCTGGGAGATGGAAAGCTTGTCAGCAACGTCTCCGACGAACACGCCGCCATTACCTTCCATCATGTCCTTGATCCTGCCCTCGTAATCCATGAGCTGCTCTTCCTTGAGCGTTGTGGCATATATGATGTCTGCCAGGTCGCTCATTGATCCTATCAGATTGATCTGGACACTGGTATAGTAGGTATGGTATGCCTTCTCCGGACCCTTGTCTCCAGTCATCCACTGGCTCTCAATCAACTTGATCTTGTCGAGGTAGAGCAGTGCTCTTTTACCTTCTGTGCCGTATTTTTCCTCAATTTTGGGCATGGTCACCCAGTTTGTTGATAAATCGAGCAGAAGCCTCCTCTTCACATCAGTATCGGCCGCGTGAAAAATTGAAACAAGTTCCCCCACATCATTGACTACTTTAATACGGCTTACCATTCTACCGATATTAAAAGATAAAATATAACCATTTCTAAATAGATTTGTCAGAACCTATATTGAACAGGTTCCCCCTGTGATGGATACTCCTGTCATTCATCATCAGAGGATGGCTCATCCCTTTCCATTATCCTGAAGATGCTGTCAAGGACATTTTTCCTGCTGATAATTCCGACTATCTTTCCCTTCTCCATGACCGGCATCCTGTTTATCCTGTATTTGGAAAGGTAGTGCAGTGCCATTTCTATTGTATCATCCGAATTGACGAATATGACTCTCTTCCACATGACGTCTTTCACCGGAACCTGGGAGATCTTTCTGGCCTCCTCTTCGAACTTGCCCCGCTCCTCGCTCGAAGGATCGTGCAGGAAGACTGCATCAAAAAGCGACAGGTGCAGAGGCATGCCTGAAGACGAGAAGTTGTCCTTGATCCTGTTGATGATATCCCTCTCAGTTATGAAGCCCTTAAGCTCGCCATCAGTTCCAACTACGGCTGCACCAGACACACCTCGCTTTAGAAGTATCTCAGAAGCCTCCCTCAGCGTCATGCCTTCGCCGAGTGTAACGAAGTCTGTATCCATGAACTCCTTGACCGTGGCCATCAAAAAACCTTACTTCTTTCTTCTCTTCACATCGTATAGAAACATCTTGTCATACTCGACCGAGCTCTTGATCTTCTTGTTCTTCAAAATTCTGGCAACTTTTTCAGTTATGTCTTTTATGTCCTCAGACATCATTCCCCTATAGATGATCATTTCTTTCTTGTCCAGCGGAAAGACCATCCTGAATTTCGCCCCTTCCTTGGTGTAGCCAATAGGTTTCTTGTTTCTCCTAAGCTCTTCCTTGTTGAGTTCTAGGTATAATACATCATACTGGGCCTCTTCCTGGTTCTGCTTAGTTTCACTGGTCACAGTCTCCCAGATGTCAGGGAAGGCTTTTTCAAGATTCTTCCACTCAAAATCGTCATCGAAGTAAATATGCCCACTCCAGTTCTTC
>JBJKRS010000008.1:0-6885 GCA_046704525.1 Thermoplasmataceae archaeon
GTTCAGCATTGACTCTTCCGGATATTTTCCCTTCACGCTCCTTCCAGGTCATGGGGTGCATTTCAGGCCAGCCCCAAAAGAGAAGCAGATCAGGGTCAGTGCAGCAGACTATGTGGGTAGGAACTTCACACTTGAGGAAAACCCAGAGCCGGAGAAGAGCTACTTCGACTTCAGCATCAAGCCAGTCCTGCAGGCTTACTTCCCTGGTGCGGAATCGGCCCGGATAGGGGGGATGTGGGCAGGATACTACTCCTACGATACCATTGATGCCCATCCTTTCGTGTTCGGGGGCATGAACCTCATCATAGCCACCGGAACCAGTGGAAGCGGCTTGATGAAGGGAGATGCAATTGGGAGAGTCGTATCGGCCCTCTACTCGGGGAAAGAGAGGACGAGACTGTATGAAGGCAGGGAAATTGAAACAGCCACACTCGGGGTCATAGGCAGGAATGTACCCAAGGAGAGGTTTGTCCTTTAGTGAACGATGACTGCTTACATCGGGCAAGATGTTTATTTGCCCGGCAGATAAGGCATGGCATATGCATCATGAGGCGAGCAGCGGAATAATCGTCTACCGGAGGAACAACGGTACGGTGCAGTTCCTTCTTCTGGAGAGAAGGGAGGGTTTCCTGGATTTCCCGAAGGGCCATATCGAGCAGGGTGAGAATGAAGCTGAGTCAGCCATTCGTGAAACGAGGGAAGAAACCGGGCTTGAGCTGAAACCCGAAGGCAGGTTCAGGTACGAGCAGGAATACTGGTACACCAGGTCCGGCGAGAAGGTCAGGAAAACTGTGACCATGTTCCTTGCCCAGGCGGAGCATGATGCGGAAGTGAATGTGTCATTCGAGCATGAGGGGTACCGCTGGCTGGGTTTCTACGAGGCCATACAGGGCCTGTCGTACAAGAACCAGCGCAGGATGCTGCAGGCTGCAATGGCAGAAATCATGCCAGAAGGCAGCTGAGCATTCCGGTACCAGAATCAGAACCCAAGTATGTCGGAGAGCATCTTCCCTTCCAGGACCTGCTCGCGGACTTTATGCTCCTTTTCCACTATGCCTTCAGCTCTTGAGACTACTTCCTTGAATTTTGCCTCCGGGATCCTGATGAGCCCAGAATGGTCGCATGCAATCACGTCGCCCGGGCCAATCTCCACTCCATTCACGGTGACTGTGAGTCCTACCTTCCCGTTTCCTTCCGGGTCTCCAGCATTGGGCACGAACTCTTTCGCGTATATTGGCATGTCCAGGTTCCCGAGTTCTGCCACATCTCTCACAGAGCCATCAATAACAGCAGCTACTGCCCCCCTGATCTTGGCAGAATGCGCAAGCAGCTCTCCCATGATTGCCTTTCCATAGCCTCCATTTGATTTTGCCACAAGAATGTCACCCTCAGTCAGAGTATCGATTGCCTGCACTACGGCCTTCCAGTCTCCTACAGGTGTCTCGCATGTGACCGCCCTACCGTAAACTGTTGACGCCGGAGGGCTTATGAGCTTGAAGCTTCCAAGTGACCCTGTGCGTCCCATGGCATCGCTAAGGTTGCAGGTGGAAATCTCTGGATTTATGTCAACGCCTAAAAGAGAGGTTCCAGTCATGCGTGAAACATTCATGCAACCGACTTAAGCTTATTCTGATATTATCCGGAAAATTTGCACTGCCCTGCACTGAAGTAACACTGCCAATATGATGAGAGCATCAGGCAAACACTTGGGGGATGCCTCAGTGTTAAGTAATATAACTGCCTAATATCACGATCCATATGCGCCATCCTCTTTCCACGTACCGCGTCCAGCTGAACAGCGAATTTTCATTTAAGGATCTTGAGCGCACAGTGGATTACCTGGACTGGCTGGGAGTCTCATTCATCTATGCATCCCCCATAACACAGGCTGTTCCCGGAAGCAGACATGGGTACGACGCAACAGATTTCTCAAAGATAAACCCCGAGATCGGAACACTCAGGGAACTCAAATATTTATCTTCAAAGCTAAAAGAAAGGGGGATGGGATGGCTTCAGGACTTTGCCCCAAATCACATGGCTTACAGCCACCTCAACAGATTCGTGAGGGACATAATGGAAAAGGGCGAGAAGTCCAAGTACTCAAGCTATTTCGATATTCAGTGGGTTCGCAAGGGTGATCCGCATCCCGGGAAAATATGCGCCCCATTCCTGGGGAAGGAGTACGTGGAAGCCCTGGAAGCAGGGGAATTGTCAGTTGACAAGAAATTCTTCCTTAAGTACTTTGACAAGGCCTTCCCTCTGTCGCCGGAAAGCGTGCTGAAGATCAGGGAGGAACTCAAGTACACGGGGGAAGACTACATCTCATCAGATGAGGATCTTCTCAGGCAGATCAGAATCATAAATTCAGACAGGAAGTTGCTTGATCGGCTGATAAAGGAGCAGAACTATTCCCTCGAGTACTGGAAGAACGCAAGGAAGGAGATCAATTACAGGAGGTTCTTCACAATCAACGACCTGATATCCCTCAAGGCGGAGAAGGAATGGGTGTATCAGGAAACGCACCGTCTCATAATCGATCTGATTAGTGATGGCACCATTGACGGGTTGAGGATTGACCATATTGACGGTCTCATGGATCCGGGCGGTTACCTTATAAGACTCGAGGAAAGCGGAAAATTCTACAGGGTCGTTGAGAAAATCCTGATGCAGGGTGAGGAAATACCCCATGTCTGGGACTGCAACGGCACCACGGGCTATGATTTTCTGGGTGAGCTGAACAGCCTCTTCACATTGAGGGACTCAGAGGAGGAATTCAGGCGCAACTACGTCAGGATATCAGGCAACAGGGATCCATACCAGTCGCAACTGGCGTCACTGAAGAGGACAATCATCCAGGAGGACTTTTCGGGAAACCTGGAAAATATCGTCCAGATCGTGAAGAAGACCATGGAGTCCAACGACAGTTCCTACGCCCCGGATGAACGTGACATAAGGCAGTTCATAACAACGCTGGCAACGAGCCTGGCCATGTACAGGACATACGTGCTGTGGGGGCCAGTTCCCAACAGTGATGAGCTTTCAAGGCTCGAAGGTGCCGTTTCAGAAATCGGGTCCCGGCATCCAGACCTGGTGGAATTCTGCAAGCATTACTCATCGCAGTTGAAGGGCGAAAAGAACCTCGAGGGCCTGGCCGGTGTCGTGCAGCAGCTCACTGGCCCCGTAATGGCCAAGGCTCTGGAAGATACCCTATTTTTCAGGTTTGTCAGGCTGATATCACTGAATGAGGTCGGTTCCTCCCCAGACCGTTTCGGCTCTTCAGTGGAGGCTTTCCACACTTTCATAAAGGAGCGTGGTGTAAAATGGAAATCCACGATGAACTGCACATCAACACATGATACCAAGCTGGGCGAAGACGCAAGGGCGAGGATTTCAGTGTTGAGCGAGATGCCTGAGAAGTGGTTTGGGATTTTCAGGGACTGGTCCCTGGGCAACAGTGTGTACAAACGCAAAACGGGGAAATCTGAAGCACCGGACAGGAATGATGAGTATCTCATCTACCAGGTGATGCTGGCATCGATGCGCTTTGAGGACAAGTTCTCCAAAGATTTCACCCACCGTGTCAGCAAGCATGTCATGAAGGCGATCAGGGAAGCCGGGGTGCACACTTCATGGGCCGAGCCGGATCACTCATACGAGGAGGCTGTGGCGTCTTTCATTGAAGGCATAACGGACATCTACTCCTCAAAGGAATTCACGACAGCGTTTGAGAACTTCTGGAACGAGATTTCCGCCCTCGGGGCACTGACCTCGCTTTCACAGCTTGCGATAAAGATGACCGTTCCAGGGGTCCCCGACATTTACCAGGGTTCGGAACTGTGGAATCTCTCCTTGGCGGATCCAGACAACAGGTCGCCCCTCGATCCGGACTTGCTTATGAAGAAGATGGACGAACTGGAAAGGATGAGGGAATCCAGGTACTATGCGGACAACCTGGTTCGCACTTACAGGAACGGGCTTATCAAGCTACACTTCACAGAAAGGCTGCTTAATCTCAGAAGGCAGCACTTCAACCTTTTCATGAACGGAGAATATGTGCCCCTGGAGTTTATAGGGGGGCAGAAGGCAAGAGTAGTGGCATTCGCAAGGAAAACAGGTGATGAGATCTCCATAACAATTGCCCCAAGGTTCTTTTCTAAGCTCACTCAGAAAGGGAAAACTGCATTCAAGGAAAGTGTGTGGGCTGACACAGACGTCATGCTGAAATGGAATCTGGACAAGGTTGAAAATGCACTGACAGGTGAGGAGATATCGCTCAAGGGCAAGACTGCCATAGGTATTTCCAAACTCCTCGGCAGCATGCCTGCTTCAGTTCTCGTAGGGAAGATCCCCGGTGGTGAAATTGGACAATGATCAGGCACCCCGTTTCGGCTTCTGCGTGCACTCCCACCAGCCAGCGGGCAATTCGGAGACCGTGCTTGAGGAAGTGTTTACAAAAGCGTACAGGCCGTTCTTCGAAGTAATGGATCGGCACAGGGAGGTGAATTTCAACGCACACTTCAGTGGTTACCTGCTCGAATGGCTTCAGAGGGACCGTCCTGAATACGTGGATATGCTCAGGCGCATGGTGGACAGGGGGCAGTTGGAAATTCTGGGAGGAGGGTTCTATGAGCCTATCCTGGCATCTGTCCCTGAACGTGACGGGGTTGGCCAGATACACCAGTATGCGGAAAAGCTTCAGGAGATTTTTGGCATAAAGCCCAGGGGCATGTGGCTTGCCGAAAGAGTCTGGGAGCCACATTTTCCTCGCATACTGGAGAAAGCGGGGATTGAATATACGCTGGAGGACTACCTGGGTTTCTTGAACGCAGGCATCCCGAAGGAGGAAATTTCAGGCTACTATTCAGTTGAGTTTGAAGGCAGCGTAACCCGTGTCTTCCCGATAAATCTTGAGCTGAGGGACTCGATTCCATTCTCGGGGCATGTCAGCGCCGTGAATTCTATAGTGCGGGTGTCAGGTCAGAATTCCGGAAGGCTTGGAGTCTTCGGGGATGACTGTGAAAAATTCGGGGCGTGGCCTGGTACATACGATCTTTCATACAGAAAGAACTGGATCGAGAAGTTCCTCAGGCTTGCTGAGAGAAAAGGTGTTGAAACGTGGAAACTGTCTGATTACATGGACAGTTTCACATCATCAGGCCAGGTTTATCTCCCGTCCTGCTCGTACCCGGAGATGATGAGGTGGGCAATGAACCCGTCCAGCCAGAGAAAGGTCCGCCGGCTGCTGAAGGACCCTGGGATTAAAGGCCAGCAGTTCATAATGGGCGCCCCATGGCGCAACTTTCTGACCAGGTACGCAGAATCTAAGCAGCTCTACTGGAAGATCAAGTTCGTCAGCACTCTGGTGGCTGAAGCTGGCGAGGATGAAGAAATGCTAAGATTTCTGTACCGGGGTGAAGCAAACGATGCTTTGTGGCACGGTGTGTTCGGGGGGATCTACTTACCAATACTCCGCATGAATTCATACTCCAGCCTGATCCGGGCGCAGGTCCTTGCCGAGGAGAAATCAGGAAAGGTTGAATATGCGGACACATTTGCCCCCGATACCGAAGGAAACTCTTCTGCACTGTCAACAGGCCATCTTTGGGCAGCGATTGACCATACGTCGGGTCTGGAGCTCTCGGAGCTGGATTACAGAAAAAAGGGATACAATGTCATGGACACAGTCACGAGAATGGAGGAGGCGTACCACGCCTCCCTCGCCAGGGTTATGAAGAAAGGTCAGAGGACCGATGGGAGAATTGACAGTGGCATATATGCCAGGAAGCCGCTATCCATAGGTTCTATCGTCTATGATCTGTCACCCCGCAGGTCCTTCCGAGACAGGCTGTTCAGCACAAGAAACGAAGTTTACCGCGGCGAGTCATCTTCTGCCCCCAAGATTCGCAATGCAAGTTCTCCCCAATATATTGCGAGCGATGATCATTTTGGGGTTTTCAGGGACTATCACATCGTGGAAGGAGAGCATATGGTGAAGGTTGGCAAGAAAATACTCCTTGAGAGGAGGGGGCCAACAGCCATGGTTGAATACTCAATAGAAGACCTGGATAATTTGCCACGCCACTATGTCTTCGGCTCTGAGATCACTCTGTCTTCGCTGGCACTCGATGGGAGCCATATCAACGTGAACGGGAAGAGCCTGGACTCAATCGAGGAGAAGATGTTTGGTGGGGCGGAGATAGCTGTAGATTACCCCTCCAGGGGACTCAGGATTTCAGTCAATGCGCACCAGGCAGACAGGACTCTTGTTTACCCTGTGAGAACAGTCAGCAATTCCGAAGCTGGTCTTGAAACGATTCTGCAGGGAGTATGCATCCTTCCCTTTTCAGAACCTGGGAAAACACCTTCTCTGAAAATTTCCATTGCCGTGGAGGGGGAATGAATGGGTGGACAAGGACATAAGTGGACATTCGGCCCGAATCCCATGGGTAACGGCAAATTTCAATTCCGACTCTGGAGCCCATATGACAAGCCCATTCGGCTAATTCTTCCGGATTCGGGCTCCCGTGTTGAAATGGTGAGAGTGGAAGAAGAATTCTTGGAGGCAAATGCAGCAGCAAAGGCAGGCGAGACTTACTGGTACGAGGTGGAAGGAAAGAAGTATCCTGACCCAGCCTCGCGTTTCCAGCCCAGCGGCGTTCATGGCCCGTCAATGACAGTAGACAACGGGGCATACCGATGGAAATCAGGAAACTGGAAAGGCCTCTCTGTGGAGGATATGGTCATATACGAACTTCATACTGGCACATTCTCTGAGGAAGGAACCTACGCAGGTGTTGAAGGGAAACTGGACCATCTAATGTCGCTGGGTATAAACACATTGGAGCTAATGCCTGTCAGCCAGTTTCCCGGAAAAAGGAACTGGGG
>JBJKRS010000009.1:0-3068 GCA_046704525.1 Thermoplasmataceae archaeon
ATAGAGAGGTCACCGCTGCATATACGTAAGAGTAGAATTCACTGACTGCAAAGATTACCCCCATTGCAAGATTGGATGCAAAGAGGCCTATTGCCCGGCTGGAGCTTAGCCAGCCCATCCTTGAGGACAGGTGCTTTGCCCTGGTGACTGCTGCAATCATCACAGGTTCGAATGTCTCTACGGAACCCGTTGCGAAACCCAAGCCAGCTGCACCAACGTAGTAGATCCACAGTTCCCCGCCAGTGTAATATGAAATGCCCACCAGGAGTGAGGAAACTGCTGCGGCGAGGTACCCAAGGCTCCACAGCGAACGTAGCGGATTCCTTCCTGCCACATTCCCAAGGATGAAACCTGAAAGGGCTGAAACCCCAAGATATACGCCAAAAGTCAGTATTCCGAGCACGTAGCTGTTTTCGGTCTGAGACACGGTAATAATGGGAAACCCCAAAGCATAGTAACTGAACCCGAACAGGGTGGCGGAGAAAATAACCGCCCTGAAGAGCCTGTCGTTCGTTGCAAGTGGTCCCTTATTGTCCCCGGACGCTTCCTCCGGCTCTGAGGAGATTTTCTTCTGGTAAGCTGAATGCCTTTCGGTACCTGCGAGGAAGAGGCACAGACTGGACACAGCAAGCGGTATGGCAGTGACCAGCACCACATCCCTCAGTGATATCCCCAGCATTACCATAAGCACTGCGTAACTTACAGCGATCAGTCCGCCTCCAACATCGAGTGCATGGAGGAATCCGAATACTCTGGAGCTGTACTCTGGATCGGAGACTTCCACAAGCCATGACCTCCTTACGGGAGTGCGAAAGTATCTGGCCCACCATCCGAACACGAAGAGTGCCTCCAGGAAGACCACGTTTCGTGAAAGAACACTGAGTGACATTAGCGGGATCAGCAGGTTGCCGATTATGGCAGTGGGTTTCTTGCCAAGCCTCTCTCCGATTTTTGCGCCAACCAGAGAGAAGGCGGAACCCATGCCGAAACTCAGGGCAAGAAGCAATCCGTATACATACACAGGCTGATGCAGGTCAAGGACAAGCAGGACTGCAAATACAGCGGTCACGGCCTGGTATCCCATGTCAGCAAAGAAAGCAGACAGTGAAATCAGCAGAACATTCCTGCTAAGATACTTAAGGTCCAAGAATTCCTCCTTTTGATTTTCTCACACCATCAGAACATGAGTGCATTACAATTCCCTGCGAGTGGAACTCGAGACGCGCAGGAATTATTTCCACCATGAATCCTCAACGACCGGTTGAATTTAAACAAAGCTGCAAACTAAGCTTGTTATGTGACTGCTGGCAAAAGACTTGAAGGATTCCGCCACCCAATTCTTAAGTCTGTTCCCGATTTGAGGGCGAGGACTGTTGAACAAGAACGGACATACAATGACCCTGCTGATTATGAGCACACTCGCATATGCTCTGAACGGTGTTGTGGAGTATCTGCTCATCAGGAAAGCGAGCCTTGCAGCATTCTTCTTTCTATGGTCCATCGGCACTCTCATAATTGTGCCTTTCGTTCTGAAAAAGCGGAATCCCGGATCCTCGTCAATTTCGTTGAGAAGAGGGTCTGCATTGCCCGTACTGGGTGCACTGCTGATTATTGGGTTCAACCTCTCCCTGTTCATCGCGCTAAGGAGGTTCATGCTGGCCGAAGTCTACCCGCTGATAGCCCTGAGTTCTCTCGTCTTCTTCTTCATGGATCTGGCCGTGTTCAGGAGCCTCATAAAGGGAAGGCTGGCGGCATTGGTCCTGGGAGGGATTGCCACAGTTATAGGAGGTGTTTACGTGTCCGGCGGCGCCGGATTTTCTGATTACAACATTTCACTCCTTCCCTTTGTCATTGCAATCCCTGTTTTAACCGGCCTTGGCTACTACATGCTCTCCTTTAACCTTACTGACTTCGGCCCACACCTCAAATCCGGGCTAATTGCTGGCCTATCCTTTGCAATTTCCTTTGCCTATTTCGCTCTCGATGGAACAAAGCTGCCATCTTTCGAAATTTCCCTCCTGATCATCCTCTCAGGCGCTCTCTACATCATCGCAGTACATCTTGAGCTTCTCTCCCTCAGGCTAAACGAGCAGCTGAAGAAGGAAAGGAACGTTGCGATGAAGAATTACATCAACAATTTCACATATATGGATACAGTGCTTGTCCTGGTAGGCAGCATTGCCATAGGGAGCTACACCATCGCTCAGATTGTTGGCGGCTTCCTCATTGTGGCCGGAGTGGTTATCATATCAAGAGGCAGGACGAAATAGCTCCTTGAAATGAAAGTATTATGGGAATGCATACAGTAGGCAATCGTTTGAAATGACGTTGAAAAAGAATGTGGTCAGGCACCCGGATCGGGGGCACTATGACAGAGACACTCTTGATGAGATTCTTGACAGTGGCCTGGTGTGCCACATTGCATTCAAGGACGGAGATTCTGAATACAACATTCCCATGACTTACGCAAGAGAAGGCAACAGAATCCTGATACATGGATCAGTGGCGAGCAGAATATACAGGACTCTCGCAAGCGGTGTGCAATGCTGCCTGACTGTTACCCTCATTGACGGAATAGTGCTTGCAAAGAGCGCGTACAACTCATCCATGAATTACCGTTCCGCTTCTGTGTACGGCTCAATGAGAGGCATAACCGAGACCGATGACAAGCTCAAGGCCGTAGAAGCGATCACAGAAAAGATGGCCAGAGGCAGGTGGTATGACAGTAGGCCCCCGTCTGACCAGGAACTTTCTGCGACGGGAATTCTGGCACTGGACATTGTAGATTTCTCCTCAAAGGTTCGTTCCGGACCGCCAATAGACAACCCGGAAGACCGGGACCTTGTCTACTGGTCAGGAGTCGTGCCCCTTGAGACCGTAAGGGGCAATCCAGAAGGTTCACCAGACAACCTTCCTGGAACAAAACTGCCTGAATACCTCAAATGAGGCGCAAGTCAGGGCTCCGCTTTACCCTGATCCAGTCTTCTGCCAAGTGAGACCCTGACATACCTGTTCAGCACCAGGATGAAGTAAACATTTGCAGCCACTACGAGAACCGGCAGGAAAAT
>JBJKRS010000010.1:0-8944 GCA_046704525.1 Thermoplasmataceae archaeon
GGCCTCAGGGATGATGTATTTGTTGAGACCGTTCTGCATTCTTCCAAAGCTGAGCTCGGAATAGTAAACGGCGAGGATATTGACCTCGACAGCAGCAGGTCTCCATTCAAACTCATAAACAGATACCTTCCTTCAATCATCGAAAGGAACAGCCTGCCCGAGAATGAGAGCAGGCTTTCATTTGAATCTGTCAACAAGGGAGTGCTCAGTGGGAGCTCGGACGGAGCGGCAGCTGCCATTGGGAAATGTGTTGAGCACCTTAGTGGCGGAGGAGTGGACTGGAAATCCTTTGAAAATGAGCTTCGGATGATTTCTGAAAGCGTGGGCAGAAGCATATACGGGGGACTGACAATTACAGAGGAGGCTGAAAGCCCTTTCAGCGAGAGGCTGCTTGACCCTTCGGACTTTGATGACATAGTTGTGGTGGGCTGCAGATTCAGCACGAAGAGAAAACCTTCAGACAGGATCCATGAAAACGTTGTCAAGAGCCCTGACTACCAGCAAAGAAAGGAAAGCACCAGAGAGAAGGGCAGGAAGCTCCGAAAGCTCGCGATTGAGAAGAATGTCAAAGAGATATTCGAGCTGGCGATGCACGACACAGATGAGTATCATTCACTCATAGAAAGTGTAGGAGTCCAGATCATAACAGAGGAAATGAGGAGCTTCATCGAGCATGTAAAGGATCTCCGCTCCGATACCTGGATGACCTACATTGTGACAGGCGGGTCCAACGTGTTCGTACCAATTCGAAAGAAAGACTACCAGTTGATCATGAAAGAGGCGCCGCGCTTTGAGTCTGATCCCGTGCCTCTGAAAATTGCCGGAGGCGCTTCAATCATCAATGATCATTGAAGGGATTGCTGGGGCAAGGCAAAAGTTAAATCTTTAGGTTCCATATTCGAGACAATGGCCGAGAAGAAGGGAGAAGGCTTCCAGTCTGGAGCAGGTCTCATAAGGTATTTTGATGAGGAAGAGATCAAAGGTCCCGCACTCGACCCGAAGCTTGTAATTTACATAGGCGTTGCAATGGCCTTTGTTGTGGAGCTTCTCAAAATATTCTGGCCCTCCTGATCCACCAAGGAAAAGTAATAAATCCTCTCCGGGTATCACGCACCACGGCTCCGGTGGTGTAGCACGGTCAAGCATTAGGGACTCTCAATCCCTCGACTCGGGTCCAAATCCCGACCGGAGCATTTTTTGCCACTGAAAAATAAATTGCATTAGCTAATCATTCAGGCCCTTTCCTTCCATTATTCTGGGGAGGTACTTCTCAACCCTTTCCTCTCTCGTCTTGGACAGTTTAGCTGATGAGAAATAGTACAGATAAGCCCTCTGACGCCCTGGTGTCAGTGCCTCAAAAGCATCTTTCAATGCCGGGTCTTCTTCCAGCTTAGACTGGAATTCCTCGGGAACGGGATAATCCTCTGTCTTTTTCTTTATTATTTTCCTTCCTGATTTCTCTACCTCTATTGCCTCTTTTATGTATTCCTTCAGGAGTGGTTCCATCTCGACTATCTCATTTATGCTGGGGAAACGGATCTGCCTTCCCGCCTGAACATTTCTTGTTTGCTGGATAAGTATTCCTTTGGGATCCTTCATGAGGACCCCCTTAAAGAACAAGATTGCACAGTAATTCTTGAAACCGTGAATGATCAGCACATTTCCCTTGTTGTGTGTATAGCATGGCTGGCCCCACTTGAAATCCTCGCTCAGACCGCAGTCAAGTACTATGTCCCTAAGCTTGCGCATTTCATCTTGCCATTTGTCTAGCCTTCCTATGAACTGATCGACCTTTGGGTTTCTTTCAGGCATTTCCTACGCCGGGAAACAGGACTCATACATATTTATGAGTTGGCATGTATGTGAACTCGGGTAGAAACAGATAAGCATGAATTTCTCCTTCATCTCAAGACGAATAGCAAACCACTACTATTTTTACATCCATGACCCGTTAAGCGTGCCCTGGGTACGTGCACAGATACAAGAGAGTTCCACTGTTCGAGAAATTGCAATAGAAGCTTGCAAAAGCCATAATGCCCGGAGTTCATAGGTGGAAGAATTCCTATAGTTAGAGACTGTACGCCACCATAGTATCCGCCCATCATCCCCCGGCAATCTAGTTTGAATATGACAGCGCTTGAGAAGATTAGACAAAATTGTGGCAGGAATCATCATATGTTCACTCGGGCAACATATCACTTCTTGATGATGGAGCCCGCCTTGATCCCTTTGAAAAATTTTTACGGGATCCCTGAGCTTTGGCGAGAACTTGACTGGAAGGGTGGTGATATTCCACCACCGTCACGCGTTTACCCACAATATGGAGATATTAAGCATTGTTGCCACAGTAACCCAGGACAGATAAGGGAAGAGCATGTATGCAGAGACTCTACTTATGCTCCTGAATTCAATGGCAGTAGCTGCTATGAAGAACCACAGAAACACGATCTCTACGGCACCAAACAGTATTTGGTGCATGCCGAAGAAGATGACTGACCATATGACATTCAGGACCAGCAGAATCCCGAAGAGAGAAATTGGGAGGGCAATTTCTAGTAACTGTTTTCCGCTGTTCCAGACAAGGTAAAGCGCTATTCCCAATGAGAAGGAATAATGTCAGCCACATCGGTGCAAATAGCCAGTTTGGCGGTGTGATTGGGCTCTTGCTCAGGCCAGCATACCAGGTTGGAATTGAATCGTATGTGAAGAGAGACCCTATGCCCCCTGACCCCTCAGTGATGATCAGGGACAACGCGAGCTTGGCCCAACTTACAGTCACGGTTTACCACCGTGACACCAGCATGAGCATTCTATTTATCAGTAACCCTTATCTTTAATGGCGGAAGGGCAGACCAGTCTCAGGATACGATTTGTGCACCTTCTGCCAATGCCCTGAGCTTTTTCACTCCCACACCATATGGCACATTGTCTATCCAGGAAAATGTTTCAAATCCGCAATCCGTACCTCCAAGGATTCTTTCAGGCCCTATTTCGTCAATGTCTGCAAGTGCCTGCAGTTTTATTGCGACCGTTTCGGGCGTTTCAACGAATGCTGATTTCACGTCTATGACGCCTGCAGCAATGCTCATGTGTTTGGGCCAGCCATGCTCCTTGGCATATTTTCTGACCAGGATGGGGTCTCCTGCATGTCTTGGGTTTGCCATCTCCCCCACTATTGTATTCGCCTTGAGGTTCACGATCTCGGGAAGCATTTTCCCTAGAGGAGGGTCAATCAGGTGCGATGCAGAGTAGTTTCCATAGCAGTAATGCACCCTTATCCTTTCTTGCGGAATTCCACTCAATGCATCGTTAATTGCCTGAACGTGGTCAGGAAGGGACTCTGTGAAATTCGCACCCCAGGGATCATTGAAGAGCGCCCCCATCCCGATGTCCGGTGCGTCTATTTGAAGGTCCACACCCTCAACTGACAGTATGGCACGGTATTCCTTGGCCAGTTCTTTCCCAACCCCATAGAGGAAGTCATCGTGGTCCTTGTATACACCCTTCCCGTTGTAGAACATGGTGATTACGCCTGGGGAGGGTGCGTTGAGAAATATTTTGCCTGCCTTCTCATCCCTGGCAAGTGACCTGAACTCCTCAGCCTCTTTCTTCGCAAGTCGCTCCCCAGTGTACTGGAGCCTGTCCACAATCTTGTTCAGGTTGAATGGGGAATTTTCTGCAAGCGAAGAGGCGAGAAGCGGGTTTGAATCGCTTATGTCCTTTACAAACCGCTCGCTGACCGAAGAAGATACGAACTCGGTTTCAGAGAACCCGCTGAACCTATTCGGCAGATAGGTTGTATAACCAGACTTCCTCTGCTCGCCGTTGCTTATCCAGCTCAGACCCATGCTACTCCCTTCCGGATGCAGCTGGTCCCTGATTGCCCTGAGTTCCGCCTTTCTTATTTCGCCGGAATGGCTCTCGTCAACCTCGCCTCTTTTTGCGGTCTTCAGCAGTTCTTCTATCTCCTTCGTCCGGTAATAACTCCCCGTCATGGTGGTTTTGACTGGCATGTTAAGGAGACTCAGTGAAATGTTATAAATTTAAAGTCCGGAAAAATTACTGGAGATAATTGGAGGATCAGTTCCGGCGCCTTTTCAGCACCTTGCCGTAAGAGAGGGGAATTGAAAAAAGAACTAAAAATAATGTCCTGTCAGCTTTGTCCACTGATCCAAATATACAGGACATTCACTCAAGAACCTGATCCAGTTTTTGGCGTCCACCAGTGCAGGTAGTTTCTGACTGAGTGTCTGATCGTCAGGTAGATTGTTGCCACACCGAAGCCTGCGATAAGCGGCCACAGGTACGTAAACCCTAGTTCGTACAGCAGCACTACTTGAGTAGCGATCCAGACAATTTCAAGCGCTCCCAGTGTCAGCGAACCAATGGCAGCCCACTTCCAGTCCTTAAGAAGGGCATATGAAAGAACTGCCGGGAATGCTGCAAAGACTATTATCAGCCAAAGGGAGAACGGCATGAAGTCCTGGACGTAAGGTATGAGGGGCAGGGCAGAGTCCAGCCCAAGCGATGTGCCCGAAGGATCGAGCAAGAGCATCAAGCCACCGTATAATGCCAAGCCTGCTAGTACCAGGTTAAGGCCAATTAGACCAAACACGCTGTATGGAGTTCTCATTCCGGTCACCTCCATTTAAAATATACAAGCCGAACCTATATCCGTAGCTTATAAAGGTTGAGAGGAACGCTTTATCTGTCATCCCTGCACATGTATAACGATAGAAATGGTAATTCTGTGGCCTGTGAAAGTTTAAACGTACCAGAGTCCCTGGCTGACTTTATAAAAAAATAGTATAGAGGTTCTCAGGGAAAGGAGTCTATCAGAGGCCTCACCTTTTCAGACAGTTCCTTGTATCTGTTCCGGATGGTAACCTCTGTTACCCCGGCCACCTCCGCGACTTCTTTCTGAGTCCTGCGTTCCTGGTTGCTCATTGCTGCTATATATATGGCTGCTGCAGCTTCGCCTGTCGGTCCTCTGCCGGAAATGACATGCATTTCCTCCCCCATCTTGAGGATTTCCAGAGCCCTGCTCTTTGTTTCCAGCGAAAGCCTCAGTTTGCTGCAGAATGTGCCGACGTAATCATCAGGCTTGGAAGGCATTATGCTGAGCTTCAGGTAACGGCTGATGATCCTGAAGTTTCTCCCGATCTCTTTCTTGCCTATCCTCGTGACGGCCGAAATATCATCGAGCGTTCTGGGGGTTTCTGTCATTCTCCCCGCCGCGTAAAGAGAAGCAGCTACTACGCCCTCTATGCTCCTTCCCCTTATCATGTTCTTCTTCACTGCCTTCCTGTATATGGATGCGGCAGTCTCCCTCACATCTTCTGGCACGCTCAGGTTTGAGGCCATCCTTTCAAGCTCCTGCAGTGCCTGGGACAGATTCCTGTCAATCTGGTTGGAGATCCTGACCCTCTTCTGCCACTTCCTGAGCCTGTAGAACTGCGACCTGTTCTTTGTTGGTATGGACTTTCCAAATGAATCCCTGTTTACCCAGGAAATATCTGTTGAAAGACCCTTGTCGTGTATCCTGAGTGTCATCGGGGACCCGGTCCTCGCCCTGGAGGTGTTCTGCTCTGCGTCAAAGGCCCTCCATTCCGGTCTTGAATCTATCTGGCCCTCGTCAATGACAATTCCACAATTGCTGCATACTAGTTCTCCGTGCTTATAATCTTTCACTATCTGCTCTGAGCTGCACTCAGGACATTCAGTTACTTCGCTCGGAGTTTCCTTACTGTCCGGTTTCAACATATTATCTATCACCTCATCAGAGACTTCTTCTTGGCCAGGTGCACACTAGTCTGGGTAAGAGATTCCAATGTCGTCTCCACTGATTGAGGCGGCTCTCTCTTGCACGGGTATTTATTTACACCCAGCTATTTTCCTCTTCTGTCTCACAAATTCACTAGCATTTTTGAGTATAAAAATTTAATCCCAAGCCTTAAATATAAAAAGATGACAAATAACCCGTGGAACTGTATTTCTCCGAGTAATTTACAATTGTGCAACTTCTATAGTTTTCTGAAGCTTATCCGCCTCTTCAACTTAGAGCGACGACAGGATGATTCCAGGAGATATGGTAGACTTCAGTACGGTCATCTACAATAGCAATTGTGAGTCTGACACCAGATACAAAAATTAAGTTATGCCGCGTTTCAGATGAATTATCGTGGAAAGTGGAAAACGTCTGCCATTAATGTCTCACATCGGAACGAAGATTTCATGCACTAACCAGATAGTGGAGTCCATTGCATAGTTAATTCTGCCATAGAATATCCTTCTAACTAAAATTTTATATAAATCATAAGAGTGTATTTGACAGATTCCGATGAACAATACGTATCTCGTATCCGGCTTGCTGCTGGCAATACCCACCATAGTCCTCCTGTTTGTACCACTGTACAACAGGCAGACACCTGAGTTTCTGGGACTTCCCTTTTTTTATTGGTTCCAGGCTCTCTGGCTGTTTATTGCCGCAGGAATGTATCTAGTGGCTGCTAGAATGCTGACAGGTGTGCTGGACAAGGGTGAGGAAGCATGAACAATACCATACTGATTGTGTTTCTTGTCCTCTTTGCAGTATTCACCATCCTTGGATTTGGGGCTTCGAGATGGAGAAGGGGAAATCTCGCTGAACTAGACGAATGGGCTCTTGCAGGACGAAGGCTAGGAGCGTACCTGGCCTGGTTTCTTGTCGGCGCGGATCTGTATACTGCCTACACCTTCATTGCAGTCCCTTCTGCAATGTATGCCAAGGGCAGCATCTACATGTTTGCAGTGCCTTACGTCATGTCAACCTTCGCTGTTGCCCTGATAGTCATGAGTTCCCTCTGGAAGATGTCCAAGAAGAAAGGTTACGTGACTGCGGTGGATTTTGTGAAAGACAAGTTCGGCAGCAGCACCCTTGCAATCCTTATCGCAGCAACTGGAATTGTCGCCGAGCTGCCCTATATAGCATTGCAGATTGTTGGAATGAAGGCTGTCCTTCAGGTCATGATTGCACCGTACTTCAGCACCGCTGCAGCTGCTGCAAACGTTGATGAGATTGCCCTGATTGTCTCCTTCATTGTGCTCGCCGCCTTCACTTTCTGGAGCGGTTTGAGGGGGGCAACCCTTACTGCTGTCATGAAGGACGTCATAATCCTGATTTCGGTTGTTGTGGTTGTAATAGCGGTGCCGCTGAAAGTTGCTGGAGGTTTCCACTTTGCATTCCAGCAGGCCGCCACTGTTGGCGCCGCAAAGAGTGCATATCTTTCACTATCGCCCAAACTGACGAACGCTTTCATAAGTCTGTTCGTGCTAAGTGCACTGGCCCTCTACCTTTATCCTCATGCCATTAACGGGGTTCTTGGCTCAAAAAGCGCCAAGTCTGTAAGATACAGCACTGCATTGCTTCCAATTTATGGAGTGGGGCTGTTCCTGCTGACTCTCTTCGGAATCCTCATATTTGCAGTGCCTAATGCGTTGAACGCCCTAGGCGGAAACGGCTCTCTGGTGGTGCCTGAACTTATACTTCACACCATGCCTGCTTGGTTTGTTGGGTTCGCATTCCTGGGCATTTTCATAGGTGGCCTGGTTCCTGCCGCCATCATGGCAATTTCCCAGGCTAACCTGCTCACCAGGAACATAGTGAAGGAGATTAACCCGCAGCTTTCGCCAAGGTCAGAGGCAAGAATTGCAAAATGGTCATCAGTGATCTTCAAGTTCCTTGCACTTGGATTTGTTTTCCTGATACCAAACACGTATGCAATCTCACTTCAGCTTCTTGGCGGGATCCTGATAGCTCAGACACTTCCACCGATATTCATAGGGCTATACACAAAATGGCTGGACAAGAACGCAATGA
The DNA here is from genome assembly GCA_046704525.1 of Thermoplasmataceae archaeon. Classification (GTDB taxonomy): domain Archaea; phylum Thermoplasmatota; class Thermoplasmata; order Thermoplasmatales; family Thermoplasmataceae. The sequence continues at coordinate 7,859 of JBJKRS010000010.1, forward strand.
TCGCCGGTTGGGTCGTTGGAATCGCATCAGGCCTTTATTTTGTAGAAGCGGCGAACAATTTCGGAAGCCCCACATCGTCACTTATGAATTCGCCCTTTGGCCTGGTTTATGTTGCTGCCATCGCACTTGCCCTGAATCTTGTGGTGACAGTGATATGGTCTGCAGCTGCTAATGCCATTGGAAGGAAGCCGGCAACAGGGGCCCAGAAGACTTAACCACCAAAACGGGGGACATCCCCCTCTTGTTTTAATTGGACCGCGAATGCATGCCATGAGGCTATGCCAACGGTCTCACGTATTTTCTGGCAACAAAGAGGAATACTATGGCCATCACCACCAGCGATATCCCCAGGACTGCCCACATGCTTCCGTACGAGTATGCATCGCTGATGCCTCCGGAAATGGGCGCCCCCACTATTGTGCCAAGTCCGGTGAACATCAGGCTGACTCCGCTGAACACACCCACTTTCTCCCTTGGAGCTATTTCGGAAATAACAGTAACATATGCACTGTTCCACCCAACAGCGTTCATTCCAAGCAGGAACGCAAGAATCGCCAGCACAGGGTAGAAGTTTCCCTCTCCCACCAGGAGAACAAACATTGCACCGGATATTGCCATGATTACGGATATTGTATGCACCCTGTTCTTCCTGAAAAACCGGTCGCTCATCATGGCCCAGAAGTTCCTCCCGAAGACAGATCCTGCGAGAAGGATGATCAGAAGGACCTCGGCACCAACAATGGTGATTCCTGTTGACTTCTCGAAATCGACGATGAACGTGAGCAATGTCTGCTGCCCCCAGGACAGGAACACCACGCCAAGCTCTATGGCGAGGAGGGATTTGTTCATTCCAGCTGAAAGGAGGTCTTTGAGGTATCCTTTTCCTATGTTCCTGCCATGTTCCCTCATTGTGTCACGTGGAATCAGGAGCACAAGGACAGCTGATACAGCAATGAGGAAGAAATAGCTGTACTTGAAAGAAAACGTGAGTGTGATGGCAGTAAGCACCCCTACGGAGAGAATTGCGCCAAGGGGTACACCAGATTGTTTCACACCCATGCCTCGGGCGTGGCGCGGATAAAATTC
>JBJKRS010000011.1:0-9647 GCA_046704525.1 Thermoplasmataceae archaeon
GACCAGTCCGGCGGAACTTCTAGGAAGGGCTTTTCAACAAACACGTTGAATGCATTTATGCCTCCGCTCGGAGTGTGGCCCCTGAAGTTGGAGAAGAGTTCATTCCTGAGGCCTGGCGGAACGAAGGTGAGCGTACCGCTGGAATATATGATGTCATAATTGCGTTCAAGCCTGTATTCCCTAATATCAGCCTTGAAGACTTCTACATTGAGGCTATCCTGGGATGCCCATTCGCGGGTCTTCCTGACACCCTCATCCGAGATGTCCAGACCTACGGCCTTCAGCCCGTTGTTGGCAAATCTTATGACATCCCTCCCTTCTCCACATCCTATGTCTATCAGCGATGAGCCCTGCCTGCTTTCGGCAGGGAGGAGGTCAAGAAGATGCTTGCAGAGACCGTTCGGTTCTCGTCCCCAATAGAATCCAGCTTCCCTGTACAAGTCATCGTACGTTTTCATCTCTTCTGCACTCTCCTGGTTCAAATAACAGCCTGTACTATTTCAACAGATTGATCCAGTGAATACTGTCCGTGAGTCTGTCGTAAGCCAGGGGTGCCCGTAAAACCATGGGCGCCTGCTGAAGCTTGCCCTTTTGCAGTCCAGTACTGGACTGAGGTGACCATTTTAATATTTGCCTGCAATAGCCAGTACCTTAGCAGGTGAACAGATGGAGAGAATTGTAGTAGCTCTGGGTGGGAACGCTCTTCTTCACAAGGGAGATCCCTTTTCGTTTGATATCCAGCTGGACAGGGCCACACAGGCATTCGAGAACCTGTATCGCCTTATTTCTTCAAATGAGGTCGTAATAACACATGGAAATGGACCACAGGTCGGCAACATACTTCTCCAGAATGAATATTCGTCCTCTGTGGCTGCCCCCCTCCCCCTGCACAGCTGCGGGGCAATGTCCCAGGGGCTTATCGGTGAGGTTCTCTCCCTGGCATATGACAGAGTGAAGTTCAAGCATGGAGTTTCCAAGGACCTTGCGATGATATTGACCAGGTCGGTCGTGGATCCTGAAGATCCTGCATTCAACAACCCGACCAAGCCTGTTGGCTCATTCTACACTGAAGAGCAGGCCATGAAGATGAAAAGAGAGCATGGGTGGAGCATCAGGGAAGAAAAAGGCAAGGGGTGGCGAAGAATTGTTCCGTCCCCCATACCTGTGGACATTCTGGAAAAACCCTCCATTCTTGCACTTCTAAGCGATGGCTTCCTCCCTCTCTGCAATGGAGGAGGCGGAATACCCGTGACTAAGAACGGTTCCTTCTATTCAGGTGCAGACGCAGTCATAGACAAGGACCTGGCATCATCGGTGCTTGCAACCATCATTGATGCTGACGCACTCATGATACTTACTGATGTGGACGGCGCATACACCGGGTTTGGCACTGATCATCAGGTACACATTGGTGAAACAACCCCAGGAGAACTGGAAGAATACAGGAAGAGTGGCGAGTTCTCCAGCGGGAGCATGGGACCAAAGATAGACGCCGTTGCAAGATTTGTGAGAAAAGGCGGAAAAAAGGCGGTCATAACTTCACTTGAGAACGCGCACGAGGCAATTAAGGGAAAAGCTGGTACCCAGGTCTTCCCGGACTAGGATGCCTTTGACCATTTCCCGCCTTCATTTGTGATCTTTCTTCCCCTTGCGAACTCTTCCAGGACCTTTTCAAGGTTCACGCTCTCAGTGTTGAGTTCGTAATCCTGCCTCAGAACTTCTCCTATCTCGCTGGTTGTCATCGAACCCACCAGAGATCTTCCGACAAGATTGTCCAGGTCTTCGTACACATTCCATGGAAATATGAACCAGGTCCATGACTTCTCGTCAACTTCCTGTGCAAAAAAGTCCGGGACGAGTTTCGACCTGGATATGTGCAGCATTGTAGCAGTCTTGAGCTCTGAGGGCTCCAGCGAAGCGACATGCTGGGATGCAACCCTGAGGCTTTCTCCTGTGTCTGTTATATCATCCACAAGCAGGACTTTTTTTCCCTTTATATCGGAGGAAACACTGGACTTAAGCGTAGCAGCCCCATCCTTTGTTGCAGTTATTCCCCAATGCTCTGTCTTGACTGAAAGGAGGTCCTTTATCCACATCCTGTCAGAAAGAATTCTTGCAGGGACAAGGCCCCCACGAGCAATCCCTATGATTGTGTCAGGCGAATAGTCCTCCATAACCTTGTGCCTCATGCGGTCGCACCATTCTTCTATCTCTCCCCAGCTGACTATTCTTGCCTTGAACTGCATATTATTCCGCTGCCTATCGGACAGTTAGGTTTAATTATTTCGTCCCTTCCTTCAGTACTGCCTGTCCCAGGGAAGTTCGTCCTTGAGTTTCCACAGGTAGAGCGAGGCCACAGAACAGTATGGATGCCAGTTCTCCGCTATCCTCTCCAACTGCTTCCTCCCGGGTTTCTCCCCGAGAGAGTATACCTTTTTGACGGCATTGAGTATTCCAAGGTCCTCGAAAGGGAGCACATCTGGCCTGCCCAGGGAAAAGATCAATATCATTTTGGCAGTCCATACTCCTACGCCCTTTATTCTTACCAATCTCTCCACGATCTCCCGGTCTTCCATTTCATGCAGGCTCGAAAGCTCACTTCCGTAATCTTTGAATTCCATACACAGGCTGCGGATGTAGGAAACTTTCTGTCTTGATATGCCGCACGATCTCAACTGCTCGTCTGAAAGTTCCGCTGCCGAATGAGGTGTGACAGATCGCTTTCCGAATAAGGACACAAATCTTTCGATTATTGAGTTGGCGGCCTTTGGCGTCAGCTGCTGGGAAAGTATCGCCTCGATAATGCTGAAAAAAAGGTCTTCAGCAAGTTTCTGCTCTACTATACCAACCTTATTTATCAAGGACATTAGCCTCGCATCCCTCTTTGAAAGCTCCTTGCAGGCTTCACGCATGAAACCGGGATCAGAGAGTGATGCGGCATATCCGGCCATGATGGCTGATATGGCGCTTCGATTTATCTTGTTCGTTCCACCTTTCATATACTGGTATTCTGGGACTTGCAATTCCGGTAGAATTTGAACTGGCACCAGATGCAAATTGATGAGCCCTACCCCGCTTGTGTAGATTTGTTCGGGAAATGGATCAACGATCGTGGGGATTCTTGGCAAGAAGAGCTGAATTCAGTTGCCCTCGCAAGTCCTGTTTTTGCCATTCTGCCTTGTCAAACCCCCATGCAAACTGACTTCTTCAAGTGTCGAGACTCCCGCATCTTTTCTTTCCCGCGTACACTTCCTGAGTGGTGCGCCAGACCGGCGCCTTCTCCAAAAATTTATAATCTGCTTTCAGGTATCTTTTTTATGTCAGGATTAGACATTTTGTTACTGATCATCCTGGTCATAGTCCTGCTGATCTTGCTTTCGGGAATTCACATTCTCCGGGAGTGGGAGAGGGCACCAGTGTTGACGCTGGGAAGATTTGCAGGCCTCAAGGGACCGGGCGTGATTTACGTAACGCCGATAATTTCGAAGATTCCGCTTAAAATCAGCACTAGGATTCAGGCAGTGTCGTTCAAAACCGAAGCTACCTTTACACAGGACAACGTGCCTCTGAATGCTGATGCTGTCATGTACTTCCAGGTAATAGACCCTCAGAAAGCCTTCCTGAACATTGAGAGCTACGTGACCGGAACAAATCTGTCCGCCCAGACAACTCTAAGGGAGGTCCTGGGTAAATCCACCTTCGATGAGGTTCTCTCAGAGAGGGAGAAGATTGGCGAAGCAGCCAGGGAGATTATTGACGAGAAGACCGAGCACTGGGGGGTCAAGGTGTCATCCGTTGAGATCAGGGATGTCATAGTACCATCGCAACTCCAGGAAGCCATGTCCAGGCAAGCCTCTGCGGAAAGGGAGAGAAGGTCAAGAGTAACACTGGCCCTCGCAGAAGTAGAGGCTGCACAGAAGATGGTTGATGCGGCAAACCAGTACAGGGATAACCCAATTGCCTTTCAGCTGAGGTGGATGAACATACTCTACGAAATAGGACTTGAAGGGAAGGGAACGCTTATGATGATCCCGGCCCACACCCCTGAAGTTGGAGACATGGACCCGCTTGCAAGGCTTGGCCTGGAAGGGGTCGCGTCAAAGCAAAAAGCTAGTGCCCAGAGAGACTCCGGGCAACAGAAATAAATTCCTCTATGGATAATTGTTCAGGGCGCTTGTCCCTGAGTTCCTGAGGACATTCCGGGATCACAGATCCCACCTTTTTTCTCCTGTTGGAAAATAGCCTTACGAGAATGCTGTCAAGTTCCTCTTCCGTTATGTCCCATTTCTGTCTTGATGGTGTTATTTCAACAATAGCCGAATCCACTTTGGGGACTGGGTAGAAGTTGTGCCTGCTCACTTTCCTGCGCAGCTTCACGTGATACCTGAACGCGCAGTTCACCGAGAGCCTGGAATACTCCTTGTCGCGGGGTTTTGCAACCATCCGCTCCGCGAAGTCCTTCTGCACCATCAGTATGCATTTCTCGAAGGTGAATGACGAAAGCCGGAATACGATCTGCGACGATATGTGATACGGTATGTTCCCGATTATTCCGTAATAATGCGATGGCTCAAGGGTCAGAAAATTCTCTTTTATCACTTTAAGGGAGCCATCTTCCACTTTCTCACTGAATCTTGCCCTGATAGCCTCTGCAAACTTTCCGTCCGGCTCAATGCAGTCCAGTTTTACTTCACGCTCAAGTATCCTTGAAGTGAGAAACCCCTCGCCGCCGCCAATCTCAAGAATTCGCGATCCCGATTCGGGATCAAGAAGAGCCACTTCATATTCTGCAATGGAAGGATTCCGGAGAAGTACCTGGCCGAAGCGCCTGGGATAAAGCCTGGGGCCCGGAGTCATTTTGCTACGAACAGCTTGTGCTTCTCTGCCCTGTCCTGGAGTTCTTCGATGATTCTCCCTGCAAGCATTTTCTGCGGGTTGTGGACTGTCTTCACCCTCTCAGTCAGGTCTTCGAAGCTGTCAAATGGCTTTTTCTTCCTTTCATCGATGATGTTCCACATCGTCTTGTTCCCAAGCCCGGGAAGAAGCTCCAGGCTGTGCATCCTAGCATTTATGGGCTGAGCCTGGTTGAAAAACTCCACGAACCTCTCCTTGTTCTCCTCGATTATTGTCTCTAAAACATACGGCAGCTCGTTCATGGCGGCATTGGTCAGTTCCCTGTAGGCGATCCTGCGCTTCACTGACAGAACTTTCTGCCTCATTTCAGGGCTTTTCCCGATGTATATTCTCTCCCCCACAGCGACAACCACGTTGTTCTTCGGAATTACCTCCAAAAGCTTGAATTCGACCTCTCCTACAACTATCATTAGTGGGGTCTTCTTGTAAACCTTGTCCTCAGTTCTTCCCTGAGGTAGGTAATCCAGCACGAAGGCGTATTCTTCCAAAATTATTCCCCTCTTTATATAATTTAGATACCTGTAAAATAATCTATCAGGTTATTTAAATCTTTTTCAGAGAGCATTACGTTGTACGAGGACAGTATTGCCGTAATCTCCTCCTTTGTAGTAGGCTTGAGATCTATCAGCTTAACTGCAACATTGACAGGCAGGTCGCTGATTTCGGACACCTCCTTCATTACCTTGGACATGTCCTTCCTGCCGTACTTGTTCAGAAGTTCGGTGTACTGAAGCGTCTCCTTTTCGAGTTCTGTGTGCTCGTCCCTCTTGGAAAGGATCTTGAACGCTTCTGCAACTGTGATGTACTTTCGCTTCATTATTGACCTTCAATCCTCTTGAGATGCACCGGAGCTGAGAGAACCCTCTTTGTGACGCCACCCACTTTTATGGAGACAAGGTAGCAATTGCCCTGCTGGCCGTCTATTCTTCCCGTGTAACCTTGGAAGGAGTGGTGTGGCATGCCATTATGGACGGACGGCTCTATGTCTATTGCTGCAAGTTCACCAGCGTTGAATTTTTGCATTATCCTGTTTACAGAGGGCATTCCCCTCTCTTTGATTGATTTGGACATCTTTCTTCTCGACCCAGCTCTTGGGCCGTGTGACATTCTTGCCATTGTTAATCACTCCTGTTGATTTCCATTACGTCGAGAGCCTCCACGCTGAGCGGCTCGCCATATTCAGCTGACAGGCATGGTTTTGTCCTGCCTTCATCACCGTGCACGAGTTCCTTTATGTAAGTCCCGGCTTCCGCCCTTAGCAGAATGGTGGCAGTGTTCACCCTGACCTCTTCGAGAACTGACTCCCTGACAGTTCTTTCACGCACAAGATCAGCACGTCTGGCAGCCACTCTTAATGGCGTTCTCTGATATATAACTTTTCCCGTGATGCCTGCAAGAGCGGATTTCAGGCGCTCCACGTCAATTCTGTTCTCCGCTTTGACCGTGACTCGATATGTCTTGTCGTATTCGGATGTCTTGACTTTCTTGACTGCATCGCGGTCGGATATATGCAGGCCGGAAACTGCAACGCCATTGTCCTGGGAGTTTATCTCTTCTTCAATCTCCTGTGGGTCCAGGACCCTTATGCCGGGACTTGTGATCTCCATGACAAAGTCGCGCCCCCGCCCCAGCATCCTCACATCGACATCTTCCCTTCCGGCCGCATGCAGGAAAAAGTTCTCTCCCCTGCTGTGTTCAAGCATAACCCTGCCGATGAATGACTCCACTGATTCATCATTGCCGGGCTTGTATATCCACCTCGTCTGTGGAATATCCCGCCTGTACTTGTTGTATCTGCCGCGAAGGTAGATGCTTCTCACTTCAACTTCGGCGTAATCAAACTCCAGGTTCATCATTATGGTGATGTCTGGAGTGTCAAAATCGGGTTCCACTCCTGTTTTGGAGGTGAAGTACTTTCCAAACTCCCTGTTGAATTCCTTCTTTATCGGCTCTCCCACGCTGCCGAAACGTTCCTGGATCTCTGCCTCAAGCCGGACCGTTTCATCGCTGAACACCGATCCCGCAAGGAAGGAATTGTATTCCCGGTCGCCAATCTCCTCCCGGGCAATTAGGAAATATTTTTCCATTTTGGATATCACGCCAGAGCAAAGAGGGCAGTCTGGCTCTTCCACTTCTTTGTATGGCACATCAGGATAGAATGCATTCAGTGCGAAAAAAAGCATTTCGCCCCGGGTTCTGTTGTCAAGTGACCGGCCTATAGTGGCAAATATCCTCCCGGTACACCTGACGCAGATGCCGAGGCTGGCTAAATCTGAAATTCCGGTCATCTGACTTATCTGGCGACTACATCTTTGGTGATGTTGGGCCTTTCCTTCACAAAGACCCTTGAGCCGCATTCGCATTCAATCTCTGCAGTCCCGAAGGATTTCTCCATGGGTCTCTTGCATCTGATACACTTATACACTCTTGTGCATCTCCTCTATGATTTTCTGCGAGTACTCAGGCGAGTACGAGCCGCCTGCAAATTTGTAGTGGCAATGCCTGCACTGCCAAATGCCTGAAGCGACCCTCTTGACTTTCTTCTGCTTGCATGATGGACAGACGTAGAGAGCGGTCTTCTGCTTGTAGACCTCATTCCAGGCCTTCCTTACGGTAACCCCGTATCTTGGGCCGAATCTCCCCGCTGCACCAACCTTGATTGTCCTTCTTGCCATGAATATCACTTAAAGTGCTTATCCCTGAGTTGCCCACCGATATCGCTGGACAACTTTATAGCTTTTCGGATGTCCTCAAGGTCAAGGCTTCCGAAGTCTCCCTTCTGCATTGCCCTGATGTGGCCGTCCTCACTGGTTGAAACAGTGAGCCTTACCGAACCCAGCTGCTCTTCCTCAAGATCCGGGTCGCACACAAGGGTGTCCCCGATCTTGACCATGGTGACTGCAACCGGCGTGTTCTTCACCGGCAGCGGAAAGTCCTTCTTGCCTTCGCTGGAAGCCGGGACTACTGCACTCTTCAGAGCTGCAAGAGCTCCGTATGAGCACGCATCAATAAGGTTCCCGTCATAATCTATGACGTCTATGTCTATGAAAACAATCCATACCTTCTTCCCCTCTTCTATCACGAGGTTCTCGAGGTCGATCATCTTGCTCTCCCTGATTCCCCTGTCAACTACCCTTGCAATCTCGATTGAGTTCTCGTTGGGCGGTCCCGCCTCGAACGTCGGGAAAGCCATGGGCAGAAGCTCAACGTTTGTTGTCATGACACCTCTGTTTGGGGTGTCTGGGAAGGGTTCTCCTGTCTCAATCTTCACTCCTGCGACAATTCTTGTCTTGCCGAGCTTCACCAGCGCTGATCCCTGTGCCTTTGGAATGTATCCGGTCTGGATCTCCAGCGGCCTGGTTTCATCAGGTTTCCGGCCATCTGACCTTACGCCTTCCTTGAGCTTGTGCTCTATGTAGCTCCTCTTGATCTCGGAAAGTATGCCAGCTGCATCTTTTGGCATGTTTACTCACCCTCCTGAATTTCGGCCACAAACTTGTTGGAGAGGGCCTCCCTCTGGATCTGGTTGATTCTCTTGATGGCGTTGGTTATCATACCTGTGGCCTTGTCAAACTCCTCCGGGGAAAGGTCCCCGTCCATCTGGAGCAGGACGACTTTTCCGGATTTTGACAGAATAGCCATCGGCACGTCTGCATCGCCGAAATTGTCCTCTTCCTTTGAAAGGTCAAGAACTATTTGTCCCTCGACCTTTCCGGCAGTGCACCCGGAAACAAAATCCTTCATCGGTATTCCCGCGGACGCAACAGCCACGGAGGCTGCCGTAATGCCTGCAATCCTTGTGCCAGCATCAGCCTGCAGCACCTCTATGAACACATCAATCTGCGTCCTGGGGAACTGCTCCACCATTATGGCTTCGTCAAGGGCTTCAGATATCACCTTTGATATTTCTATGGACCTCCTGTCCGGTCCGGGCCTCTTCCTCTCATCCACTGAGAATGCGGCCATGTTGTACCTGGCCTTGACAATGGCCTTGTTTATGTTCTGGGTATGCTTGGGATAAGCTTCCCGCGGACCGTATACGGCCACAAGGATCTTGTTCCCTCCCCACTCTATGAATGCTGATCCATCGGCCCTGTTGAGCACTCCTGTCTCTATCTTTATGGGCCTGAGTTCCTCGGCAGTCCGGCCATCCAGCCGGGTGCCATCCTTCTTCAGTAACTTAATATTACTTGCTGTTCCCACTGCTTTCACCTACTTTACTCTTGAGATATTCATCCATCCTGTCCGTGAGTCCCACAGTATGGGCCTCTGCCTCTACCATCTTGATTGCGGATATTGCAATCATCACATTTTCAGGCGATCCGTCGACCCAAATCAGGCCGTTTTGACCCACTATTATGCGTGTCTGTGTGGCGTCCTTGATCATGTTTACCATGGAGCCGCCTTTCCCTATTATTCTTGGGACTTTTGGTGCGGAAATGTTGGTTATGTGGCCCCCTTCCAGCTTCCTGAGGCCCATGTCCTTGAGCGTCACCCAGCTTTCCTTGATCTCGTTGAGGGACATCACCTTGGCATAAACGTAGTCCCCAAGGTCCAGGTACCTCTGCAGGTCGCCTGACTGAGTCCTCCATGGAGTGTCGTTCATATGGAGGAGCGAATGGTACGGTGAGTTGAGGTCTATTGTCCACATAGAGGGGCCAATCTCGATCACTTTCCCAATGATCTTGTCCCCCTTCCTTGGGAAATAGGGACCCGAGAAGGGCACCACGTCA
>JBJKRS010000012.1:0-8312 GCA_046704525.1 Thermoplasmataceae archaeon
ATCTATTACGGGGCTGCGGGAGTAGCTGCGGTAGCGGTGATTGGCAGCCTGGTGTACTGGATAAGGCGCAAATAGCATTGTATGTCTGGGCGATTATTTTTCGCCCTCTTTTTTTCCATTCACCACAATGTTGCCAGTGGCACGTCTTCAGGAAAGGATTCAGAAAAATTGTTCTAACATTATAGGGTGTGTGTTATTTACTACCATCCGGTTAATTATTCATGGCGAACAGGTGCTTCAACTGCGGAACACTGAATAACACGCTTGCCGCCGTGTGCAGTCATTGCGGGGCATCGTTCTCCGATCACCTGAAAAGGCTTGACGGCGGAATCCGCAAGCTGAAGAGCTTCGCCATCCTCTTTCTGGCAGCTTCAATTCTAGGCTCCGCAGGATTCTTATACGGAGTATTCAGCACTCATCAGATTTTCATCTGGGTATACAACAGCTTCTCCCTATCTACGTGGGAGGAAATAGAGGCTGCTGCATCTGCGCAGCTCTACACTTACCAGTTCTTCATTGCGGCTTCTCTAGCCATGGTGCTGATATCTGCACATTACCTGATGTCCGGATACAAGGATCTTGAGGACATGGAACCGTCCCTTGTGAGGGTTCAGAGGGCATCTCACCTTCTCTATGACGGTTTGGCTGTTGTGATAGCCAGTGAAGTAGCAATGGCTGTTGCGATAATTCTTATAATCCCCGGCCTGTCCCAGGTCCCTCCGCTGCACAATCCTGATTATCTCAACACCATACTGGGCTTTTCCATTGCAAATTCTGTTGGTGGGTCCCTCGCATTCATTGCCTACTTCATAGGAATGCACATCGGTCTCCATAGGGCATCAATGGCACTTCATAAGGGCAGGCATGGAATATTCGGTGTCCTGTATGTTGCGTCGCTCATTGTTCCACCTGCTGGTGTGATTGCCGCGAGCCTCACTTATTACTCGCTTTCCAGATCAGAGAGCAAGCTCCGAATAACCCCGCAAAAAACGTGAATCTTCTTGCACAGACGTGTTCCGATTCTATTCAGGATTGTCAGAACTCGTTATGCGATTTTTCTCTTTCAGGATTGAAAAAACGTGGTAACCAGGTCATGCAGTCTTAGTTTTCCCGGTTATTCCAAAAGCCCTTCGTTAAGGATTAGCCCTGCATTCTTCAACGCAAGTATTCTGTCTCGCACTGCTTCTTTGACAAACTCTGATTTAGTAGAGTATCCAAGCTCCCCTCTTTCAATGATCTCGCTGATCAGGTCAAGGAGCGTTTTAGGTAATGCCACTGTCTGCCAGTTACTCTCCGTCATTGTATTCTTGGGAATAGATCGTTCTTGTAGTTAATTATTGACATGCCTCATATGGCTTATGTGTAAGCTAATTAAATAGGAACGGATCACATAAAGATCTGAATGAAGTCAGAGATATCTCTTCCAGAGGAACTGCTCCGCGCTGTTGATGAGGTCATAAGAAACTCAAAGCTGGGATACAACAACCGATACGAGTTCATAGTGGAGGCTGTAAGGGATAGGGTCTACAAGTCGAAAACCTCTGGACTTAACAAAAGATTCTTGCCTTTTCAGCATTAATCAGAGTTTCCTAGGTATAGGCTATTTTCGGCATTTTCATGTGGTGGTCAGTAATCTCCTGGAATTTCTCTGCAAGGTGTACAGCAGTGCTGTCCTCATAACGTCTTCCTATGATCTGGAGTCCCACCGGCAAGCCATTTGAGAGGCCGCACGGTATGGAAAGGGCAGGGACCCCGAGGTAATTGTACTCCATCTGGAATCCAAGGTAAGAGAACCCGTCGCCGGATTTTTTCTCCATATCGGTCTTTTTCGGTGCTGTGTGAGGAAGGGTCGGGCTCAGCAGGACGTCTATCCCCTTCATGCCTTTTGCAAAGTTCTCATAAATGCCATTTCTTGCCCTTACAGCCCGGATGTAGTCAACAGCGCCAGTGGCAAGACCCTGCTTTATTTGATCAACAGATGATGCAAGGAATGCGTTCGGATTGCTCTCAAGCCTTTCTTTGTGGACTGCGGCGATCTCTGAAGTGTCAACAACGGGGTGCAGCCTTCCCGATTCTTTGATAGCTTCACTGGAAAAATTGACAGTCTCAATCAATCCATGGTCCTCCAGCTCCTGGACTGCCTTTCTTGCCAGCGCCTCCACTTCTTTCTCAGATCTTGAAAAGTTTTCTTCAAGTATGCCTGCCCTGAGCTTGCCTTTCTTGGCAGTGCCCGGAAGAGGATGCCCCATTGCCTTCATTGCCAGGGGAATATCTGACGCATGGCGAAGTATCGGCCCGCCATGGTCAAGTGACCAGGACTCGGGGAAAACGCCTTGGAGAGGTAATATGCCGTATGTGGGCTTTAGGCCGGTCACGCCGCACATGGAGGCAGGTATCCTTATCGAGCCCCCAGTGTCAGTTCCCAGGGCAAATACTGCAAGACCTGATGCAACAGCTGCAGCAGAACCGCCGCTTGAACCTCCAGGGATCCGTTCCAGATCATACGGATTTGAAGTGGGTGGAGTCACCATGCCAAGAGCAAATTCATGTGTGTTTGTCTTACCCAGAACATATGATCCAGCGGAAAGAAGGCTTGAAACCATGGGCGCATCAACTGCTGGAATATTGGAACTGTAGAGGCAATTGCCATAACTGGTCCTAATCCCGGCCGTATCAATGAGATCCTTGACAGAAACAGGGATTCCAAGCAGGTCGCCTGTCTTCCTTCCACTCCTGAACAGAGTGTCTGCTTTCTCAGCTTCTTTTTGTGCTGATCTGTTGATTGCTGAGTAGCTCATTACCCTGCCATCTAAGTCCCCTATCCTCTCAAGGATGGTGTCCAGAAGGTCCAGGGCTGTCAAATCCCCATTGCGAAGAAGCTCACCAATCTCGGAAAGGCTCTTTGTGAACAAAGCACTCATACCGCGAACAACTCGAAGCAGATAATACTACCCGCAGGATGGATTTGGAGAGGGCGGTTGTATCACAATGTTATTATATCGAATTAGTTTAGTTTAGGTGTCAATGGTGTTCGAAAGGCTCAGGGCAGGATGGTTGCTGGCCAAATCTGTAAGGTACATAGTTTCAGGGGATCGGGGCCTGCTCATATATCCAATAATTTCAGGGATAGCAGGAACCGTTCTCTTTGTGGCCGCCTTTGTTGCAGCCTTTATGATTCCAGTCACTGCCCCGACCGATTACAGGGTCTTTGCAGGAATATTCTTTGCGTATCTTGTCACTGCCTTTGTCACCACTTATTTCCTCCTTGCTATGCTTATTGCCTTCAAGTCCTATGAGGCGGGGGAGAAAATAGGGATTGGCGAATCACTCTCAAGGGCAAGGCCATATACTGCCCGTGCCCTGGAATGGGCCCTTTTCTACACCATACTGGTAATGCTCCTCAGGGTTATCGAATCCAGATTCCGGGGCATTGCGCAGATTCTGATCGCCGGAGCCGGCTCCATCGGTATAACTGTTGCAACATTCTTCGCAGTTCCTGCGATACTGGAGAAAAAGGTCGGGCCTATCGAAGCGTCCAAGGAGAGCATAGGTACAATCAGGAGAACAATCGGGCCTGTTTTCGGGGGAGTGGGGTATATCGACCTTTACACCTTGGTTTTTGTTCTCGGCGGAATTTTCATCGCTGTTGCCGGGGGATTCCTTGTGCCAATCTTGGCAGCCAAGATTGCTGTGGTTGCATTCGGCGTGATACTCGTGGTAGTAGGCATGGTCCTGAATTTCACCTATTTCAATATATTCAAGCTCATACTTTATGACTATTTCAACGGCTCTCCACTTCCAGAAGGGGTGGACGAGACTACGCTACAGACCGCCATTAAAAGGCGCAGAAAATTGCTGTGAAACAAGGAGCCAGTCCCACTGTGTGGTGCCAGAAAGCAAAGCCCTCAGGTTAGTGTGTTCAGGAAACCGTTATTTTCTCACTACATGCATCTAAATATTTATCGGATGCTGAAATAAAGCCCCCTGAAGAATTGAATTGAATGTCGCATTCAGTTGATTTAGCCCGCCGGAGTAATATGAATGAGTGAAGGGAACGGGGCAGATGGGGAGGAAAAGGAATCTATACAGAAGCGTTTCGGCTTCCTTGTAGTTTCCAGGGCTGCCAGAAGCATAGGAATTGTCTATGTCACTCTGTCCCTCCCGCTTTATCTTCATTTCCTCGGAATATCGGTGTCCATCATAGGCGCCCTCCTGCTGCTGATGGTCCTCTTTTCAGTTGGAATATCCCTCTTTGCGGGAGCGCTGGGCGACCGGATCGGATACAGATACTCCCTACTCATAGGGGAGGTGCCGGTCATTGTAGCCACTTTCCTTCTCTTCCACTACAACACCATAGTCCCCATTGAGATAGCTACCGTAATTGGAGGCATAGGTGGAACGCCAGGAGGGCTCAGAGGGGTATTCGCACCAGGCCTCAATGCCCTGGTGGCCAGGAACTGGCCCGATTCGGAGAGCAGGGTCAAGCACATGGGCATGGTAATGGGTGTATGTGCGTTTTCAGCTTTCGCAGGTGCCCTTCTGCTGTACTCGCACAGGTTCATTGATTCCATCGTCGGCGAGGCTGCGGCTTTCAGGCTGCTCTACCTGATCAGCTTCATCCTTGCTCTCGTGTCCTTTGCCTGTATCGCCATGGTACGTGAAAGAAGGGTCCCGAGGAAAAGGAAGGGGATCATCGACAAGAAGAGTGGCCGTTACACCCTCAGGGTAATCGCCTCAAACCTGGTTTACGGTTCAGGGATAGGCTTTTCCATATCTCTCCTGCCAGTCTGGATAGAGCTCCGGTTTTCCGTGACTCCCAGCACAGTTGGCCTCATTTTCACATTTTCCTATCTTGCCACTGCTGTCTCTTCACTGCTTGCCATGTTGGAGATAGATCGGCTGCACTCTCCCATGTGGACGGCCTCCCTCACCAGGATCATACAGGGAGCGATCATCATGGCATTTGCTGTTCCCCCTACGCTCCTGGCTGCGACAGCCCTTTATGTTATGCGGTCGGCATTCGCGGGGTTCGGCGCCCCCATAAGGACAGCCATCAATGTGAAGGGCATAAGCGAGTCCAATTTCGGGATTGCATCCAGCGCTCAGGGCATGGCAATACGGAGTTCTACTGGCACCTCCGCAATTTCTGGTTACTTGATGGAATCCACGCTGGCGTTGCCCATGGAGATTGGCGGAGTGCTTCAGCTTATCGGAGGGGCAGTATACTACAAACTCCTCAAAAGTGAGAACAGGTAACAAGAGATCCATGAGTTGCACGTGCCCGGTTAAGGCTTTCTGGAAACTATTATTCAGTTTGGGGCTCTCTTGGATGCAATATACACACAGGCATGGATGGGAGATTCATGATAGTCACTGAGAACCTTGTAAAGCGGTACCCCAATGGCACTACGGCCTTGAGCGGTGTGAATCTCGAAATGAAGAACAGGGTCACAGCTGTCATTGGGATGAACGGAGCAGGAAAGACCACTCTCATCCGCATACTCTCAACGCAGCTGGGTTTGACTTCCGGCAGGGCTGCAATCAATGGCCTGGATGTCATGCGAGATGTTAATGAAATAAGGAAGAACATTGTCAGCATTCCACAGGAGGCCGCACCGATTGGGATCCTCACCCCATTTGAGCATGTCAAGCTCTACCTTGTAGGCAGAGGGATGTCAATGTCGGATGCTGAAAGAAATGCAAGCACGTCACTCGACCAGCTGGACCTCAGGGAGTTCAAGCATAAGCCTTCAGACACGTTATCAGGTGGAATGAAGAGGAAGGTGTTTGTCGCCATGGCGCTCTCCTCCAATGTCGACACAGTATTTCTTGACGAGCCAACAACAGGGCTTGACCCTCTTTCAAGAATGGAGGTTTGGTCGGCAATCGGGCAGCTCGACGGCAATGTCATCCTCACCACGCATTACATGGACGAGGCCCAGGAGCTCTCAGACGAGGTTGTGATGATCAACTCAGGCAACGTTCTTGAAAAGGGTACCACAAGCGGCCTTCTCTCAAGGTTCAAGGGCCAGGTGAGGGTTGAGACGACTGAACCACAAAAGAGTGCAATCCAGGTCGGGAGGCTTTTTGTGAAGTACGTTGACGAGTCCATGGCCGAAGATTACCTGGCCAGGGGGTTCAACATCAAGAGAATAACGCTTGACGACCTATTCATCAGCAGGGGGATGAACGTTGAATCTTAGGTTCGTGGGCCTTCTTGCCTGGTACTACGGGTTCAGGACCATCAGCCGTGGGCCCTCATACATAATAGCATCTCTGAGTGCACCGCTCACCCTGCTCTTCATAATTTACATCATATCTTCTGGGTCACTTGTTCCGTATGCCGTTATAGGCGGATTCATCAGCCTGGTGGCATCGGTGGCTCTTTCCAGCTCTGGAGACGCTGCATTCTTCCGGCTTCAGCTGAGAATACAAGACCTTTTTGTTGCCAGCTCGATAACTCCAGTGGATTACATCCTCGGCCTCACGGTAAGCTATCTGGTGTTTTCCATGCCTGGAATTGCCCTTTACATTGGACTGGGCCTCCTCTACCATCTGTTCACACCATTCAGTTCCATCGCCCTGGCACTCATACTGATAACGCTCGTTCTGTCCACTTCGTCCATTTCCTTCATCATTGCAAGCAGCATAGGCCATATCAGGAATGTATGGGGCATAGCCGGGATCCTTTCAATCGTAATGACGGTCCTTCCACCTACATTCTACCCTTATACGTACCTTCCTACTTATGCGATATATGCGCTCTCCATATCACCGGCAACTCCCGCCGCAGTCCTGGCACAGGGGGCTTTCGGCCTATCTCCTCTGCACGTTGGAATGATCTACGTGCTCGTTGGTGAAACGGTTGTCTACTACGCCCTGGCGCGCTACCTAACAAGGTGGAGGGAAAAGTGAGAAAAGAATGCCATTCTTAATGGGACAAACTGTGTGTGGAGCCGTTTATTGGCTTAAGGGTCCCTTCAGACATGGCCCTGAGAATCTGGTCTGTAGACATGCCTCTACCGTTGAGAAGCACTACCTTGCCTGACGCATACTTGAATGCATGCTCTCCAATACCGCTTATCACAAGTTTTTCCACTCCCCTGTCCAGCACTGACCGGAGCATTGCTATCCCGCGCGCTGATGTTGCCTTGTGGGCAGGATTCTCATAAATCTCAAGCAGCTCGGAGGTGTCTTCCAGGGAATAGACAAGTATCTCAGTTGCTTCTCCAGGCCCTGACACCTTGTCCCCCGTTGCAGCTATGGCAAATTTCATCGTTGCACATGTCCAGTGTGAAGATAAAACGTTACGCCCAAAATTTAAGGCGTCCCTAACAAGTTACTTGCTGAAAAAAGACTGCACTGCTTTGCATTGGCAATCATTTGGCACCCGGGGGAGATCCAACCGGAGCTCTGGAACTCCTCCACACTGCAGTCAGGTACACAAGCATCATCACTGCAAGCAAAACCCCTCCAACCAGAGTAATCAGCAGAAATGCGCTGTACATCACCCCCGTGGTTGTAATTGAATCCACCGGGAGTGTATTCCCGAAAGCGTTCGGGTACACGACAGGATTCAGGAGGAACAGAATTACGGTGGCAACCATTGCAAACACGAGCTTGTTTGAGACGATTCCTTCCAGCCTTCTCACATTAAACAGGACTGCTACGAGAATCGTGAGTATGACCGTTATTGCCAGAACTGGCTTCAGGAGGGATGTGGATGTCAATGCAAATGATATCAGTGAGAGTGCAACGCCTGCACCGGCCAAGGGAATAGTGATCTTCTTGAACGGTCTCAGGCCGTAGAAGACAGGGGCCAGTCCCACCGCTATAAGCACGGCGCCCGCAATGAATAGCACTGATTCAGGGGCTGAGATCCATGTTGTGAACGAGAAATACCCCCCGGAAATGTTTACACCCTTGCCATTGATTATGGCCGAGAAGAGTGAAAGCGCAATAACGCCCAGAATGGCGGTTGAAATGGAATACACCTGGTACAGTTTTCTGTGGTCCAGCCACCTGCGTCTCGTGATATATTCCCCGAAGGATATTGACGCATTTCTGGCAATGAAGAGGATCAGGAACAGCATCAGGGCCACTGCAAAGATTTCCGCAACAGGAATGAGGATGCTGGGAAAAGCGAAATCAGAGACAACCACCCAGAATGCACCGAAGGTCCCAGTGACTTCCCAGATCGGAACAATGTATGGAAGAACCTTGTCCTTGGCGGCCTCCCAGAAAAGCAGGAGGAGGACAGATCCCATGATTTCTGTGATCAGAAGGGCCGCAAAAATCGAAAACACATAGAA
>JBJKRS010000013.1:0-22428 GCA_046704525.1 Thermoplasmataceae archaeon
GTTTGCATGCAGTCCTGTGGTCCGATATTTCCGACAGTTCAACTGAAAATCCTATGCCACGGCCGAATGACATTTCAAGAAGGGCCTGAACCAGTCCGCCAGTAGAAATATCGTGCATGGAAAGCACAAGACCATTTGAGGCTGCTGTGAGGAGTGCTTGGGAGATTGCCTTCAACTCTTCGTAATCAACATCGTCTATGCTGTCGGATTTCATGCCCATGAATTCCAGGTAAGAGCTCCCTGAAAGGTTTTCTGAGCTACTTCCCACAAGGAAGATTGAATTTCCTTCACCCTTGAATTCGGACGTGACTGCTTTCCTGACATCTTCGGTTATTCCGACCATCATTACGGTCGGGGTCGGGTTAATGTTGTGGCCGGAGGACTGATTGTAGAGGCTGACATTTCCTGCAACTACTGGAATCCCGAAATATAGACAGAATTCTGAAAGGGCCCTTGCAGACTCTATCAACTGACCCATGACTTCCGGCTCTTCCGGGTTGCCAAAATTAAGCGAATCCACAAGGGAGTGTGGGATAGAACCTGTACTCACTATATTCCTGTATGCTTCAGCTGCCGTGGCTTTTGTTCCCAGGTAAGGATCAATGGCAGTCATGGAAGGTATGGAACCTGAAGTGACAGCTAGCCCCTTGAATGAGTTCTCAAGCGGTTTCACAATGGTGGCGTCTGAATGGGTTTCTGCATTTGGAAGACCTGTGAAGGGTTTCACCACAGTATTTCCTCGGACAGTGTGATCATACTGCCTCACAATTCTGAACCTGGAACAGTTCTCGGGCCTTGAAATGAACTCCTTCACAAGCTCGGTGTAATCCTTCTTCTCCTTGGGAAGAGGATAACTCCTCATTTTCACTTCCCTTTCCCTGTAGTTTCGTGCATACATCGGCCCGGTCGTCAGGAACTCCAGGCTGAGGTCCATTACATTTTCGCCCTTGAACCTCAGTACAAGGTTATCGGACTGGGTGACTTTTCCTATGACTGAATACTCGATTCCCCATGTATCAAAGATTTTCCCCATGTCGCCCAGGTTTGTGTCATCCACTGCAATAAGCATCCTTTCCTGGCTTTCGCTCACCCATATCTCCCATGGCTCCATGTCATCAGCCTTGAGAAGAACTTTATCCAGATCCACTACGGCGGACATTCCTCCCGCATGGCACATTTCTCCCACTGAGCTGGAGAGCCCCCCTCCGCCAAGATCCTTCATGCCTTCTATCAGTCCCTTATCATTTGCCTCCAAGACTGCATGAATCAAAGGCTCCTTTATTATTGGATTGCCAAGCTGGACGGCCCTCTGGCTCTCTTCATCCCTTCCTGTGAGAACTCTCGATGCAAACGTAACTCCATGTATTCCGTCCCTCCCGGTCCGGCCTCCCGCAAGTATAAGGTTTGCACCAGGTTTTGATACACGGCTCCGAGAAATGCGGTCCTTTCTTGCTATGCCCACGCAGCCGACATTAACAAGCGGCATACCGTTATATGAGGAATCGAAATCTGCCGAGCCTGCGACAGTTGGTATTCCGACCCTGTTGCCGTAATCCCTGATGCCGGAGACAATACCATTGAGTATGAACCGGTTCGAAAGCCCGTTCTTGTCATGTTTATCTTCAACTATATCCCCGAAATACAGCGAGTCAAGCAGGGCAACTGGCTGCGCTCCCATGCAGAGCACGTCCCTCAGGATTCCACCGACACCCGTGGCCGCTCCACCATATGGCTCAACCGCACTTGGGTGGTTGTGGCTCTCCATTTTCACCACATATGCATGCTCATCATCGAAGGATACTACCCCCGCATCATCTTCCATTGCAAGGATGGTGTAGTCTGTACTTAATCCAGAAAAGAATTTTTTCAGGTAGAACTTGGACGACTTATAGCAGCAATGTTCACTCCAAGCCTGGGCCATAGCCTGTATTTCAACTTCAGTTGGATTTCTCCCAAGGTCCAAAAAGTAATGTTTGAGCATGAGCATCTCGTCCATGCTGAGTGACAGGCCAAGCTTCTCACTCATCCCGATCAGGCCTGCATCATCAGTTCCGGTAAGGTCGATGGAATCGCCTCCCATCTCTCGGGGGCTGGCCGTCTCTAATCACCAACTCTGCTTATTCGGTACTGGTGTATCACCGGGTTAACGAGCAATTTCTCCGCCATCTCCCTCGTTTCCTTCTCCGGATCTTCGGTCTCGTCAGAAAATTCAATCTCGTAGGATCGGACTGTACTTACATTCTTCACAGACTTGAATCCGAGTATGTTCAGGTTCTTCCTTATTGTGAGTGCTTCCGGGTCTTCAACTCCCTTAAGGTAACTGATTTCTATCCTGATCCGCACCATCAGGTGGAAATTGCCATTTTGAGTTAAAGCTTTGCAGTTTGCAATTCAGGGCAGAAAATAGCGAAGGTGAGGGAGTGTATCCACTTCAAAATTCCCCGGAAATAAAATCAATAAGCGGCCCGCCTCACTTTTGAGGAACACGATGTACAGCTTCCACGATAGGCTGGAGGACTTCGAATACCTTTCCGGCTCTCTCTGCAACGGTCCCAGTAACGACAATATCTGCACCTGCAGCTGCTACCTGCCCCGCAGCTGTTTCATCCCTTATTCCTCCTCCAACGATGAGGGGGATTCCAATGCAGTCTGAAACTGCCTTGATCACACCGTCAGATATCCTGGTGGGCGATCCACTCCCGGACTCTAGGTAAACCAGCTTCATCCCCAGCATCTCAGCCGCTAGGGAATAGGCCAGGGCTTTTTCGGCATCCTCTCTCCCAACTAGTTCGGCGTTGCCTACCCTCCCAACGGTCATTCCCGGCTCAAATACAATATAGCCCATGGCTATGGTCTCCATCCTCATCTTCTTGAGGACAGGAGCGGCCCTTATCTGATGCTGGATCAGGAAGTCCGTGGATTTTGAGTTGAGAAGAGACATGAAATACACTGCATCGGCTTTCTCGCTTATCATGGAGGCAGACCCTGGGAAAATAATTGTTCTTAGCCCGGTTATTTCCCTGATCCCGGATATCGTTTCGCCAATTTTCCGGGAATCTATCTTGGTGGAGCCTCCAATCATGAGGAAGTCAGTGCCTGCCCTCTCAGCCTCATAGGCAATATGGGCTGATCTCTCGGGATCCTGCGCCGCAGGATCAATGAGGGTCATGTGAACGCGTTTTTCACTTGTTAACTTAGCAATTTCTGAGTACACTGTCAATATAAACCACCTATGGTGAACGAAATCAAACCGACTATCATCGCAAATTTGGACATGTTCTGGCTAAAATGCGGGTTTCCAATTTTGACCGCTGACACAATAAACAGGGCATCCGCAACTGCAACGGCACCGAGATATGGCAATGAGAAAATGTCAGTGAGGTAAGGAATAATGGAAAACCCTATGGCTACACCCACGGAGGTGATTGCTACTGCAACAGAGAGCCTGACACCGTATTTCTTTGGGAGCGTCACCCTGTCCACATCGCCCTTCATGTCTTCAATATCCTTGATCACTTCTCTTGAAAGGTTGGCCAGTGACGCCATGACAAACAGTATGATCATTCTGTAAGTGGAGTTGACCGCAATTCCGCCAAAGATGAAGATCAGCCCCACGAGAATGCTTATGGAAACATTTCCGACAAAGCCCTGCTTTTTCAGGCTCATTTCGTATCCTATTAGGAGTGCTTCGGCAAGTGCTACCACTAGAAGCGCAGTTGCTGATATGAACAACAGAGAAATCACTAGGCTGAGAGCAAAAAGAACCGTTGCAAAAGATCTGGCCTGAGGCACCGAGATGGTACCCTTAACAAGGGGGCGATTGGGGTGGTTGGTCCTGTCCGATTCAACATCAACAAGGTCATTTATGATGTTGCCACCGGCGGTTACCATGAAGACTGTCACTGATGCGAACAAGAGGGGAATGATGTAGCTTGCAACTCCGGTACCTACCCCTATGAGTCCGGATATCCATGTCGCAATCAGGCCCATCACGCAATTGATGGGACGAACTATGGCAAGCCACTTATTCATCGGATCAAGCCCTAAACTTGGCTTCTTTATTAATACTATGCGTGCTCTGCCTCTTCAGCAATCCCTTCACGGCTTCATAGCATTCTTCTAGGCTCCCTGATACCTTCAGTCCGGTTGGGGAAAAGTGGGTTCTGTGGGCCGCCTGGCCCAGTTCATCCAAAAGTGATCTAACTTTGGCCAGTGCGGGCATGTCAGAATGAACATTCCTTGCAATGGAGGTCAATTCCAGAAACAGCAAGGATGTAGATTCGCCAAGGATTCTCTCTGCAAGGTCCAGCGACCTGGACTCCACGCCTTCATAGGCACTTGATAGCATGCCCTTAAGGGTGTCTCCATCTCCTATCTCATATCTCCAAACTGGCCCTTCCTGAGAGGACTCAAACTCTGACCACAGATCTGCGTGCTTGTCAACAAGGCCTATCTTGGCCGCAGATCGGTCCGCATATGATGCGCCTCTGTCAACGCGCACTACGAGACGATAGAAATGGGAGTGCCAGAATGACAAAAGGGGGACGACACCCAGGTCAAATGCAGCCCCCCTTCTTGCTGTGTAGGCTATCAGCAGCCTTATTCCCATTTCGTGCCTGAAGACATCGTTCTTTATGTGTGCTGCATATTTCCTGTAAGTTTTTGCAGGAACTGATCCTGTGAGTGCCGAAAGGTCCGTTGCAGTAATGCCGACATACCCATGATTCCTGACACTTGTAAGCGCCTTGTCTATGAAAGGAACTACTGAACCATAGGGATCCACATCGATGAAGTCAAAAAGGTGTCTTTCTAGAGTGCGTTCAAAGTTCTCATTGAATATCTCCACATCTGTACAGTTTTTCAGGGCATTCTTCCTTGCTATTTCAGCCGAAACTGGGTTCAGCTCCGCGATTGTTGTTTCTATACCCGTTTCCGCCCTGACCCTGAGTCCCCTGATCCCGGACCCTCCGAAAGCGTCAAGGAAACGCATCGGTTTTGAGTGCCTGAGAAAGAGAAGTGTCAGGTCTCTGTTGATGCGCTGTGAAGGGTTGTAGAAACCTTCTGTTTTTTTACCGGGTCCCCTGAGCGAAGGTGCTGCTGGAAGATCGATCTCCACCCTTCCTTCCCGGAGTATCACCTAGGATCCTTCTTCCCCCCTGATTACCCTTAAAACCTTGAAGGGTAGCAGGCTCCTGTTTATGGGTGTAATGTCGAATACCCTGATGCCCTCAAGTGACCTGATCTCCTGTAAGACGGGGTTCCTTGACTTTTTATGGAGGGTGACTATGATCGGCTTCTCGAATTTGAGTGTCTCTTCGATCTCTTTCTGAATGGGTTTTGTAACGTTTTCAAGCTTTCCCACCTCGTCTATGACAATGACATCGGCAGTCTCCCTGGCCCTCTGGAGGCTAGGTATCAGTATGTCCTCAAGCAGCCGTGTGTCCACTCCAATCTTGTCAATCTTCGCCCTAGAGACAATGCCCTTGTCGGCAAAAACTGCCCTTTTCTTGGTGTAAATGTCGTAGATGGAATAACCGCTAAGCTTCCCATGCTCGTTGAGCTCACTGACTAGCAGGCCCTGGACATTGGAGCCATCATTCTCCAGCATCTCGATGATCTTCTTCAGGGCGTCAGCCTTGATGGACCCGACTGGTCCAGTTATCCCAATCTTTACTGCCATTCTAATGGTTCCCCTCCAGGTGCATGAGAGGGTAATCCATCTCTTTAACGTAGTGTAGCCTGGCAGAAATGCTTTCTTCGTTGTATTTTATACTGACCCTGACATCAAGCATTTCCCCGGAAAGCGTGATGTACTTGTACACACCCTGCCTCTTCTTTACGACTTCCCTGTCTATTTTCACCTCAGCTTCTTCCACGAAGGGCTGAACGAGTACACTGTCCCTCATGGCGCTCTGAAGGGATTCGAGGTTGCTCAAGTTTATGGGTACCCCAACATACTGGTGGTAAATGGTTCCCAGCTTGATGCCAGCCTCAAAAATGGCTCTCTCTCTATCAGTACATGAAAAATAAGGACTGGCAGGGTCTTTCATTAATTAGGGATATTGCTCAAAATCTAATAAACATTCTTTAAGCATAATTAACCGCCCGGCAGTGAAACTTTGGTTCACATCGATCTTAATTGCTGTTGCACTGATGCCCCAATCGATACACTGAAATACGGGTATTCTCTTAACCAACAAAACAGATGCATTCCATTTGTAAGGAAGAGGGAAGTCAACTATGAGTCTTGGTGAAACACTAACGAAATGGATATCGTTCAACGCTGCATACAGGCTTTTTGGAATGGCCCTGTTGATTCTTGCCCTCTCATTCTACCTGGGATGGTCAATTCTTTATGGAACATGGACAGATCCGGGCTTATACGCCACGACTGTCATAATGGGTGTTTTCGGGATACTTTCTATCATGCTTGGCGATGCAAAGAAGGATCTTCGGCCACAGAGTTAGATTCGCCCCTCCCAGCTATTATTTCGTTTTCAAGTTGTGTGCTCAGAACCCTGACTTTTCTCATCCTGTTGTCCTCCAGTGCGTAACATTCAGAGTACGGACTGTTTTTCCCACCCATAAGATACTCAGTTTCCGTATCTTCAAACCTGTCAATCCCGAACCTGGTTTTGTCAGCAGCACGGAAACCTTTCATCCTGAAGAGGTATACAGAAGTGCTGTTCTCAGCTATTACGCTGGACAGCTGGTTTTTTGATAGATCATCCATGTTTTGGGTGACACAGATCACTGAGGTGCTAAAGTGCCTGGAGTGGCGCACCAGCCTCGAGAGCACCTCCAGCGACTTTCGGTTCCCCAGGAGGAGGTGCGCCTCATCTATGAGCACCGTCTTTCTAGTGTCTGATTGCTTTCGAATGGAGGCGTATACTTCGGAAAGCAGGTCTGCTAGCAGGTCATCCCTCCCGTTGTCTACAAGGCTGGAAACCTTGAAAATTATCGTTCTTGCACTGTCCATGAGATCATGTGGGAATTCATGAGTTTTTACCTCAAAGCAATCTTCCCCGAACATTCTGCAGCTGTACTCGTTCAGTGGATCGAGAACGATTATTCCACAGGTTGAAGACGTCACCTCCATTCTCATGAGCAGGAGCTTGGAGAAGAATGATTTTCCAGATCCGGTCTCGCCGAATACGAGAATATTGTGCGAGCTCTTGCCGAATGGATCTGCAAAGACGGGTTTTTCGGTGAGGTCGTCTACCCCAATGGCCACACCTGATCTCTCAGGGGACGAAGAAAAAAAGACTGGGAGTATGGTTGACACACTTTCGGAATCCATGAGGTATGAAGACCCTACTCCAGAGAATGGTGAAAACACGTCCCTTAGCATGGAACGTGTCGGCAATGAGAGTTGTTCTGTCTTGAACCCAATCAATTTCATGAGGTGGGAAAAGATCCTGCTGCTTTCTCTGAGCTTAACCGGATGGCTCGACTTCACCCTGAACATCATTTTCAATCTTGCCAGGCTTGCTCCACGGCTGGCAATCCTCATTGCCATTGCCTCCATGTCGTGGATTTGTCTCTTCAGGCGCGCCCTCTCGGAGTCACCCATGGTCCTATTGTACCTGATTTCAGATCTCCTGTCTGCCAGCTTTCGGGCAAGGGTCCTAGATGCACGTTCCTTGGGGAGGGGAGAATACTTGAGCTTTATCACCAGGGGAAAGCTGAACGACTCAATGAATTTCAGATAGTCTGGTCCCGAGCCATAATCAGCATTCTTGAGATAGAATACAGTGCTGCTGCTTCTCGAGCCTATATAGTTCCTTCCTATCCTGATTTTCTTTTCTGCTTCCCTCATGGCCGAATTCACCTCAGGGCTTCTATAATCAGTCTTGCAGTAGCAAGATCATTGACAGTGCGGCTTCTGCAAATGGTTTCCAGGGATACCTTCAGGTTTTCCATCTCCTCAAGCAGATCGTCCGGATAATCGGGAGATTGCGCATCTTCTTTCCATACTATGATGTAGCTCCTATAGTAATACTGGCTTTCATGCAGCCTCCTGACAAAGTGCTCGTAATTCCTTGATCTTTCGTCTTGAATCTCTGAATTGGCAATTTCTAGCTTCGGAGCCTCTGGCACTGCTATCAAAGTGGCTTTAAACCTGAAGGCGGATACAATTGTGGAAAGTGTTCTCAGAATCTCCCTCTTCCTGTCCGTTGAAAGGCTGTGGAAATCACCGGAAATGACTTCCAGTATGCATCCCAGCTTCTTCCCCTCTCTTACAAGGACATGCAGACCGTCGCTGCTGGCGAAAGCACTGGCAGAGGACTGTACTTGGAGAAGGGAAAACCTCCAGGAGATATTACGCGCTATGATCTCCGCGGTTGTTCTGTCCTTGCGAACAGGAAGCGCGAGAACAATGCCAGAAACAACTATTAAGGCAGAAAGGAGGGGACTGAACCGAAGCAGGAATGATGCTGCGGATACAACAAGAATAAGGGTGATGGCATTCTTTGCCTTGACTCCCATTATCCTCGACTCGAAGTCTTCAACATTAGTTGGAATGTATGTTATATCGCTGCCTTTCAGCTCAATTACCCCCATACCTTCTATAACCTGCCCCGTTACTCCTTTCAGGGTCTCCCGGATTGTCAACTTGCAAGGATCGAACTATGCCATTGAGTTCATGCCCAAAGATAGAGTTCGCACCTGAAACCTGTGAATGCTGCGCTACCCTTCCCGCCAGGCCAGCTGGGGACAATGAACTGGAACCGAAAACTCCTTTCGTCAACATGGAGGATGCACCTGAGGCCAATACTGATCCTCCAGTCATGACAAGGTATGGGCTTGAAGCTGCGAGAACTATGAACGCAGCCTGGAGGAGAAAGTCATTCGGGAAGAGGTGAACGTTATAAAGGATCAAAAGAATGAAGAAAGGCAGGGCACTGGCTTCTATAAAGAGTTTCCAGAAGCGGACAGCCCACTGGTCAAGGCCGCGCAATATGAAGAACAGGGAGAAAAGAGGAAGCGACAGAACCAGAAATATTGTCAATGCCTGCCTGAGTTCAAGTACTGCCAGCAAGGCACCCGTACCGGTGAAATACACTGAGAGGAGCAAAAACTCCATTACATCAAAGAATGGGTTGGTGTGGTAGCTTCCCTTTATCTGTGATACCGCTCCGGTTACGGAAAACAGCGATATCCAGTTGACTGAACCAGCGTCCCAGATCTTCAGGAACAATGCCCTGAAAAGTGTCAGGATAAGCATGCAGATCTGGAATGAGAAGACAGATAAGGCCACCGCAAAAATGCCCCTGTATAAAAGATAGGATGGCAGTTCCACCTTGCCCAAGGAATTAGAACCCACCAGCACAATAGAAGCACTGAGCACGAGAAGGTCGCCTATTTTCATATAAACGCTCCCGAAAAGGGACCTGTAAAACAGCATGAACCCGGCATTGGAGCCAATGCTTACGGGAAATGCATATCTGGGAGTGAGCCCGAAGTGGACGGCATAATACCATAAGACGGCTATGATTGAAATATAAGCCTGGTTAACTAAGGTCAACAGGACTGATACAGCCCCGGGTATGGATGGCGGAAGCCCCATTCGACCCCCTCTCATGCTCCTGATACAACGAAATTGAACACTGCGTAAAGGGTTCCGCTTAGCGCCAGAACATAGATCAGTGTCCCAATTGTTGCGTTTTTAAGCCTTACTTTGGCATCCAGCCTCTTGTCCTCATCACTGCTGAAAAAGGAAATTGCTATTGGGATCCACAAGAGGCCAACGATTAAGGCGGATACTGATGCAACGACCTCGTAAATTCTATTCATCACGGACGAAAGTTGCGTCTTTATGACCAGATAGGTATTAATGAAAAAATGTACCTCTATTGCATATAATACCATTTTTGAATAATATTAATGATTTATTTAATGATGATCTTGGACTGTTATCTGCTTCACTTTTTGCCAGATTCCCTCCTTATCTTCTTGAGGAGTTCCAGCCGCTCTCTGCTCCTCGTCTCTCCCTCCTTGAATCTTTTCATGTCATCGTCCGTTTCCAGAAGGAGATCGGGTATCTCTGTGGGTTTGCCGCTCTGGTCCACCGCAACACTTGTTAGAAAGGCCTTGGTAGTGAAATTCCTTGTTCCTGTCAGTCCCTCTTCCGAGAAGACATCTACTTCTATTTCCATTGTGGAATGGGTGGCATGGTTTATTCTTCCCTGCAGGAGTACTATATCTCCCAGGTGTATCGGGGAGAGAAAAAAAAGGCTGTCAATGCTGCCTGTCACCACCCTCCGGCGACAGTGCTTCATGGCAACAATGGAGGCCACGTTGTCGACCCACTCCATCAGTCTACCACCATAAAGTGCATTGAAAATATTCGTGTCGGCTGGAAGAACTAACCTTTGAATCTCAGTGGCAGATTCTCTGGGAGACTTTTTTTCCATAAGTGAAGGAATGCTTTCAGAGTATACTATTTTTGCATCCTGGAAAAAATAGATGCTGGAAGGGGGCAGTGTTTATCCCGCCTTCCCTCCCCTCCTTAGCACTATTGCAATTATTACTAATGCAGCTGCAGCAAGAGCAACACCTATGCCTATCCACAGTAGAGGAGGACCTCCCGCAGCCGGCACTGTCCCACTTATCTCAATCGTGTGTGTAGAGAAGTGCGGGACATGGATCAGCAGGATCACTCCTCCGGATGCCTGTGAAATGAAATACTGCCCCTGCGTAGTGGACGTTGAGTTCAGTATCCCGTTCGCTTCCTGAAGCTGTGTCATTACCTGGCTATCGAGTCTCACAGTAAAATGCGAATTGTTCATGATCACGCTGTTGGGTATGAACACAGCTATGTTGGCTCCAAGCTGGACATTGGACGAAAGCATCACCTGTACGCGGTTGGTGTAGGCATTCTGCAGATTCAGCGAGAGAGAACCGTTGTAGTAGCTCGTCAGGTTCATTCTGCTGTGGCTGTCTCCTACAGAGATCATTGCTCCTATCTTGCCGTCCTGTATGGCTTGCTGAAGCTGTGTCCGCATTTGCAGGGATGCGTTCAGGAACAAGGGCTGTGCCACAAACTGTGTCCTCGAGTAGCTGTCGGTCGTAACAGCTACGGTATTGCCGGTAAGCGAAACCTGGCCTTCAGTGACGAATAGCTCGCCGTTGAACGACGTGCCGTTAATGGAGATCATCGTTGGAGCTGCCATCAGGCTGTACTGTGTTCCAACAGTCAGCCCGCTGTAGTTTGAGAAATTATGTCCAAACCGTGACTGCGACTGCAGCGCGTAATGTGGAGGGTGAAAGAGGCTTGCAGTCATCCCGTCAGCCAAGGTCAAGACAAGGGTCCCGTTGCTTGTGAAGAAATTGCCTGTGGTTGCCATGTTGTTGTATGTCTGATAAACAGCTGTGCTGTTTGCAAAATAAAGGGCATTGCCAATAGTCACAGGCTCAAGGCTTGGAAACAGCGGTGTCACGAAACCGTCACCAAACGAGCCGTTTCCATAGGTGTAGATACTGCTGAAGACAACTGTGCCTGTGTATAGGTTTGTGTAATTGTGTATAATTCCAGTGGACGAATCGAATACCATTGACAGATATGTTCCGCTTACATCTCCCGTGGCACTGTTATAGGTTATAGGATCCGTTGAAAGGCTAACATTCTGCAGCTGCTTGTCAAAAGAATACTTCAGTGTTCCGCTGGGCGTCATTGCTACAAGCAAGGGGGCGCCAGCAGACAGGCTGTCATTGTAGAATGATATGGTCATGCGGTCAGAGGAAAGTGTGGATGGAGAATTTGTCATATACAGCAGGAACCCGTCGGTTACATTCATCCTGTAGATCGTGTTTGACAGGAAGCTCTGCATCAGGGAATTGGAGGCTGACCAGAATGCATTCTTGACTGCTGGGGTCAGGTTTACCGCAGAAGCTGCTGAAGGAAGGCTGACGTTCACATACGGAGTCTGGCTTGGCTGAGCATTGGTGGTTGCCAGCACCAGAATGTCAGAATCCTCCGTGACGAAGAGAGTGACATTGCTCAGTGTCAGAGTCTTGCTGAAGTCCTGGTGCCCTCTTGCCGCAAGGGAGGCATTTTTCCCTGAAACAGTAACGTTATCTGCAACTTTCAGGGTGTGGTTCGAGTTGGCGTAACTAACGTTGTAAAGTGTGCTGGTCGTAGCATCATACGACAGCGTGAAATTACCCATCTTGGTTTCCTGGGGATCCGCAGTAGCCAGCCCCGAAAGTGCCGTGATCATGGAAAATGTGATCATGGCTCCTACGACAAGAATTATTGACTTGCCAATATACGAGTTGCGCATTTAATCACCCTAATTCTTTTTATGATGAAGCCTCTCATAACTGCTCTCCCTAACAGTTGAGATAAATCTAATATGGGTGAGCAATGCCTGAATATGTCCGGGAGCGAGTCTCAAAAACATGCAGCTGCCGCGGAGGCAATAAAGCACCTGAAGGACGGCATGCTTATTGGAATAGGCACTGGTTCCACCGTCGCACACTTCATAAAGGAACTTGAAGCGCTTGTGAAAACCGGCCTTAAAGTTACGGGAGTCCCAACTTCGGAGGAGACTGAAAGGAAGGCAAGGGAGTCTGGAATAGAAATAACTCTGGCTCCTGACAGGATGATTGACATCACTTTCGACGGGGCAGATGAGGCCGATCTTGAGGGCAATCTCATAAAGGGTGGGGGTGGCGCCCTCCTGAGGGAAAAGATCGTTGCATTCAACAGCAGAAAGCTCTACATTCTCGTGGACACGTCGAAAATCAAGCCCAAAAACGAATTCGGCGGTTATCCTCTGCCTATTGAAGTTGTACCGTACCTTGAAGATAGGACAAGGGCAATGATTGAAGACACTGGCGTCAAGTGCTCATTCAGGGACGGTAAAAAGTTCAGAACTGACAACGGCAACCTGATCCTAGACTGCGCTTATGGAACAATTGCCGATCCCCGCTCGCTCGAGAGTCAGCTTTCAAGAATACCTGGGGTTGTGGAAGTGGGGCTTTTCTGCAGTTATGCCGACAAAATATTTGAGGGCACGGGGGAAGGCTGCAGGATCCACCAGATCGGGTGACCCATCATTTCTTGAATGACTTCAGCTGCTTTATGTTGGAGTTGATATCGCTGATCTTTGCCTCAAGGTCCTGGATGATCTCCTCGAGTATTTCGTTGAAATCCTTTGAGAGCTTGTAACCATGAATGGGACGGCCCTTGCCCTCTTTCTTCATGTTTCTTTTGTTTATCCAGCCCTTTCTGCGGAGCCATTGCATAGCTATTGAGACCTCAGGCTGCCTCAAGCCTGTCTCCCTTTCAATCTCAACGCTTGTTATCTCACCTTTGTTACGTATGTAGACAAGAGTGTATGCCACGCTACGTGGTATATCTGAGATTATGAGGTACTTTGCAAGACGCTCATTATCCTCTGACAAAGTCATACCACCACTAAATATTATAATTCTATAAATATGTAATGGTTTCCAAAAAATACTAGACTTGCAAGTGTCTAGACTTGAAACAAGCAAAAATCACAATGAATAAATGTCCTGAACTATGTTTTGGCCAGAGCTTCAAGCCTGCTTATGATTGTATACAGGGAGGCCCTGCCGTGCGCCGGGACGTTCGGATCATTCGCGATTTCATCCAGCAGAGATACTGCTGTCGCACACCTGAGATCCATGCTGTCTTGTTCTTTTGAAAGGGCGGTCTTGGAGTCTGTTGCGGTTTTCCTGACGTTCTTCGGAACAGATGTGTCCTGTGCCAGTTCATCCAACAGAAACACAACTTCTTCTAGCATCTTTTCATCCATAGCATCACTCTCCCATTTTTTGGCCCATGTCTTTCTTTATTGTGAGAACCATCATGGTCTTTGAGCCTCTGATCCCGGTAATCTGGCTGAGCTTGTTGACCAGGAACTTCTGGAGTTCTTCATAATTGGGAAATCTAACCTTCAGTATAAGGTCGTAATCCCCTGTCACGATGAAAACATCCTCCGTATAACTCTCCTTTGCCAGGTCGTTTCCTATGGCTTCAACCCTGCTAACGTCAGCCTCAATTCCCACCAGGGCTGTTACAATCTTGTTAGTGTAGTATTCATCAAGCTCCTTTGAGATTTCCACTTCAGCCATGTTCCCACTCCAGTCTTATCCAGCATAAAGATAATGGGCTCTCACCGCGTAAGCGTATGCCTGCGGTTGCTCGCTGCTAATGCTACAAATGAAAATAAGAGTTTCGACTTGGTTGAATCAGACGAATTCTTCTTCTAGTTCAAGCATTACCTGGTTAAGGACCTCATCGAAAGTTCTCCCGGAGTACTCCCTGAGGCCACCTATCTCTGTCCTGAGCTTTCCAAGGTACGTTCCATCGTCTTCAACGTCGAATTGAATGTTACAGATGAGTTCCTGCATCTACACAACCACCAAGTCGCCCTATGTGATCGCTATTATAAATCTTTGGTGGATCAGCTCCGGTTCATTCATTGCCGGAGATCAAGGTACACTCTTCCAAAGGGCTTCCTGTCTATCATATCTGAATATGCCTCATTAATGCGGTCCAGAGGAATCCTGCGGTCAACTATTGGCTTAACCTTTCCACTTGCGGTGAGTTCCAGGGCTTTCTTCATATCCTCCCTTGTGGACGATATGCTGCCTGCTATGCTGTTTCCCTTGAGAATTATCAATCCAAGGGGGAGTTTAACTGGATCCGGCGTCACATTTCCAATCACCACGAGCCTTCCTCCAGTCCTGAGACTTCTCAGGGAATTCTCGAACGTGTGGATCCCGACATTCTCAAGTGCAACATGGACACCATCCCCAATCATTTCCTTTACCTTCCTGTCAAACCGTTCTCCTGCGGATATCACATGGTCAGCCCCAAGCTGGTAGAGTTTCTCCTCCTTCCATTGGGAGCTTGTCTCAGCCACGACCTTGGCGCCGATTGCCTTTGCGACCTGGACAGCGTGCACTCCTACGCCACCTCCAGCACCCGTTATCAATGCTGTCATTCCGGACTCAAGCCCCCCCACTCTATGAAGTGCGTTGTACACCATACCCGTGACACATGCAGAGATAGCTGCACCTTCAGGGCTAACACCCTCCGGAACCTTCACAAGGCTCCTGTCTGTGACTTTCACGAATCTAGCATATGCCCCGTCAAGCAGTTCGCCATACGTCCTCTTGTTCACGCATAGATTCTCATTGCCGGATCTGCAGAACTCACAGTTGCCACAGGGATCATATATGAGGCTTGACACCCTGTCCCCCACCCTGAAGCCCGAAACTTTTTCACCGACCGCCGTGACGGTGCCTGAAATTTCATGGCCGGGTGTAATGGGAAGTTTTGCCCGTGGAAAGAAACCGTCCCTTGTGAGAATATCCCTGAAACAAATACCAGTGAGGTCCTGCTCGATGACTACCTCGTTTCCGTTGGGTTCAGGCACATCCTTTTCAACAATCTTGAGAGGTTCCCTGATCTTCTCCAGGACAGCAGCTTTCATACAATGCATAGCGTTTCCTGAGAATAATTATTTTCGGCTGTTCACTGTTGTCCTTTCTTACAAGCACCACTTAAAAATGGAAGTGTATTGCGGGGGGGTTGTAAATGGTATTATTTATTTTAGATTGACCTATCCGATACTATTGGCAGAACCAAGGTACTCCCGTCAGTCAATATTGAGGATTTTCGAGCCGGGCGATTTTGACAGGATAAGGGGCTGCACAGTCGCAGTGATAGGCATTGGCGGAACCGGAACGACAGCAGCCGACCTTTTCGCGCGGGTTGGTGTGAAGAGGCTCATACTTGTTGACAGGGATTTCGTTTCCATATCGAACCTGCACAGGCAAGTTCTGTATTCTGATGAAGACGTTGGACTCCCCAAAGTAGACTGTGCCAGGAAGAGGCTGGAATCAGTGAATCCGGATGTCAAGGTAGAATCTTACAGGGAGACATTTGACGCTTCAAACGCTGAAAAGTTTGCATCCATGGCCGATATTGTGTTTGACGGCACAGACAACTTTACCACACGGCTGATCGTCAATGATGCATGTGTTAAGACGGGAAAACCATGGATATATACCTCTGCAATCGAAACCTATGGCGAAGCGAAAGCAGTCATTCCAGGTATGACGTCCTGCCTTTCATGCTATATCACCATGCCCACGCATGCACAGCCTGTCTGCTCTGAGGTTGGTGTATTCCCATCAATCCCTGGGATGGTGTCGTCTTTCGCGTTCACACTTGCCATCAAGTTAATCACGGGCAAAGAGGTGGACGGAGCCCTCTTTTTCCTCGATCCCTGGAAGGGGGAGATGGAGAAGCTATCCATAAAGAAAAACCCGAATTGCAAATGCTGCGGAGAGAGGACATTCGACTATCTTTCCCCGAAATATGCCTCGCTGGGAATTGATCCTCTCATATGAGCCGCAATAGTGTCCTTGGCAGTCAGCTATTTCAATGAAGCCGACATCCAGTCACGTTTGTCAATTAAAGGTGTTATATTCGACCTGGATGGCACAATCCTCAATTCTGTCGATCTCAGGGTGAAGTCATGGAGGCTTGCCTTCCAGACTTTTGACATAAATGTCCGTGATGATCAGATCAGACCCATGATAGGGCTGCCCGGCGAAAGGCTGGCAGGGAGGTACTACAATCACCCCGCAGAGATAGAAAAAGCCGAGGAGGAATACTTTACAGGCCACCTGTCAGATGCAAGCCTGTACCCCGATGTTTCGAAAACCGTCGAAGAGCTCAAGAGCAAGGGAATAAGCGTCGTGCTTGTTACATCATCCAGGCGAATGCTGGTAAGGAAGCTCAGGCTTCCTGTGCAGAAGACAGTTACCATTGACGATGTAGCAAAGGGGAAACCAGATACAGAATCTTATCTCAAGGCACTGGCATTCATGGGAATTGAGGCGAAAGAGTTGATCGTAATCGGGGATGCAGAGACAGATCTCATACCTGCTAGGAAGCTCGGCGCAGTATCCGTTATGGTTCTTCATGGAAGAGACAAGAGCAGCGAGTATGCTGATTACTACATTGACGAGATCGGGGAGCTGCCAGAACTCATTGGAAAGATAGAATACCTCAGGGAAACTGCCTGAAAGGTCTTCTTACCGAACAGTCACATTCTTCATGGTCCAATGGAACGGGCCCGCATCGAAGGTAAGGTTCGCTGAGTTCTTGCCCGACGAAAGACCTGGCAAGCTGAACTTGCCATTTATCTTGTAGCTGTGTCCATAAACAAGTACCGGGAGCTGAACAGTTCCTATACTTTTGTTTCCCTGAAAGGCGGTAATGTTTGTCAGGTTAAGGGCCTGCCTGAAGAGGTCCTTGAAGCTCAATGTAAGGTTGAAAACTCCATTCGAGGAGGCTCCGGGGGATATGTTAAACCCACCGAAGGGAGCACCTACTTCAACAGAGAGGTTGAGAAACTTGGACGCTTTGAGCACCACGGATGTTGCCTTGACGAGCATAGATATCGAGAGGCTAGCGTTATCAATCGGCCAACCGCCTGAGTAAAGGCCTGATAGATTCAAAGGAACAGAAAATCCAGTTGAATTGCTGCTTCCAGGTTGGATTGTAAAGGTCTTGTTAAGAATGCTCACAACCTCTCCGAGGTATCCGTTGTTCTTTACAGAAAGGTTACCCAGAAGACCAAGGGAGTCATTCGTCAACGATAAGTGCTGGTTGTATGCAGTGACTGTATCTACAGACCCGTAAGTGGACTGGTACATTGAGGCAAACGAAACTGCAACCAGAATGGTGAAGACCACAAGGGCGGATCCCGCTATCATGGATGAGGTACGCACTGTCTGACTCCCTGTAGTGAGAGTTGCAGCAAGAGTATAATTTTTCGCATTTTCTGGTTGGCTGACGGAAAGCAGAATGCTGTTACACTTTTCGCACACTTAATATATTAAACGTTGACGCAATCAAGTGGAATGATCCTGATGGAAGTGACATTCATACCAGTTGGAGTCGGCGTTTCGGGATCAAAGTATGTCAAGATTGCGCTGGACTCATTCAGGGATGATGGGATAAGCTGCTACCCGAACAGCATGGGAACCGTATTGGAGGACGAGAGCCTGGACAGGCTTTTTACGGCAGTCAAGAATGCGGAGACGCGAATAATAAAAAGCGGGGTAGAACGGCTTGAAACAGCAATAAAGATAGATCACAGGACTGATCTTGACAACAGTGCCAGGAGGAAACTGGACTCGATTGGCGTTCACGCCTGAGGTTTCCAGAGGGAAATCTCCGGAAAGCTTTATCAGTCAAGTTCCTTTAGAAGAAAATCGAGGGGGGAGTTGGATGGAATCCAAAGAAGAAACCGTTTCCAGAGAGGCTCTAAGCCACTTGCTCATTCTGGAACAGCTCATGGACGGCGAGAAGTACCCGTACCAGATTATACAGGATATAACGAGTAAATTCGGATCAACCTACAAACCAAGCACAGGCGTGATATATCCGTCCCTTTATAGGCTGCAGGAAAAGGGATATGTCGTCAAGCAGAAACGATACTATGTGATAACTGACCTTGGAATCAGGGTTTTCAAGGAACAGAAAGGCGACTTCAAACAGAGGATAAAGGATTTCTACAGCGAGAAGCAGTTCCTGAAGCAATATCACGAGGCCCTGAACAAGCTTTCAAGAATAATTTACCAGACTGACAGGGACTACATTGCGGCGAACGAGAAAGAGATTGTTTCACGGCTTGGGAGGATTGCGGACAAGATAGAGAAGAAGGAAAAATTCTAGTTCTGCAATCGCTGATTTTTTCCAGTCTGCTACGGGCAATTTACACATGGCATGTCATCAAGTAATATTATTATACTAATCGAGAGATAGTGCTAATAGCAAGGCAGCTACAATTATTCCGTAATTCCAATACAATTTGATTATATACAGAAAATCGATATGTTTTCGATATCGAATGTCTGATGAAGGACTAGGGCAGGAGTGGGGATGCAGCACGGGGCACGGTAAATATGACCCAAGGAGTTTCAGTTTTGCCCGTTCCTTCAGGCGACACGGTGGCATGAAATACTACGTTCTATGGCTCCTGAGTGAACGACCCATGAGGGGCTCTGAAATCATAGATGAAGTGCAGAAGCAGACCATGGGCTGGTGGAGACCGAGCCCCGGGACTGTCTATCCTCTTCTGAATGCACTGGAGAAGGAAGGCATGATGAAGAGGCTAGATGATCTTAGGTACGAGATACAGGAAGCTGGAGCAGAGGAGATAGGACTGAAGCTCGGCAAGCCCCGCAGCCAAGGCGGCGAAGCATGGAACCTGGACCGGGTCATCACCGAGCTTGAGGGTTACACTTCATACCTTGAAGAGGAACAGGACGGGCTCAGCAAATATGGCGAGAGAATAGAGGGAATAATAGAAAGGCTATCGAAACTCAAGATCAGGTGAAATCAAATGGAACCTATAATAAAAGCTGAAAACCTAACCAAGGTGTACCTTGGGAAAATAAGGGCAGTGGACGGTATTAGTTTTGAAATCCAGAAAGGAGAAGTCTATGGCCTGCTTGGTCCAAACGGGGCCGGGAAGACCACAACCATAAATATGCTGACGACAAGGCTGACCCCCAGCTCCGGCACGGCTACGGTGAAGGGGTTTGACATAAGAAAGAACTCAATGGATGTGCGGAGAGTCATAGGGGTAGTTCCTCAAGACCTTACCACTGACGAGGATCTGACCGGATTCGAGAACATGATGATGGTCTCCCAGTTCTACGATGTGCCAAAGGCAACCGCCATGGAGCGAATAGGCACATTGCTCAAGCTGGTCGACCTTGAAGACGCGGCAGGAAGGTATGTCAGGCAATATTCCGGAGGAATGAGGAAGAGGCTGGAGCTTATCACGGGTCTTGTTCATGATCCTGATATACTGTTTCTGGACGAGCCAACGCTGGGCCTGGACGTTCAAACCCGGACTCAGATGTGGGAATATGTGAGAAGCATACAGGAGAAACTTGAGGTCACAATCATCCTCACGAGCCATTACCTTGAGGAGGTAGATGCCCTTGCAGACAGTATCTCCATCATTGATCACGGAAAGATACTGATAACCGGGACGCCGTCAGACCTCAAGGCATCTTTGAAGGGCGATGTAATCCAACTGACCACCAAGGACCAGGACGAGGTCGAAACACTCAAGACATTCCCAAGCGCCATCGAGGTGAAGGAATTCGGGCCAAATACACTGAGGCTGCGGGTTAAGGATTCAGATGACCAGCTTCCTGAGCTTATAAAATTCATATCAGAAAAGGGTGTGAATGTGATGAGGATGACAGTCCAGAAACCATCACTGGATGAAGTTTTTCTTCAGTACACCGGGAGAGACATAAGGGACGAAGGGGCGGGAGATGCTAGAAAAATGATGATGAACATGAGGAGGATGAGGAGATGAGCGGACTTGGCCCTTTAACTGCCAGAGAACTCAAGAAATGGTACAGGAATCCGGTATTCCTTCTTACTGGTCTTATACAGCCTTTCTTCTGGCTTGCGCTCTTCGGGAGTGCATTTGACCTCACCAAACTGAGCATACCAGGATACAGCGTAGGTGACATACTGCTCAGCGGTGCTCCAGACTACATCACCTACATCCTTGGAGGTGTGCTGGTCATAACAGGGCTGTTCACCGCCATGTTTTCAGGCGTGAACATAATCTGGGACAGGAGGCTTGGACCCCTGGGCCGGTTTCTGACATCACCAATAAGGAGAAGTTCCATTGTTTTCTCCAAGATCATATCGGCTCTCGTGAGAATACTAATCCAGGTGGGAATACTGTTCGGGTTTGCATTCGTTGTTCCCAATGGCTTGAAGCTCACGAACGGGTTTTCCCTTACAGGCGCCCTTGTTCTCATCGCCGCTGTTGTCCTGGTTGCACTGATATTCTGCTCTATATTCAGCGTTATAGCAGTCAGGCTTACCCAGATGAACACGATCTTCGGGATTGTCAATCTGGTGAACCTACCGCTTCTCTTTGCCAGTTACGCCATGTTCCCCCCTGGCCTTATGGCAGGATGGTTGAGCAACGTTGCAAAGTACAATCCGGTTTCGTGGGCATCCGAGTCTGTCAGGACCGTAATAATAAACGGAACTGTCATACCTTCACAGGTTAACAACGTGATATGGTGGCTCGGCGGGCTGACAATACTCGCCTTTGGTCTTGTTCTGCTGACATACTTTGTTGCCGAGGGTGAAATCAGGGACTGAACAGCCATATAAGATGAAGGCATCTGTCATTTCGGGGGAAAAGAGGCAGGTCCTTTATTGTCCCCCTGAATGAGATGCAGCATCTATTCTGATGCCGGCACCAAGAGACAGCGAAAATGGAGGGCTGGAACTGGAGTCTTATGGGCAGAAGCATCAAGGCAGCGATTCGAATAGAAGCAATGAAGCCATAACAATTGGCATTCTGGCATTCATGGGTCTCCTCATAATCTATGTCGAGACCATGCTGACTCCAGCGCTGCCTGTTCTGCAGAAATTCTTCAGCACAAACTACGATGTCCTGTCCTGGGTCCTTACAGCATATATCATAACAGGCACAATTTCCTCCGCTTTATTCGGTAAGCTCGCGGACGTTGTTGGGAAGAAGAAGGTGCTTTTTTCCCTCTCGGTCATTTATGCTGCTTCCGTAAGCGCTGGCGGGTTCGTCACCACGCTTGGAGAGCTCATCGCGGTTCGCGCCATCCAGGGACTCGGTTTTGGAATGATACCTGTTGCATTTGCCATTCTCAATGACCAGATACCTAAGGAGAGGCTTGCCCTTGCCCAGGGCATTGTAAGCTCCACTTTCGCTGGAGGATCTGCTTTCGGCCTGGTTGGCGGCGCATGGATAACACAGAACTTTGGATGGGAGTGGTCGTACCATTCAGCGATCCCCCTTTCATATACTCTCGTCATACTCATCGTAGTCTTCCTTAAGGATCTCTCCAGTCCGCGCAGCGAGAAGATAGACATCCTCGGGATATCGTCACTGGCATTGGGCCTGACTATGCTTATATATGGCCTCTCCGAGGGACAGTACAGTGGCTGGCTCTCTCCATTGATTGTGGGCTCTTTCACAGTCTCAGGGCTGTCATTCATCACATTTGCATTTGCCGAGTCCAGGGCCAGGATGCCGTTCATAGATGTGAACCTCCTGAAGATCAGGAATGTCTTCCTGGCAAATTTTACGGGCATGTTTGCCCTAGCATCCCTCTATTTCCTGCTTTACGCCGTGCCGCCGCTTCTGCAGGACCCTGCACCTGCCGGGTTCGGGGAATCCATCTTCACTTCCGGCCTGATCCTGCTCCCTCAGGCAATACTTACCATGATATTTGCCGGAATTGCGGCACGGATAACCACTGAAAAAGGGCCGCGAACCGCAATACTCATTGGAACTTCTATCCTGTTCCTTGCCTTCATTGGCCTGCTTTTCAACCGTGCAA
>JBJKRS010000014.1:0-5476 GCA_046704525.1 Thermoplasmataceae archaeon
CCATGAGGTCCGGAATGATTGACGTCTCAAAGATGCAGTACATAAGGACCGCAACGGCAAAAGGAGTCCCGATCAGGAAGATTGTGCGGAAGCACGTCAGGAGGAACGCACTACTGCCGACAATCACAGTGATAGGGCTCATGATGAGTTATCTCATCACCGGCCTGATTGTGATCGAGTCCCTGTTCTCCTACAAAGGACTCGGATGGTTTGTGGTGCAGTCCGTGATACACAGGGAAATCTATGGCATAGTGTATTCATCAATTCTACTGGGGATGGCGATCATCATTGCGACTATTGTGACAGACGTCGCATATGCCTATATTGACCCAAGGATCCGATACTGACAGCCAGGGAGCCACTTTTTTTATAGCCGTCCAACATTGGATTATGTGGAGAATCCGCTGCTGACAAGAAAAGCTGTTGAGCCTAGGGATTACCAGATCAACCTATACCGGGAGGCGCTTGAGCAAAACACTCTCGTAGTTCTTCCCACTGGACTTGGCAAAACCATAGTTGCAGCGCTGGTCATTGCAAAGGTCATGGAAGATACCGGCGGCAAGGCGCTCTTCCTTGCTCCTACCAAGCCTCTTGTCGGGCAGCACTATGAAACTCTCAAAAAGCTCCTTTCCCTGAATGAGGATGAGATATCAAAATTCACGGGGGAGGTCGACAACGAGGACAGGCTCGTCAAGTGGGTCTCTTCAAGAGTCGTCGTATCGACCCCGCAGGTCGTCGGAAATGACATCAGGAACGGATCGGCAGATCTGTCAGGGTTCCGTGTGGTTGTTTTCGATGAAGCACACAGGGCTACCGGGAATTACGCTTATGTTCAGATTGCCCGGGCATACCGGGATATACGCCCTCGCCTGATTCTGGCAATAACTGCGAGCCCCGGGGGAAACCGTGAAAAATTCGACGAAGTGAGGGAATCACTCGGAATAGAAAAAGTCCTGATCAAGGATGAGACGGACGAGGACGTCAAGAAATACGTAAATGAAGTCAGGCTCAACGTCGTGAAGATCAAGCTTCCCAGGAACGTTACAGAGATATCTCCGTACCTGAAGGCACTGTACAATCAGCTTCTCAACAAGCTCAGATCTCACAAGGTCATAGGTACCGGAAACATGTCTCGCAAGGTTCTAGCATCCAAGATGCCGGACCTGATTGAGCGCGCCAAGGCAGGTGAAAAGGCTCTCTTCTCGTTTATACCGTACGTTTCGGCGGCCATAAGGATTGACTATGCAATAGAGTACCTTGAGAGCCAGGGTGTGCTGGTCGCTTACGACTACATAAAAAGCATACTTGAAAGCGAAGAGAAATCCCTGAAAAGGACCGCCTCCATTCTCAGGAACAGTGACAATTTCGACATAATGATGGAGAAAATGCAGGAGAGCATTGAGCGTGACAGATCAAACCCCAAGATGAGGGCGGCCCTGGAACTCAGTGAGGAGGTTCTTGCTGGAAGCCCAGATTCCAGGGTCATTATTTTCACGCATTTCAGGAAAACCTCCGACATACTCGCAACATACCTTGAGGAGGAATCTTCCATAATAAGGCCCGTAAGGTTCGTTGGCCAGGCCAGCAAGCAGGACGATGAAGGAATGAACCAGAAGATGCAGGCTGAGATACTTGAAGCCTTCAGGGCCGGAAAGTACAACGTTCTCGTGGCAACAAGCGTTGCTGAGGAGGGGCTTGACATACCAAGCACAGACAGGGTCATCTTCTACGAGCCTGTCCCCTCAGAGATAAGGTCCATTCAGAGAAGGGGGAGAACCGGAAGGAACCATGCGGGTGATGTGACAATCCTGCTATACGAGGAATCCAGGGACATGGGATACTATTATTCCAGCCTCAGGAAGGAGACCAGGATGAAGACAAACATGAAGAGGCACGAGACCAGGTATGTTGAGGAAAAGAAAGCCCCTGAAGAAAAGAAGCCTGCGGGAGCCCGCGACCTTTTTGATTTCGAGTGATATCAGTTGTACTCTGAGCCGATGTATGCAATCTTTGCTATAAGCGCGTCCAGCTGAATATTGTCGCTTGAACCCTCAACGATGCGGAACTCTGCCTCGGCAAGAGCCATTATGATCTCTATCTTCTGCCTCGGCGCGATTGGCTCCCTTCTCACATATGAGTGGAGGCCCTTGATTATGTCCATCCCGGAGAGTCCGTCTTCAATGAGCATCCTGTCCAGTACATCCCTCGCTTCGTCAAACAGCCCGGCAACTGCGGTTGACAGCAGCTTCTTGAACTGGGATGGCTGGGCGAAGCCTGCGATCTCATAAATCCTGGCAGCAGAAACCTCGCCAGAAGAATGTATTGCCTGAAGGATATTGAGCGCCTTCCTCATGTCCCCCTCAGAAATCTCGGTGATTGCCTCCAGAGAATCGTCGTCTATGCTGAACTTCTCCATCTGGGATATCTCCTTCAGCCTTGCCCACATCTGATCGGGAGTAAGCGGGCGGAACCTCATAATGACAGTTCTGGACTGTATTGGTGGAATTATCTGGGACGAGTAGTTGCAGGAAAATATGAACCTTGTCGTACCGGAATACAGCTCCATGGTCCTCCTGAGCGCTGCCTGAGCTTCGGATGTCAGCTGATCCGCTTCGTCCAGGAAGATTATCTTGAAGCCCAGCTCGTTTGACGGCCTTATTCTCGCAAAATCCTTGACATTCTCCCTTATGACATCTATGCCGCGCTCATTTGAAGCATTGAGCTCAAGTAGGTTCTCCTTGTAATTCTCCCCGAAAAGTTCAATCGACAGGGCCAGGGCGGCTGAAGTCTTTCCAGTTCCGGCCGGTCCTGCAAATATGAGGTGAGGAAGTTCCCCTGCCTTGACGAAGGATTTCAGCTTCCGGATGTTCTCCTCCTGTCCGTGCACCTCTGAAAGATTCTTTGGCCTGTATTTTTCAATCCATATATCAAGCATGACTAGCACTCTGAACTTGGTTCAGCATGAAGATTGCTACCTTATTATAAAATATGGGTCAGAGTGATAATGTAATGCCTCTCCGACGGCTTTATCGTTTTTCGAGCAACTAAGTTCGCAGCGGCAAAAGCAAACAATTAATGTGAATTTCCGGATTTGAGTCTGGATGAAGAGGATCGCTGTTCTTGCATCGGGCAACGGGACAAACCTGCAGGCGGTAATAGACGCGATTGAATCAGGGGGTCTCCAGGCAAAGATTGTACTGGTGCTTTCCGACAAAAAGGGAGCGTATGCCCTGAAG
The DNA here is from genome assembly GCA_046704525.1 of Thermoplasmataceae archaeon. GTDB lineage: Archaea > Thermoplasmatota > Thermoplasmata > Thermoplasmatales > Thermoplasmataceae. Next base: position 3,237 of record JBJKRS010000014.1, read on the forward strand.
AGGGCAGAAAGTCATGGGCTCAAAGCTGTTGCGCTTGAAAAAACGCCTGAGAACCGCGAAAGGTACTTCAATCTCCTGCTTTCTGAGATAGAAGAGGCATCCCCCGACTTCATAGTACTTGCGGGTTTCATGAAGATTCTCCCCGAACTGCTGCTGGAGAGATTTGAGAACAGGATCATAAATATCCACCCTTCCCTGCTTCCAAGCTTTGGGGGAATGGGTCTGTATGGAGCCAGGGTCCACAAGGCTGTCCTTGAAAGCGGCGCGAGGGTGACTGGGTGCACAGTCCATTTTGTCTCTGCAGATGTGGACGGCGGGCCAATCATCGAGCAAAGGACCATGGAAGTCAAGGACACGGACAATACCGAATCCCTGTCAGAGAGGATACACAGCATAGAGCATCCTGCCCTGGTCAGTGCCATTGCATTGCTTGTAAGCGGAAACTACTCAATCCAGGGAAAGCGCGTCATAAGGCCTGCGGGGAAGCAGACCTCCCGCTAATGCCCCTCCTTCTCAGGTAGGCTATTATAGCTACAATCCCGATGACTCCAACAAAGAAGACCCAGTAGCTGAAATCGTTGGCCATTCCAGTCAGACCGGAGTCCAGGTAGATCACTGTAAAAACTCCGTTGAAGAACCAGTGGAATGGTATGTCGACATAGGCGCCGAACTTCAGGAAGGCGACTCCAAGGCCCAGTCCGGTAATAAAGACAGGTATGAACTTCCCCCAGTCCCATGCGCCGAAGAATATGTGGGCGTAACCGAATATTATGCTGGTTGCCAGTATCATCACCCAGTCTGCCCAGAACCATTTTATACCGTATTTTTCCCTGATCCTGCCCGGAATGATGAAGGAGAGCAGGGCATCGCCCATTGACGGTCTCCCCAGCGTCTGGCTGCGGAAGGTTACAACAAGAAAGAAGCAGTATAGGCCTATTGGGATGATCCTGAAGCCCAGCTCCTCGACAAAGGGTGCATATATCAGGTTAGTGTATCCAAGGAGCGGGTTCGTCTGCAGCAGGCTGGTTACTCCGCCGCCACCAACAGGTGTGCCTGAAGAGGTTTCATAATTTGTTACTAGTGCAACAATAAGCAGAACAGCAGTTCCAACCATGACCAGATACCCGACAGGAGCGTCCAGAGGGTCTTTGCCTGCATGCTTGTGGGTGTCGTATACCATGGCTCCGAACAATACAGCATACAGCGCAAAGAGCACGGAAAGCATGATTATCAGCGGAAACGGGGTGGGAACTTGGAATCCGAGAAGCAGCACAAAGAAGTAGGGTGAAATCTGCTGCGCCAGGGCGCTTCCCCAGCTTGGGTTTATCGAGACTGCTATTGCTGAAATGAAGAATAGCATCAGCATCCCGAAGGTGATGTATGAGAGCACAAGGACGGCGCCTCTCCAGAGGGGGTTGCCTGCCTTTGGCTGCTCCCTGACTGGCCCGGAAAGAAAATCCTGCGTGGTGCTTTCTTCAGACATCCAGGCAGTACATAAATGGCACGTACAAAAACGTTAGGAATACTTGCTCCTCAATCATGGAGGTCTCTGCTCTCTGCATCCAGCAACCTTGCCTTTGTTTCCACTCCGCCTTCAGACGAGAATCCACCAATGCCGTTCTTGGCAACGACTCTGTGGCAGGGTACCAGTATGGTCAACCTGTTGGCACCCACGGCATTCCCCACTGCTCGCACAGCTCCGGGCCTGCCCACCCTGATCGCAATCTCAGAATACGTTCTCACCTCACCTCGGGGTATCTCCCTGAGTGCCTGCCAAACTGAGCTCTGAAAGTCCGTGCCCCTTATGCGTATAGGTATGTCAAGTATGTCTTCCTCATTTCCCGAGATATGGCTGCAGACTCTGGCAAGCACCGGGTTCTCGGTCTCTTCGTGTCTTGGCTTGCCTGTGATCCTGAGCTCTGACACCTGCCCGTCCTCAAGTGTGCAGTTCAGGTATAGCCCGATTGAATCACAAAAGGATGAGACCTGGATCTTCATAAAAAAATGGCTGGAATCAGAGATCGAGGGCAAACTTGTACCCGTACTGTATGATCCCGTTCTTCCCGTCCTCTGATACCTTCCTGAAAACTGAATGCACCTTCATGCCCATGTCCACTTCTGAGGGTTCGCAGTCAACAATCTGGGCGGTGAGTGAAGGGCCTTCCTCCAGCTTTATAATCGCAAGCACGTAGGGCTTCTGCCTTGTAAAAGGGCTCGGAGACTCGTGCACTATTGTGTAG
>JBJKRS010000015.1:0-9226 GCA_046704525.1 Thermoplasmataceae archaeon
TCAGGTCTGCCCCCATGGACGCCCTCCTGGTGAGGACGTTATTCCTCTTGCCTCTTAGTACTCCGCTGTCAATATCTATGCTGCCTTCTCCCCTGTAGCCTTCAAGAAGATCATTGATCACGACAGTGGCTCCGGAACCTGAGGATATAACCTTCGCTATTGCCTCCTTGCCATCATCAGAGTCTGCCGCAAGCGGGTAAAACAGGGAGTTGAAAATCAGCAGGTCGACGCTGACAGAAGGGGATGCCCGGGCGATCTCGTCCAGAAGAATGGCGTATCCTGCCTCATCCAGATCGGAGCCTCCCAGGCTGCTGCTGACGGTGGCCCCAAGGAATCCCTGTGAAGAGACTGACTTCCTTAGTTCGTCGCTCACGCCGTTTCTCTCGATGTCCAGGGCATTGGGTTCAATGTTCTTCTGGGAAAAGTCCCTGACTGTTGCCCTCAGTATCTCATGCTCCTCTGATACCATTACTGTGCACTCTCCTTCGGCTTCCTGAGCATCCTGGAAATTATGAGCCTCTCGACCTCGCTGGTACCTTCCCAGATCTCAGTGATCTTTGCATCTCTGAAATATCTCTCAAGATCGGATGTAAGGCCGTATATGCCGGTAAGTTCCATAGCTTTCTCAGAGGCATAAACTGCCGCCTCTGAAGCATATGCCTTCGCCATGCTTGTGATAGCGGGGTCAGGCTTGAACTGGAAGAGGAATGATGCGGCCTTGTAAGTTAGGTTCCTGGAAGCCTCGACACGCATTGCAATATCAGAGATGATGAACTGAACGTGCTCCCTGTTGTACGATTCATCCCTTTCAGCCACATCGTTGACGAAAGCGATGCACCTGTCCAGTATCCCCTGGGCGATCCCCAGGCCCTGGGCGGCGACGAAGACCCTGCTTATGTTGAAGAACGTCATGATGTAGTAGAACCCTCTGCCCTCCTCTCCAATCATGTTCTCTGCTGGCACTTTCATGTCCTTTATCTGAATCTCTGCGGTGTTTGTTGCCCTGACTCCAAGCTTCCCTGTGAGCTTGTTTGCGTTGAAGCCTTCCCAGCCTGTTTCCACAATGAATGTGCTGAGCCCATGGTGCCTCTTCTCATCAGGCTGTGAAGTTCTTGTGAGCATAACCAGAAAGTCTGCTATCTGGCCATTTGTAATGAACATCTTTGAGCCGTTGATTATGTAGTGATCTCCCTCTTTCTTCGCGGTTGTCCTGAGGCCCGCCACGTCCGATCCTCCCCCCGGCTCTGTTACGGCAAGTCCCATTATTGCCTTTCCGCTATTCACCCGGTCCAGGTACTTCTTCTTCTGATCGTCACTCCCGAAAAGAAGCAGCACCTCCTCACCGAAGAAAGGCACGGTGGCTGAAATTCCAAGGCCTGCATCATGCCTGCACAACTCCTCTATGGCGATCAGGGTCTTCCAGGGGTCCGAGGGGTCCACAAGGTTTTCTGCTATTATCTTGTCTTTTATCTCGAAGGGGTATTTCTCCTCCCGATCGTACTTGGCCGCTACCTCTCTGGTGAACTCTTTCTGGGCAAACTGCCTCACTCTCTTTCTGAACTCTTCCAGTTCCTCCGAAAACTCAAAATCCATAGACTCACACCCTCTCGAATACCACGGAATAACCCTGCCCGCCTCCCACACAGAGAGTGGCCACGCCCAGGTCCTTCCTCCGGTCCTTCATTGTTCTGGCAAGTGTGCCAGCCAGCCTTGCACCAGTTGCCCCAAGCGGGTGCCCTATTGCAATGGCGCCTCCATTCACATTCACTCTTTCCTGATCCAGCCCGAGTTCCCTGATTGCATTCAGGACGACTACTGCAAATGCCTCGTTTATCTCCCACAGGTCAATATCATCTGCTTTCAGACCTGCCCTCTCCAGTGCCTTCTTCGTGGCTGGAACCGGCCCTTCTCCCATCACGGAAGGAGGGACAGCAGCCCACCCCATGGCCCTGACCTTTGCAAGGGGCTCGATGCCGTATTCCTTGACTTTGTTTCCCGACATAAGCATGGTAAGGGATGCACCCGCATTCAGGGGTGATGAATTTCCGGCGGTTATGATGCCATCGCTCTTGAATGCTGGAGGAAGCTTGCTCATCTGCTCCATTGACACATTGTCCCTGATGCTCTGATCTTCAGCGACTGTCTTGAAATCCCCGCCAATCTCGACTTCGACCGGGAGTATCTCCCCTTTCAGGAAACCACTGTCCCTAGCGGAAGCGGCCAGATGATGGCTGTCCCTGGCAAAGCTGTCCATTTCCTCTCTCCCTATTCCCTTCTGGGATGCTAGCTTTTCAGCCGTGAGACCCATGTTGTAGCCGGTATTCATGTCAAGCTGCTGGTATTCTGGCCTTACGAGTAGCTTGATATTTGGCTTGATATGGTCATTGTTTCCCATCGGGACATGCGTCATGTGCTCCATCCCCCCGGCAAGCACAATGCCGGCGTTGCCAGTCATTATTTCCATGGACCCAATTGCAAGGGCATTGAGTGATGAGGAGCATGCCCTGTCTATGGCCATGGAGGGAACGGTCACGGGGAGGCTGGACAGAAGTGCTGGATGCTTCCCGCCATAGGTCCAGTTCTCGTCTGCCTGCAGGGCGCATCCCACGATGACATCCTCTATCTCATCTTTCCTGATACCATTCCTCGAGGTGGATTCGTCGATCAGCTTTGAAAGGGCATCATCCATTCTTATGGAATTGAACACATCCCTCTCTGGATCACTTGGCCTTGACCTTGAGAATGCTGTGCGTTTATAATCAACCAGGTAAACGTCTTCAGAACCAGACATAATTTCAACCACGCTTTGTCTGTTGAAGAACTGGGGAGTAAAAAGGATTTCTCAAAAATATGACTGTCACTCGGCAATGGTTAGTTACTGGAGAAGCACTGCCACTCTATTTCATGGTATAAGCAGTCTCCATATGATCTTGCGCAGTCTCCATGTCCGAACTGAGCTGAACTGACTCCCGTGGACGTCTCAATATTTGTCCTTTGCATAATATCCGGGCGAGCCTTCCCGGAGGTCCTTGTTGCTGTACATGCCTGCTTTGCCGCCGCAGGCGATCATGAGCCTGTTCCAGCAATTTATGACATTTATGGCCATTACCAGTGCCACATAATGGTGTTCATTGAATTCGCTCCTGACTTTTTCATACAATTCTTCAGGCAGGCCCCCTCCGGAGATCGCTGTCATGGCCTCCGTGAACTCGAGCACCACCTTCTCCTTCGGAGAGAAGAAGGGCGCATCTCTCCAAACCTGAACAGCACCAACCTTCTGTGGCGGAATGCCACGCGCAATTGCGTCCTGAGTGTGCATGTCCAGGCAGAAGGCACAGCCATTTATTTGAGAAGCCCTGATGTAAACAAGATCCCTGAGGCCCATCTCAATCCCTGAATTCTCCACGTACTCTGACATTTCGTGTATTGAATTCAGGGAGCCGGGCTCAACTTGTGCATAATCCACTTTCATCCTGGTTGCCATGCCTTCATGACGGGCACAGGGGTTATTAAGATTGATTGCGCGCGACAATCCGCTGAATTTGCAGCATGGAATCATCTGGAGCCAATAATCTTCTCGAGTATGTAGCCGGAGAAGTAATTGCCGTACCTTTCCTGGAGGTCTTTTCTCTTCCAGTCATCGCCCTTGACTTTCTTCCTGCACTTTTCGGTGCCGCACCTGCAGTCGAATTCCCAGTAGACTGCCCCCTCGTCACTTTCCATTGCCAGGTCATATGTGATTTCCTCACCTTCAGCTATGTCTTTCATCGCGACGAAACTTATCTGCCCTCTTATTCCGGTGTTGGGGTCGCATGAATGGTTTATGTACAGCTTGTTTACCGGTACCTCGTCTTTCCTCACAGCCCCTATCCAGAGATCGTGCTCTATCTGGGTGAAAGACTTCTCTATGTCCTCCACAACATTCTCCAGTGCCTTTGAGTCAATAATATGGCCGCCCTTTACGGCGACTACCTCCCCTTTCTTTACCGGGGCTACAGCAAACAGGCCCTTGCCGTGTATCTTGCTCTCCATTACCTTTACCTTCGGGTTCCTGTATGATGTTACCATGGGTTTCAATATGGGCCAAACAATAAAAACTCTGCCTGAAAAGCGGCCCGTGGGGTATGAGCACCAGGCGGGCATGTTCTGGTTTACTGATAATCTCACCTTTTTTCAAGTGTTAACAATATCCGGCACACCTTAAAACAGGGTGAAATTATTAACATAAAATGACATATCGGCTTGTTGTGATTTTAGATGCCTTATAACGTCATTGTGCTGATTAAGCAGATACAAGATATCGATCAGATGAAGACGGACCAGAATACAGGCGAACCTCAGGTGCAGAATCTGCCGCTCAGGGTGGAGAACCTGAGCAAAAATGCAATTGAGGCCGCGGTCCAGCTAAAGGAGAAGAATGGTGGAAAGGTCACGGGCATCGTATTCGGTTCAGACAAGTCCAACGCAGCCATGAAGGAGGCATATGCCATGGGCGTGGACGAGGGTTTCGTCATCACAGGCTTCAAGGAAAATTCCCCTGCAATGACTGCAAAGGTTATTTCCGAGAAGATCAAGAGCATCGATCATGATCTGGTTCTGCTCGGAAACCAGTCAGCGGATACCTATACCGGAATGCTCCCAGGCATGCTTTCCGCTATACTTGGCGAGCCTCTCATAGGAAATGCAGTTTCCATTGATCCGTCTGATGGCTCTGTTAAGGTGACCAGGGTTCTTGAGGACCACAATGTGGTACTGTCTTCAAAGCTTCCGGCAATAATTTCAGTTGCCCAGGAAATAAACGAGCCGCGGCTACCCCCAGTCCTTCAGATTATGGCAGCCGGCCGAAAGCAGATTAATACTGAGCAGGCACCCGAACTTGAATCCCAGGAAGTGAAAGTTCTCTCAGACAAGGCCCCCAAGAGTGACCGCAAGAGGGAGGTATTTGAGGACCCAGAGAAAGGGTTGCCTGAGATCGTCAAGGCGATAAAGGAGGCGGTCAGATGAAAGGGCTGGTATTCTCAGACAATGTTGATGTGCTGATGTCATCCCTCACATACCTCAGGAAAATAATGGACGTGGATGGGGCAACAAGCTCACAGGAAGGCAGTGAGGCATTCAAGAGTGGAGCGCAGAAACTCTTCATCATGAAGGGAGACGCCTATTATGACAATATTTCCATGGCCCTGAAGGGCATATATGAAAAAGGTGGCTATGACTACGTGTTCATAGGTTCCACCACCGTGGGCAGGGAGGTGGCCGGATACCTCGCCGCATCTCTGGGACTGCAGCCGATGACGGAGATTGTTTCATTCGAGCTCAAGGACGGCAAGTCTGTCACAAAGAGATTTGCCCACGGCGGGAAGACAGTAGTCGAGGAGGAGTCCGGAGCAAGAATACTCACCATAATGCCAGGCATTGCAGATGCGACTTCTGATGAGCAGGCCGCTGAATCCGAGGAGATTCAGATGGAAGCATCAAAGCTGTCCATGGTTGAGAGGATTGAGAAGCAGGCCACTTCTGTGAACCTTGAAAAGGCCGACGTAATAGTGTGCGTTGGGCGAGGGCTGGGCAAGAAGGAGGGCATAGAAGAGATTCAGCCTCTTGTAAAGGCCGTTCATGGGGAACTCGCAGGTTCCCGTCCTGTTTGCCTGGACTACCAGTGGCTCACGGAAGACAGGCAAGTGGGTCTTTCCGGCAAGAAAGTCAAGCCCAAGCTCTACATTGCACTCGGAGTGTCGGGTCAGATCCAGCACATAGCTGGAATGAGGGACTCCAAGACAGTGATTGCAATCAACAAGGACAAGGAGGCTCCTATTTTCTATGAATCAGACTACGGGCTTGTCGGAGACCTTTACCAGATAGTGCCGAAGCTGGTTCAGTCACTTTCGGACTGAACACATTTTTCACTTTTTCCTGGTAATTTCCCTAATCATTTCCCAATTTTCCTTGCTCAGCGACAAAAGCCTGTTGAACTGTCCGGCCCCCTGCAGCCATTCCCCGCCGTCAATCGTAACCACCTCGCCGTTGATGTAGGCGGCCCCGTCAGATACAAGGAACGCAGCAAGGTCAGCCAGGTCGCTGTGCTGGCCCGTTCGCCCCAGCGGTACGTTCTCGGCCATCTTTTCCGATATTTCCTTTACCGGCGCAAGCCTCTCCCAGGCTCCCTTGGTCTCAAAAGGCCCGGGTGCGATGGCAACTTGTCTTATCCCGTATCTGCCCCACTCCACTGCAAGAGACCTGGTCAGGGCAAGTACCCCGGCCTTGGCTGCAGCTGAAGGCGTAACAAAACCCGACCCGGTCCAGGCATAAGGTGTCACTATGTTGAGTATCGTTCCTCCTCTGCCTGATGAAATCCACCTCTTCCCCATGTCAAGAGTGCAATAGAAAGTCCCGTGCAGGACTATGTTCAGAACGCTGTCAACAGCATTGGATGAGAGGTTCTCGGTTGGGCTGATGAAATTACCGGCCGCATTATTCACAAGAATGTCGAGCTGCCCGAAGTGTCCCTCAAAGCTGTCAAAAGCTTCGGTTATCATGTCTGGCTTCCGGACATCACATACAGCATATGCGGCGTCAACCCCATCTTCATTCAGCTTTCCGACAGTTTCCTCAAGCGGCTCCTTCCTTCTGCCAAGTATGCAGATTCCTGCACCAAGGCTGCCGAACCTGATAGCCATGGACCTCCCGAGGCCGGTCCCTCCACCTGTTACAACAATGTTCTTCCCCTTTAGCAGTTCCTTGCTGAACATTTCCACACTGCAATAATGCCAAGGCTGGTAGTTTAATCTTGCCTTACTCCTCTAGGTTATCCCGGATCAGTTCTGCCACATCCTTGACCTGGATCCTGTCCTCCGCATCCAGAGTCCTGGCAGCATCGGACATCATTGGCATGCAGAACGGGCAGGCCACTGCAAGCTCATCAGCACCAGTGTCGAGGGCCTGCTGCATCCTGAACTTGCTGATGGAATCCTGGCTCTCCACCTTGTACCAATAGTTTCCACCGCCTGCGCCGCAGCACATGCTCTTTTCCCTGGACCTTTCCATTTCCTCCAGATTCCCGGCTGAATTGACAATCGACCTTGTGTCTTCGTACTTCCCGTTTATCCTGCCAAGGTAGCAGGGATCGTGGAGCGTTATCTTTCCCTTCCCCTTCCGCATTTTGAGCTTTCCCTGGTCTACGAGCTCGGAAAGGTACTCGGAGTGATGCACAACCTCGGCATCAAGGCCGAATTTTGGGTACTCATTCCTGAAGGTATTGAAACAGTGTGGGCATGCAGTCACGATCTTCTTCACGCCGTTCCCCTTGAGGGTCTCGACGTTTTGCATGACAAGCTCCTGGTACCTCCCTTCTTCCCCCATTCTCCTAGCGGTCTCACCGGTGCATTTCTCCTGGGATCCCAGGATGCCGAAGTTTACGCCCGCCTTTTTCAGGAGCTCAATAATTGTTATTGCAGTCTTGTTGTCCCTCGGATCAAAAGCGCCCATGCAACCGACCCAGTACAGAACGTCCTTGCTGGAATCGAACTTCGGTGCATATTCGAGAAGCTTGTCCCTGTCTGAAGGAGGGTTTCCGAAGGGATTCTGCGTGTTGGTAAGGTTGTTGAAGTACTGTCCTGCCTGTTTGCCGATCCTGTTCTCCATGACGAGATTTCTCCTTGCCTCGATAACGAAGGAGTGCGGATCGATGACCACAGGGCACTCCTCAACACATGCCTGGCAGGTTGTGCATGACCAGGCTGCGTTCTCTGTAAGTATTCCGGGATTGAATTCCACCTCACCGCCGTGGGAGTTCTTCTTCACATTCTGCACAACAACTCTCGGGTCCAGATCGGTGCCTGCCATCACAGCAGGGCAAGAGCGTTCGCATCTTCCGCAGTCAGTGCACGCCATAGCCTCAACGAGCTTCAGCTTGGGGAGGTCTGAGACTTTCTTGGCTCCCACCTTGAAATCAAAGTCTCCCGATTCCAGGGCCTCTGAGAGGACAAAAGGGGTCTTCATCTCTCCCCTTTCCCTGCCATCGGATACACTGATGTAACCAGCTGAAAGTGCCATGTCCGAGAGCTTGGAGTATGGGAGGTAAGCAATCAGCGCGAATGCTGAAGCAACATGCGCGAGCCACATTGCCTTGTATACTGCGATCCCTGTGCTGCCGCTCATTCCGAGCGCCGGGAATGCGTAGCTGAACCCCCATTCCACGAATCTGTATATGTCGAAGGAGTTCCTCATGAGGGATATCTTAAGGCCGCCGAGGAAGAATCCTTCGAAGGCAAGAATCAGCAAACCTGCTATGATTATGTAATCATCACCGACAGTTTCCAGCGGGATCTTTTTTGCAAGCCTGCGGTAAAGTGCCATGAGCAGGCCCGCGACGAGAATTACGCCACCAATGTTGGCCCAGACCTCAAAGTTCAGGTAGAATGCCCCCACCAGGATGCCGAAATGGAACAGGGGCAGCAAAATGTCGTGTGACAGGAATATCAGTGAGGTCGCAATGAAGAGTATCAGAATGCCATATGAGATCAGTATGTGCATGGTACCCGCATAGGGATCCCTTGCGTTCTTTCTGTGAAAAATACCGAAATTCAGGTATTTTCCGGCCATCTGTCTCCAGTTCATCCTGACATAATGGGCCATGTCGCCTAGGCGTATTCCTATCCTTGCATAGGAACGGTACCACCAGAAGAATATGAATGCTGCAACAGAAAATGACAGGCCATAGTCAAGGATCAGCTCATACAGGGGGACGAAGAGCAGAGTCGGGCTGACAATAGTAGGAGACATCGGTCAATCCCTAGCCCATTGTGTTCATTTTTAATTACTTTTGGCGGTCATTGCCCGGGAGCCAGGCATTCGCATGCGTTTACGGAAAAAAGGGTTGGAAAGGCTCATACCTTGTTGAGCCATTCCTGGAACTGGGCACTTTCCCCTCTTACTACCTTGAAGAAAGTGCTCCTGATCTTGGCTGTAAGGTCGCCGATAGATCCTTTGCCGACTTTAACACCGTCCACATTCACTATTGGAGTGACTTCAGCCGCACTTCCCACAAAGAATATCTCGTCGGCGTAGTAAAGCTCGTCCCTGTGGACAAATCTCTCGGTCACGCTCATACCCACGGACTTTGCTATCCTGATGATTGCTTCCCTTGTAATGCCAAGCAGTATGTCAGATTCCTTGCTCGGTGTTATGATTACTCCGTCCTCAACAAGGAATATGTTCTCCCCTGCAC
>JBJKRS010000016.1:0-6639 GCA_046704525.1 Thermoplasmataceae archaeon
TTGCGAGGTAGATCCATGTAATGTTGTCCTCCGGAACCCATCACTGCGAAAGCTATGCATTGTTTTCATTAGAACTTTTTCATAATTGCACAATATCAGACATCCGGGAGCACTTACCCTGGGATTCCGGCGAATTTCGACCCTTTGCTTGTCAGACATAGCTTGCTGTAAGTTAGCGTTACCTAGTATGTAATTCTTTTCCGGATAGGTTTCAGAAAGAAAGGTGGGTTGATGAAACCCGGAGAATTATTTTTTCTTGCTGCCGGGGAGCATGGATATCACAAAAAGGGCAAAGCCTATGCCTACAAGGACCTCCACCCCTCTCACGGGGAAGGAAGTGAACTTGTATGCATTGCCCGCGATGGCCATGATCATTACCCCGATGAAAAAGAGGGGATATCGGAGTCCCGTGCCAAGGTATTTTTTTGTCTCAAAGTCTTCCATTTTGAATCACCTAGAGATGAAAGCTGAAGAATGTCACATCGAGGTGCCAGCCAGCTGTCAGTGCCCTCAGGTAGAGGTCTACCCCAACTATGAATGCAAGGCTCAGGAATGCAAATATCTCGTGGTGCTCATTCAGCCTTGACTGGCCGTTGAAGAAACCCTTCCTGAACTTCGGGGAGGATGTGCAGCTGTAGCAGTCCACATTTCCCCCGGTAAGATGCCTGAAGGCATGGCATGAGAAAGTCCATAGCGAGATGAATATTGCATTAAGCAGGAGCATTATGCTCCCCAGCCTGAACACGAAGTCACCTCCCTGTACGAGGGACGTGGCGAAGTCATAGTAGAAGAATGGGATGATTGCAATTCCAACGTAAAGGAAGTACCTGTGGAGGTTGTTCAGCTTGAACAGGGTCGTCTCTCCGCTGTATCCTTTGTGCCCGGATTCTGCCCTGGCAGGTGTCAGGCAACTCCTCGGGTGGTCAAACACGTGCCTGTAGTAATCCTTCCTGTATGCATAGCAGGTCAGGCGGAAGAGCCCTACGAATGGAAGAACCAGTAGGGTCGGCGAATAGAATGGGTCAATGTATCCCTTGTAGGGTGAGACCGGGAATTCCGCCAGGGTCCCTGCTGAAATGACGAGCATTAATATGAACGTCCAGACCCTCCAGTTGGGTTCCCAGAGTTCTCTTGGTATCACCCTGTAAATGCCAGTGTTCCTCTCAACCATCAGTTCTTCACCTTCCTTCTCCTGAATTTCTTTATGGCACGCTCAATTGGATCGTAATAGCTTCCCACTACCCTCTCCTTGAGCGGGATAATGGCATTGTCTGTTATGTGTATCTTCTCAGGGCACACTTCCTGGCAGCACTTGGTAATGTTGCAGTAGCCCACTCCTCCCTCATCGTGGAGGAATTCCGTCCTGTCTGCGTCATCAAGAGGGTGCGTCTCCAGAGATGCGATCTTTACCATGTGCCTGGGACCCACATAATTTGACTCGTGCTCCCTTATGACGTGGCATATGTTCTGGCAGAGGAAGCACTCAATGCACCTCCTGAATTCCATGGACCTGGTTACGTCCATTGCATCGACGAGCCATGGCTCCTGCAGGCCCTTCTTTGGTGTGAACGCCGGAATTTTCCTCTCAATGTCATAGTTCTGGGATACGTCTGTGACTAGGTCTTTAACGACTGGGTATGCCTTCATGGGCGACACCTTGACCCTGTCCCCCAGTTCATCGACCCTGGTCTTGCACATAAGCCGCGGAAACCCGTTGATCTCAGCAGAGCATGACCCGCATCTTGCAGCCTTGCAGTTCCACCTGACCGCAAGCGTAGGATCGAAATTGTTCTCAATGTAGTGGATGGCATCCAGCACGACCATCCCCTCCTCCATGGGGACCTTGTAGTCAACGTATTTCTCTTCCTCACTTTCAGACGGGTCCTTCCTGAATACAGAAAAAGTTACTTCTTTCATTGAGTGTGTCCCTCCACTTTTCCAACTATTTCTTCCATTTCCTTCGGCAGCGCCGGCATTCTGTTGAATTCCATCTTAACCTCTTCCCCCTCTTTTTTCCACATGATGTTCTTCTTCCAGTCATCGCTGAGTTTGGGGTAATCGCTCCTGAAGTGTGCGCCTCTGCTCTCCTTTCTCTCTATTGCGCCTCTGAGAAGGAGCTCTCCTGCTGTAAGAAGGCTGTGGAGCTCGAAGCAGGCTATCAGGCCCGGGTTGAACCTGACTCCTCCGCCCACTCCAATCCTAGGGTACTTTTCCTTAATCTCCAGAAGTTTCTCCAGCCCTTTTTGAAGTTTCTCCTCAGTCCTCCTGATCCCTGCGTTCGCGGACATATTGTCCCTGAGCTCGTTTATGAGCTCGTAAGGGTTTATGGCATCCTTCTTTCCCAGGAATGATGTGACCCTTGAGATCTCCTTCGTTATTTCATCATCACTCACGTCTGGAGCACTCGATCCCTTTGCAAATTCTGCTGCAGACATACCTGTCCTTCTGCCAAAGACGAGAAGGTCAACCAATGAGTTGCCGCCCAGCCTGTTTGCCCCATGCAGTCCAGTTGCCGCCTCTCCGCAGGCGAAAAGTCCGGGAAGCGTGGTCTGGTTGTCTTCGGGGTTGATCTTGATTCCGCCCATATAATAATGCACAGTCGGGGCAACCTCCATGTTCTCCTTGGTTATGTCCACGCCTGCAAACTCCAGGAACTGGGAATGCATTCCCGGCAGTTTCTGCAGCACAAACTTGGCACCCTTGTGGTATATCTGGAGATAGACGCCGCCATGTTCAGTGCCCCTGCCTTCCATGATCTCATTGTATATGGATCTTGCAACTACGTCTCTCGCATCCAGCTCCATCTTGTTCGGGGAATATGTCTTCATGAACCTTTCCCCCTTGGAGTTCAGGAGAATCCCGCCTTCACCACGAACACCCTCTGTCACGAGCATCCCTTTCACACCTGGAGGATATACCATTCCAGTGGGGTGGAATTGCACCATCTCCATGTCCATCAGCATTGCTCCGGCGTCGAAGGCAAGTGCAAACCCGTCCCCGGTGGATTCCCATGAGTTCGAGGTAACCTTGAAAAGCCTTCCACCGCCTCCCGTTGCAATAATGATTGCCTTGCTCTTTATGGCGACAAATTCCCCGCTTCTCATATGGAACGCAAGAGCTCCGGTCACCTTCCCATCCCTTGTGAATAACTTGGTCACTACTGTCTCATCGAATACCTTGATGTCCCTGTGCAGCACCTGGTCCTCAAGGGTTCTTATGATCTCAAGGCCCGTCTTGTCCCCAACGTGGCACAGCCTGCGGTATGTATGTGCCCCAAATGCCCTTTGAAGTATCTTTCCTTCCGGTGTCCTGTCAAACATTGCACCGTATTTTTCAAGCTCGTATATCCTGTCAGGAGCATCTTTTGCGTTGATCTCCGCAAGCCGCCAGTCTCCAAGGTGCACTCCTTCGACCACAGTGTCAGCGAAGTGGATTTCCCAGTTGTCCTTGGGGTCCACGTTTCCAAGTGAAGCTGCGACCCCGCCTTCAGCCATAACCGTATGTGCCTTCCCCAGGAGCGACTTTGAAAGGACAGCGACTGTTGCTCCATTGTCATATGCTTCCACAGCTGCCCTGAGGCCAGCGCCGCCTGCCCCTATAATGAGGACGTCCGTATCCAGGGTCGAAAAATTACCATGAGGTTGATCACTCATAATCTCAGGTGAGGAATGATCAGAAATAACTAAAAACTTTGTTCGCAAAAATCCTCTTTCAAGGACACGGTTGTGTGCCGCCGGAGCACCGTGGCAGTCGGGTTTTATAACCTGTAAGGGTACTACTTCTTTCCCTCGGGTATTTTCGCGACATGGTTTGCCTTCCGCCGGGACAGTGACCTGTAAAGCCAGTAGAAGAACAGCACAGCCAGTGCGGCTACCGCAGCGTAGGTATACTTGTCAAATGTCCCGAGTATGGAGTTCCAGTCCTGTTTGAGTGTCCATCCAAGGTAAATCAGGAAAGAATCCCAGATCACAGCACCCAGAAAAGTGTAGAGAAGGAATCTCTTCCTGTTCATTGTTGCAATTCCAGCAGGAATTGAAATGAATGTCCTGAAGACAGGGACCAGCCTTGTCAGGAATACAGAAATCGGGCCATATTTTTCGAACCACTTCTGCACTTTGTCGACAGTGTCAGGCTTGAGCATTACGTACTTACCGTACCTGTTTATCAGAGGTATGCCGCCGTAGTCTCCAATCATGTAAGCAATGTAAGCGCCCGTAAGGTTGCCAATGCTTCCTGCAATCAGGACGACGAGGTACGCCGGAATTCCAAGCACGGGCGGCAGCTGGTCAGAAAATGCAAGGTATCCTCCGAAGGCCATGACGACTTCAGACGGAACAGGAAGAAGCATGCCTTCAAGAAGCATGAGGATGAAAATTCCCGGATAACCCAGGGAGGTCATAACCTGCGTTACGAGGTTAATCACATAATTGGCAAGCGAGAAGCTCATTTCAAACCCTTATAAAGCTTCATTAATTAATCTTCCCCCGATTCATTCTCTGTGAAGTTGCCTATCATTGAAGCCACTTCTGCCTCTGGAAGTTCGAACCGCCTCATGAATATATTGCTGTCGAGTATCATCAGCTTGGAGAGATCGTCCGGATACCCCTCAGCGTAAACAACTTCCTTTATTTGAGCATTAATTAGCATTTTTGCACATACGACACAGGGATGCGTTGTCACGTACATGGATGACCCCCTTATGCTTACGCCGTGCACAGCTGCCTGGATTATTGCGTTCTGCTCTGCATGAAGCCCCCTGCAGAGTTCATGCCTCTCGCCAGAGGGAACATCCATAATGTTTCTAAGACATCCTGCAGAATCACAGTGAGCCGAGCCCGTTGGCGGACCGTTGTACCCAGTTGCTAGGACGTTCTTTTCATTCACTATGACAGCCCCTACTTTTCTTCTGGTGCAGTTGGTTCTAGAGGCTGCAAGGAATGCCATTCGCATGAAGTACTGGTCCCAGGAGGGCCTTTTTATTTCCAACGCATGGTGACCGCATTCAGGATATTTAACTGTGTCTAATGGCGGCGCAGATAACCATTTTTGCAGCCTCCTGGACCCGGGTCCCGCTTTCAGTACACAGCATGATGAACTATGCATTTGTTCCTTCCTGACACTTCCGTTGCATTTGCCTATCGGAAGGGGGCCCTCCCACCGCCTTCTCTCATCTCCGCTTCCGGAACAAAAAGGATTATTGAGACTCAAATCACGCTTCCGTCCTGCACGCTAGACTTATATATCTAATAACAATATTGTGTTGACAACAAAGAGTTGTCAACATAGGTGATACAGATGGCAAGAAGAGAGCACGATGACTGGGACGACGATTTCTTTGAAGATATGTTCAATGAATTCGGGTTCGACTTCAAGAGAATGAATGAGAGAATGAGGAAGATATGGGAGAAAATGCTCCAGAATCCTGATTTCGGAAACCAGAATCCGTATGTCTATGGGTTTACGTACAAGATGGGTCCTGAAGGTAAGCCTTACTTCCAGGAATTCGGGAACCTTCCCGGAGTTTCCGGCGGCAGAGCAAGTGTCGAGGAGCAGGGAGTCAGGGAGCCCATCACCGACATCAACGAGGACAAGGACAAGGTATATTTCACCTTTGAGCTCCCCGGGATAGCCAAGGAGAACATTGACCTCAAGGTCTCGCCCACAAATGTTACAATAGCAGTCAAGGAAGGCACTAGGAAGTACCACAAGAGCATAGACCTGGAGTACGAGATTAAGCAGGATTCCACCAAAGCCAAGTTTGTGAACGGGATACTTGACGTGGCCATTGAGAAGAAAAGCAAGGAAGGCACAGGCAAAACCATAAGGATCGAGTGACCGGCCAGGAGACATATGGCTAAAGACGAACTTGACCTCTTCCTGACCGCACTTGAGAACAACACCAGGAGGGAGATCCTGAAGCGGCTGATCCAGGAAGAGTCCTATGCACTGGAGATCAGCAAATGGCTTGGCGTTTCACAGCAGGCCATCAATAAACAGCTTGAATTGCTGGAAAAGGCCCAGCTGATAAGCTCGGCGGGCCTGACCCCCAGCAACAGCGGAGCCCCAAGGAAGATATACAGGCCAACCAATTTCTCATCCATAGTGATAGATTATTCAAGGAGTTTCTTTGAAATAAAGCGGTACGAACTCGACTACGAGGAAAGAGAAGAAGCAGGAGACACAGAGAAGACTGTGAAAGGCCTCATGCAGGAGCTCAAAAGCGTGAATGAGAAGCTGGACGGAATGATGAGGGAAAGGGCCAACCTTCTTGCACGAAAGGACGAGATTGCACAGCAGATCAATGCCAGAATTGCCCGGGAAGCTTCTGACAACCTGCTCAGGTCAGTGATTTCGAGCTTCCTCGAAACGCTGAATGAGGATGAGGTGGCCCAGAGACTTTCCATATCAACAGAGGTAGTAAGGATTATCGTTTCAGATTTCCTGAAACTATGACCTTTCAGCGAACATGCTGAGGAAGGTCTCCTCGATATCGTTGAGTGAGGCGGGCAGGACCAGTGCCGCTGGTGAGCCGTCCAGTCCGCTCCGTTTTATGGATCCAATGGTGCCGAACAATATGCGCTGATTGGACTGAGCCAGCCCTATGACAACACAGATGTCCTTTTCCGGGCTCAGTATACC
>JBJKRS010000017.1:0-5146 GCA_046704525.1 Thermoplasmataceae archaeon
CCTACGAGTTTCTCCTTTATCAGCGCCTCTATGGCGACGTTGAGGTTGGCTTCCATTTTAGAGTGCTCCCTGAGCAGTTCCGTATATCTGTACCAGCTGCTCTCAAAGTCGTTTTCATCCTCTGTGAGGTGATTTCGTATAAGGTCTGACCAGAGTGCCATGGTTGAAATTTCCGGCACAACAACGGGGACAGGAACCCTGGAAACAGAGTCGGTATAACCCTTGAGCTGTGATTTCATGTCTGAAGAAATTCGCCTCAGGACTGCGCTGTGCTCAGGTGTGGTCTCAAACTCCATCCTTCTGCTCTTCTCCTTTTCGCGGGCTTTCGGATGCAGGTTCTTCCTTGGCTCAGGAAAGGCAGTCCTGCTCCTCACCATGTTCAATGCGGATACCAGCTTCTTCCTGCCCGGGCCGATAAGCCTTACTGTTGCGTATGAAACAGAGAAAGAAACAACTGCGGATATTAATCCTGACTCCAGTAGAATCAACTGAACCAACAATTCACCTGCTGAACTTCTTGAAGATGTACACCAATAAAACAGTTGGGTCGTTCGTTATTCGCGAAGATAGATTTATCTACACCCTGAATTTAACTACCAAATGGCTGGAGTCAAGCTGGTTGGAAGAATAGAATCGCTCTACAAGGTCAGGACTATCTTGATCCTGTCTTTCATGATAACTGTCCTCCTTGCCACTAACTATCTCAGAACTAGCTATCTCCCAAACTTCATTCCAAACATGAGCGACAGGTTCCTCACTTTCTTTTCGAACAATAACCTCCCTTCGCTTTACGGGACCCTTGTGGGACTTCTTCTTGCTGCCTACGCAGTCCTGGTGGCACTGATACCTAATTTTTCGTTTGACAGCCTCCAGCAGCCAATCTTTGGGCAGGTCAACAGGCTGTTCCTCTTCACTATCTTTGTTGGCATCATAATGATGATAATCAACTTCGCAGGCAACTTAATTCCAGATACCGGCTCACCACTGTTCGAACAGATAGAGGTCTTCTTCTTCATATCCCTAATGACCGGCCTGATTTTTTGCGTTCTGAGCCTGTCCGACCTGTTCAAGCTTCTCAGGAAACGAGGGGCCAGGAGATAGTAGCCCGTGTGGGTAAAGAACGGGAGGGCCGGCTATGTTGCACTCAACAACAATAATAAAAGCTATATGCACATTTTAGGCTGCTCATGATTCCGATTCTGATATTTCTCAGAAGGCTCGGGAAGACCATCAAGAAAGGAGTGGTTGGCTCATCGCTGAGTACCATTCTCGTGGTGATCTACGGGACACTTTCAGAGTACTATTTCGAGAATCCCATTAAGAATTCGGGAATCCATAGCCTTTTTTCCAGCCTCTGGTGGACAATGCAGACTCTCACTACCGTTGGATATGGCGATACGCCAGTCTATGGTTTTTTCGGCAAACTTAACGCCATGGCCATCATGGTGATCGGAATAGGGAGCATCGGGTACCTGCTAGCATCGGTATCAGCGAACATAGTAAATTCGAGATTTTCACAGAGAATAGGAAGGGTGAGGCTAAGATTGAAGAAGCATGTGGTAATTTGCAACTTTGATTCTGCGGGAAAGGACATAGTACAGGACCTTAACAACAGGTCCTATCCTGTTGTGGTAGTGTCAAAGAAAGAGGTCAGCGAAGACGGGCTTGAGTTTGATTATGTCAAGGGAAGTTGTCTGGATGAAGAGAGTCTCATAAATGCGGGGATATCAAACTGTGAGACCGCCGTTATTCTTGGAGGAAGGGGAAACATGGACGAAGAGATGGCCGAGGTTGACGCCAGGACAATACTAATGGGAATGTCCATCAAGAGGAAGAATCCAGAGGTTTATGTGATAGCCGAAATTCTCGACTCGGCCAATGAAACGCATGCAACCTCATCCGGAATAGACGAAGTTATCGTCAAGGGAAGGCTCTCATCCAGGCTGATTTCTGGAACGATCTTCTCCCCCGGGGTTACAAAAGTCATAAAGAACCTGATTGCCGGAACAGGCGGGTACAATGTTTCAGAGGTTTCACTCAGAAAATACTCTGGCAAGACTTTTGCCTCAGTTTACAACGATTTCCAGAAAGGGGGCAACTTCGTTCTGGGCTTCAGGAAGGGTGGATCTGTGGTCTCCGATATGCCAAGGGACGAAAGCGTAGACGGCCACAGCCTGATACTGCTTTCCAAGAAACCTGCCTAACCCATTACTTGAGGAACTGGTTAAGCCTGGAAAGTCCCTCGGTGAGTTCAGTTTCCGAGGCTGCAAAGGAAAGCCTGAAGTGTTTCTCCCCCTGGTCCCCAAATGCAACCCCAGGCGTTGTTATCACCTGTTTTTCATCGAGAAGTCTCTCGCAGAATTTATTGGAGCTCTCGTCAAGATCGAACTGCGGAAAGAAGTAAAAAGTCCCTTCTGGAGCCCTTACACTGAGCTTGCCGGATTCCGAGAGCAACTTGCTAACCAGTTCCCTCCTCTTTGCAAACTCGTCTCTCATTTTTCTGGGGCTCTCCCTGTCCCTGAGAGCTTCGAGAGCTGCATACTGGGATATAGAGGGGGCACAGGTGACAGTTTGCTGTTGAACCTTGTCAGCCGCTTTTATGATATCAGATGGTGCAGAAAGGTAGCCAATTCTCCAGCCAGTCATTGCATGGCTCTTCGAAAATCCGCCAATAGTGAGGACGCGATCGAACGCTTCCTTCATGGAGGCTGCGGGCACCATTTTTCCCTTGTAGATGAGCTCGGCATATATCTCATCTGAAATCAGATACATGTCATGCTCAAGGACAAAGTCTGTGAGACGTTTGATTGACTTCTCCGAATAGACTTTTCCAGTTGGATTCGTGGGATTGCTAATGATCACCGCCCTTGTCTTAGGCCCCGCCAACTTTTCCATTTCGTCAAAATCGAAGTCGAATTCCTGATCTGTCCTGACCGGAACCGGCTTTCCTCCGCACAGGCGCACTATGTCCGGATAGGAAGAATAGTAAGGTTCCGGAAGGAGGACCTCTTCGCCCAGCTCCATCACGGCAAGAAGACCCATGTTTATGGCGAACTTTGCCGAGGTGATCAGAATGTTTTCCGGTGAAACGTTCACCTTGTAACGTTCCCTGGCATCTCCTGCTATTCCTTCCCTGAGCTCGAATATGCCCTTCGAGGGCGTGTAATGAGTCTTTCCTTTTCTGGCCCACTGAAAGGCGCTCTCTATGACATTCTCAGGCGTTGTGAAGTCAGGCTCGCCCACCCCAAAATTATAGACCTTCTTGCCAGACCTGGTCAGGTCAGCAGCCTTGTTTGACAGACTTATTGTTGGTGATTCGTTGATAACGTCGAGCCTGGAGGATACCATCGGGTGAAATTGCTTCAAGCCTATAAATTTCCTTGCCTGAACTGTAAGCTGCCGTCTCAGCGGCGACAGGATAACCGACAAATGATTTAAGTGATGTATGTATTGGAAAAAGACGCCATATAACATGGATTCCGCAATGTAAGCAGAATCGGGAGATTTGCAGAATGGATCTTACCTTTGTATTGGACCTGATACGGAAATACCTCGTCATACTTATCGTGCCTCTGCTCATATCAGGCGCCATAGCCGTTGGCATCTATGTTGCAGCGAGGCTGATACTGAGTAAATCTGGCCGGGCCAAAGAGTTCAGGAAAGTCATAATGACAATTGTGCGTGGTCCAGTTCCGGTTGCGATACTCGGCGTGTCTGTTATTCTGATAGATATTGCGCACCCCAAGCTTTTCCCGCCTCCGCTCACACCCAAGTATGTGACATTTATTGTTGAGCTTTTCATACTTCTTTCCTCGATAAATGCAGCCAGGAGGATCAGCACAATTGTTGTAAATGAGATGATGAAGCTCGGGAACACCGGGAGGCGTTTTCTTCTTCTTGGCATTTATTCCATAGGCCTCGTCACACTCTTCTACATCGTCTTCACGTCTCCTATCAGTCCACCTCTCCAGGCTAGCGCCTTCCAACTTGTAGGTTTCATTTCCGGGGTTGTTGTGACATATATTGTTGTGTACATTGTCAACCTCATCATTGTCAGGTACCAGAAGACAATAAGGAACAACAAGCCGCAGCTGCACACAACCATCACTTTTGGCAGGAGGGTTATCATAGGGGTCATAGCGGTCCTGGGCGTTGCGGCTGCTGGATTTTCAGTTTTCCCGGGCGCGTCTGGAGCCATTGCATCAGTATTCGTCGCCGCAGGCTTCACTTCAATAGTGATTGGGCTTGCTGCACAGTCCAGTATTTCCAATCTCATTGCAGGTGGGGTCATATCTTTCGCTCAGCCTTTCCAGATCAACGATACGATCATATTCGACGGCCAGTACTGCTATGTTGAGGACATAAAGCTCGTTTTCTCGGTGCTGAGGACGTGGGATGGGAGGAGGCTAATGGTTCCAAACAACCAGTTCCTGAGTACGACAATCGTGAACTACAACGCGGTCGACAAGACCAAGTTGGCTGTGATATACATTGAAATTACACTGGAGAGTGATATTGACAAGGCCATGCAGATAATGAAGGATGTCATCGGTAGCCATCCCCTATTCTATCCGGCAGAAGGCTTTCCGAGCGCCCTCGTGATGCAATTTGACGAATACGGAGTTCAACTGAGGGCACTCGGCAGGGCAAGGGACCAGAATGACAACTGGACTCTTGAGAAGGAGTGCCTGCTCGAGATAAAGAAAGCGTTTGACAAGAACGGCATAAGAATTGCAGTGCCCAGGAGAGAGGTAGTATACTACGACAGGGACAAGCCTTCGGGGAAGTCCGGCGAAGATGTGGCAAAGTGATATCTGATGCTGGAATCTTAGGCAGGCTCTCCTCAGCAAGGTAATTAGGAAGGAAGCAATTGGCTGCAGGCAGATGATTAATCGCGAGTATGCACAGTCCATAAAGCAACTGATGCCCGGCAGGGACAGCAACAGAGACCTGGACAGACCTGTGTCTCTATGGAAGGAACTTGACAGGATAAGGGGCTTCCCCGAGCAGACAACAGTCGTGATATTCAGGACCAGGGGTTGCTCCTGGTTCAACTTTACATCATGCTCAATGTGCGGTTACTTCAACGACGTATCCAGCAAGGTTACGCCTGAGGACCTGTACAAGCAGATCGACCATACTGCCC
>JBJKRS010000018.1:0-10524 GCA_046704525.1 Thermoplasmataceae archaeon
AGTCCAGGAGTGTCTCTCACTGAGAGGTCGTCCATTTCAAGGCCTTCGCATATCATGGGTGCAAAAGGCAACTCTCTCAGGGAATCTGCAAGGCTGTCCCGAACCATGCTGGTCAATCGAAAAAGCATTTTAATATTGTCCACTTTTCAAAATCATGAAGTTTGGCATCATAGGTGCTGGCAACCATGCGCAGAGGAAGGTAATGCCTGCCATAGTGAAGGCTGGGCATGAAGTAAGTGCAATTTACAGCAGGAATGTGGAGAAGGCAAAGAAGATCGGCCTGAAGTACCTGTCCAAGCCCTATGATGACCTTGAAACCTTTTTCACAGGGGGATTTGAGGCTGTATATATAGCATCACCCAACCACCTGCATTTCGACCATGCTATTGCGGCCCTTAAGAGGAAGAAGCATGTCCTACTGGAAAAGCAGATGACGCTTCGGACAGAACACGCGGAGGAGCTTGTGAGATTTTCCCAAAAACAGGGGCTGTCATTAAAGATCGGCTTTCATCTCAGATTTCATCCTGCGGTTATGGAGATCAGGAAGCTGGTTCTTGATGGAAGTATTGGCAAGCCCGTATATTCGATGGGAATGTGGGCATACAAGTCGACCGGAAAGCACACCGACCCTGACAACAGGTGGTGGGATGAGGATGACAAAGCAGGAGGGGGCTCAGTCATGGGAACTGGTGTCCACGTGATAGACACCTTTAACTACATATTCTCCTCAAGGCCAGTTCGCGTTTCAGCAACAAGGTATCCGGAGAAAAAAGTGATAGACAGGTCAGAGTCCGTATACATGGATTACGGCAAGCACAGCGCGGTAGCAGTTTCCTCCAGGGACATGGAGCATCCTGACAATTCACTTCGTATTTATGGGACAGAAGGTTCTATCGTGGCCACGAACCTGTTTGGTGTTGATGTCGATACGCAGCTTTACATCAACGGGAAGAAAAAGAAGTCATTCAGTGGCGTGAACATGTATGAAGGAGAGGTCCGGTCTTTCTACGCATCCACAATGGGAGAGCCCAGTGAGATTGCCGACGCATCCGATGGCCTTGAAGTAGTGAAGATCGTTAACGGGGCGTTCGACGGCGACTACACCGGCAGATGGTCCATGTCATGATCATACCTTGAACAGGTCTGCCAGGGTTATGAAACCGTTGTCCCACTTGCCGAACCTGTTCACAAAATCCACCAAGTACCCCTTGTTCATAACCTGTATGCCAAGTATCTCTGACTTGCGCAGTGCAAATCTCTGAGCCTCCAGCATAAGCCTGTACGTGTAGTTCTTAATTTCCCCGAATCTTCCGGAGTTGAGTTCCCTCTGAAAGGTAAATGGCCCGTCCAGGTGCCTCAACAGGAGCCTTCTGTACTTTCCGTCCCAGTAACACTTGAATCCATTCTTCCCCCGGCTCAATAACAACACTCCCGGCAGCCCGCCGGCAAATTCCCTTGCGTATACTCTCTTTCCTCCCACGACTGTTGGAATCTCAACAGCAAGCGAGTCATTCATCCTGTACTTGATCCTGTCAAGAATGTAGTCGTGGATCAATTTGGGATCCCTGTCCTGGGCTATGAAGATGACATACATCCCTGAGTATGTGGCAAGCTTTTCCAGTATTGTCACCGGATTCTGAACATCCGACACCTCAACCTCTACAATGTGTTTCTTCCCCTTGTGATGGAATATGCCGTCAGGATACTTCCCTCCCAGCCTTGCTGGCCTCTCCATTGTTATGCCGTTTTTCAGGAGGAAACTCTCAAACTCTCCAAGAATCCTCTCGTGAATTCCATCCTTCCAGGTCCCCCTCGTTTGCGGCTTTTCTTCGATGTTTTCCGACCCGGCCGTAACAGAAGCATCCGCATCTTTCGTGTCATGGGCTCCTATAACAGCGGAATGCCTGGCAAAACTCCTTTTTTTCAGTTCCTCAAGAATCCTGTAATCAACATGGACTCCATTCCACTCTGGGTATAATGTGAGTGGGCCGGCCACGCCGTCTCCCAGCTGTGAAACCAAGACAGCACTGTGAAGCCTCTGTGCCTTTACTGCCTCGAGGAACTCTTTTCTCTCAGACTTTGCAGGAACTATTCTTGACATTTCCAGCGCGTCTTCATCTGAAATGTTGAAGCAGACAAAGTTCCGAACGTTTCCGAGGATGGAAGCTGTAGTCTCTCTCTTCAGGTGCGGCAGGTACTGGGTCGCCAGCACTAGCCTTATGCCAAACTTCCTTCCCTCGCTCAGCAGGGACTCAACAATGCTTTGCGGTATGTTCTGGAACTCATCGATTACTACTGTAGTCCTGATTCTTTTCCCCAGACTGTAGAAGGACTCCATGACTGAGAGCCAGATCCTCATCAGGATAAGTGACGCCAGTATCCGGACAGTTCCCCTTGAATACCTCTCTCCGGACGCGTCAAGAGACAGAAAAGAATTTTCCCCTGAAAGCTTGGCTGTCAGGTCAACCGAGTCCTGGGCTCCGGATATAAAGTGCCGTGTGGCATCTGATGAAAGAAGTGGCAGAATCCTGTTCATTGTGCTGGAAATGTATTCAACCCACCCCTTCCAGTCTCTTGACTGGCCTGATATAAAATTACGTACAGATTCATCACCTATTCTATCGAGGAATGCCCTCATTGAATTCTTGTCGGAAATGATGTCCGCAAACTCGAGCAGGTTCAGATCCGGATGCTGTCTTAGCATTTCAGGAAGAACGACTCTGAATATCACTTCAAGCCTTGGTCCCCAGTACCCCGCAGATAGTGCATCATCACCTGCAAATATATCCCGAAGCCATCCGGTAATTTTCTCGATCCTCTGGTCCTCTCCCGATCCCACAAATATCGGATTGAATGTTATCGCCCGCTTTTCTCCATTGTTGTCAGCCACCCCGGGAACAAGGTTGACAAACTCCCTTGGAACTCCATGGGATATCACGCGATCAGCAAGGGTACCGTGCGGATCTAGAAGGACGATATTCCCCTCCTCTGAACGAGCTGCTTCTGAGATAATTTTTGCAAGCAGATTGGACTTCCCGGTCCCCGTTTTCCCAATGACCAGCAAGTGGCCGTCGAGCGCCCCTTCTGGAATCCTCACATCCCTTCCAGAGATGTCTTTTCCCAGCTTGGTTCCCGATGACGTGTAAAATTGCCTTTGATTCTGCGATACGGTGCTGTCATAATTGTACAAGCAAGAATAGCCTCCTGTTCCCGTTAAGGGATTATGGCCAGTAGGGTATTATTCTCTTAAATTCTTGCCATTACTTAACTAAATGCACAAGTGGTATGTGCGCCAGAGGCTTCTCTATCTGCGCAGAGATTCTGCCTTGCGGACAAGCTCATTTATTGCCTCTGATACGAGTTTTTCAGCCTCTTCCGTTGTAGTGCCGTATGCAGAGACCTCGATGTCTATCTCGGGCTCGTTGGTCTCTGACTTGAGCGGGTGAGTCTTTATGTAAACTCCTCCGTCGTACCTTGCCATGATCTCATTCACAATGGGAACCATGGAACTTTCCATAACTCCGGCTAGGTGCCTGTTCTCCTCAGCGTATGACCGGCCTCCATTTCCAACCAGGGGTTCGGAGTCATCAAGTATTGCCTCCATTTCCTTAGGGACACCCGGCAAAATCAGCAGCGAACTTGAGCCTGAAGAGAGAAATATTCCCGGGGCTGCCCCTACACGGTTCCTGATCACATGGGATCCTTCTGGCACCAGGGCAAGTTTCAGCCTCTCGGGAGTGGCTTCTGCGCCAAGTTCCCTGTACCTTTTCAAAAGCATCTGTTTTGTCCCGTCATCCTCTACCATTTTCAGGCCGAGTGCCTTGGCAACTGACTCAACAGTCATGTCGTCAAAAGTGGGCCCCAGTCCCCCTGTAGATACTACGAGGTCATATTTTCCAATTGAATTCTCAACTGCCCACTTGATTTCGCCGGGATCATCCTTTACCGTGAACCCCCGGTTAACTTCATAACCATGGTTTGTCAGGAACTTACCGATGAATGCGGCGTTGGAATTTACCGTTCTTCCCTTGAGTATCTCATTTCCTATCGTGATAACACATGCACTCTTCATTTCCAATATCTCCCGTTATGAGTTCTAGAAATACCTGAATGTTGACATGTCCAGTTTGTCAACAAAAGCTTCTGCATCATCCTCACCAACGTCTGGATCAAATCTTACCCAGTCCCAGTTTATGGATACTCTGCAGATCTTGTCAGGAGCTATTATGCCTGTAACATCCAGGTTTATGGTTTTCACATTTTCCCTTTCGTCCCTGTCCGGGTACCCTTCTATTGTCTCTTCCCTGTCTCCGCTCATCCCGCGCAGAAGGACGCAGGACACGTACCTGATGCTGTACGGCACCATAGCTACCTCCGGGATCTTCTTTATGCTGAAAAGCCCCGTTAGATATGCAACAAGGTCCGAGTAGTCACCATCTTTCAGCAGCATCTCAAATATTGCCTCCCCGTGCTGATTTCTTCCAACTATTTCTGGACTCCTATTTAACTTGATGCATCAGAAAGGGACGCTCTATCCCCGTCCAGGGCAGGCATGCCAGTCCTTCATTATACAACAATATCAAGAAACTGTTGTGAAAAGGTTAAAACAGATGGCGGTTTCTGACGGGTGATGACTGACGAACTCCCGGAAATCAGGAAGGGGCATCCTTATGTCATGTACGAGATGCTTCGTTCCACAGGCAAGGGGATCGACTCGACCCAGGACAAGATGGATAAATTTGACTACAGCCTGATTAAGGGCCCATTGACATTCACCGGGAACGGAACAGCATATCATTCAGGAATCATAGGCGCCCAGATCCTTTCCGGGTCCAGTGCTGACTGGAGAGTAATCCAGGCATATGAACTTGAAAAGTTCTCACACGCCTCCGGCACGGTTGCAGCCATTTCACACACCGGAAAGACCAAGTCGACAGTTGATGCAATAAGAAAGGTATCAGGCAATTGCCGCACGGTGGCAATCACGCATTATGAAAATTCGCCGCTAGTGGAGGAGTGCGACAACTCCATTGTTATTGGTGATTTCCCTGACAGATCGCTATGCAATACCAAAGCTTTCTTCGACAATGTATTTGCAGTGATGAGCATCGCATCACGATACGGGGGTGTGGAAACAGATATTGCTGGCCTTGCCGCAAAGGTGAAGGCTTCGGTTGACAGCCTGGATTCAGTTGTGAAGGACATTGCATCCGACCTTGGCGGGATTGAGAGCATCTTTGTCCTGGGTGCCGGCCCTGATTATGCCGTGGCAAGGGAAGCGGCCCAGAAGCTCAAGGAGGCAACCCACCTGCACGCAGAGGGAATAGAGCTGGAGGAGTTCAACCATGGCTGCACCTCTGTAATTGATGACCGCACTCTTGTGGTAATAATAGAATCGGAAATTGTGAGTGAAAGGTCTCAGGACATTGTTAGGGCATGCAGGGAAGTCGGGACGAAAACTCTGGTTCTGAATGGCAATGGAGACTACACAATAAGCACCGCTGCAACAGGGAATGTCTTACTTGACCCTGTAATACACGTGGTGCCCTTGTATTATCTTGCTTACCACCTTGCATTGGTAAAGGGCATAAATCCGGACTATCTGCGATTTGAAGACGAGAGGTACCTCAGGTACGACAAGGTGGTTTTCCCACCTGGCGCACACTGAAAGGAGATTCCTCAGTTGCCGCCGTGCCTGCGGTTGAAAGCATCTATCTTGTCCTTGAGCTTCTTGAGCCCGAAATCGTCCAGAGGCTCCTTTTTCTTCTGCACCCAGAGGGTAAGTTTCTGCCTGTAATCCGGGTCCGGACAGATCTCAATAGCTCTCTTCTCGTATTTTTCAAGTTCCCTGAGTTTTGCCATGCTGTCACTCCTAAACTATATGCAAACTTTGCATCATCAATTACTCTGCAAATAAGATTTCTTCGGTTGCAAAGGATGAGATCCCTTTGGGTTAGTTGCATGCTCTTTTTGGCAGCCCTTAAGTAGGCAGGCAGAATTTGAGGTAGTGGGTGCAATGGATCCTTACGGCATCAGTGTTGTATCTGGCATTGAATCAGCCAAGGAGGCTGTTTATTTCTCAAAGACCTGGGTCAAGGGGGACAAGTTCCACTCATCAATATTTTCTGTTGATTCGGGCGGAATCAGGGAAGTTACACATGGTGGCCGGGAAACCAGCCCAATTGTGAGCGGAAACAGCCTGTACTACATTTCGAGGGAACAGGATGTTGACAGAGTAATGAAGCTTGAATCCATGAGCGAACCATCAGTAGTCTGCAAGTTTAGGCGCATTACTTCATACGTTCCTTACGGTGATGGCGCCCTGGTCGTTGTTAGTGAGAATTTCAAGTCTACAACACCCTTCGTCATAAGAAGGCTCAGGTACAAGCATGACAGCACAGGGCTCCTCAGAAGAAGGAGATCGCTTTACTATGCTTCCCCGGAAGGCATAAAGAAGCTGTCTGGACCTGGGCACGACATATCAGATGTGAAAGTTTCAGGGGGAAGGGTCGTAGCATCAGCGTCATGGATCAGCGACGACTTGAGCTTGACTGACCTCTTCGAAGTGGACGTGAAGACCGGCGAGATGAAGAAGATAACTTCAGGCCGAGGGCAGATAGATGCATTCGCAATATCCGGGAGCGGGAAGATCGCCTATGTGGGGCATAGATCATCTGCCAGTGACTGGGCAACAAGAAAATTATACTTGCCAGAATCCGGCCAGGAGTATGCTATTGCAGGAACTGCAGGGTGCTTTTCCAGCTCCGACCTCTTTGACGATTCCGGACCGGAGATCCTGTGGAACGGCTCATCCATATATGTCACAGGGCAGTCTGGCGGAGAGACGGCAATATATTCAATATCGGATGGCAAAGTCGAACGGGTTACCCCTGAAGGCATATGCATGAGGCATTTTTCCGCCAGGGAGGGAAGACTTTCGTACAGTTATTCCACCACCTCGCTTCCAAGCATGCTTGTGACCCCGTTTGGAGAATTCAACATCTCACCTGGATCTGAGGGGAGGGAGGCAGAGAAATTCGTCACAAATGGGGTTGAGGGTTGGGCGATGATTACAGACAACGGCCTCCCGTCCATTCTGGTGATACATGGCGGTCCACACAGTGCATTTGGCCCAGCATATAACATTGAGATCCAGTACCTTGCACATAACGGCTACAACGTGCTTTACTGCAATCCCAGGGGAAGCATGGGCTACGGCGAGGAATTTGCACGTGGGAGCGTCGGGAAGTGGGGGGAAGGAGACTGCAGGGATATCATGGATTTCCTCTCCAATGCCAGGGCGAAGTACAATCTCACCGGCAAAGTCGGCGTGAAGGGAATCTCCTACGGAGGATATATGGTAAACTGGCTAGTAACGCAGACCAAGGAATTTTCGGCCGCTGTTTCTGAGAAAGGAGTGTCGAACCTTCTCAGCTCATGCGGGACAAGCGACATAGGGTACTGGTTTGATGCACCCGAGGAAATCGGTACAAACGACCCCTGGTCTCCAGAGTCCCTGGAGCTCTTCATGAAGAAGTCTCCTATCACATATGTCAAGAATGCGAGGACTCCTACTCTGCTTATACATGGCGAAGAGGACCACAGGTGCCCGATTGAGCAATCTGAGCAATTTTTCACTGCCCTGAAATTCTACGGAGTTGATACTGTGTTCATCAGACTTCCGGGCGAAAGCCATGAACTCGAGAACAGGGAGAATCCAGTGAACAGGGCAGGGCTCTTCCTTACCAAGAAGGAATGGTTTGACAAGTACCTGAAGGGAATAGAGGCAAACCAGAAGCACACCTCCCAACCGGTTAAGCTTTAACCCAAAGGTGCATTTCTCTCCATGGCAGGCAGTATCAGGAGGATCAATTCAGATATCATTCCAAAGGGCGGCCCATATACGCAAATAGTGGTTCACGGCGGTGCAGCATACCTCAGTGGCATTGTGGGGACTGCGAAAGAGGGAAACATGGATTTTTCAAGCCAGTGGGATGCCATCGTTGAACGTGCCACATCGCTCCTATCATCAGTGGGAGCTGACTTGAGGAAAGACACCATAAAGGCAGGCGTATTCCTGTCCTCTCAGGAGCAATTCCAGGAACTCAACAGGAAGTTCGCAGAGACTTTTGGGCCGGAAGCACCTGCAAGGACTACAATCGTGTGCAAGTTTGTTTCAGACGCAGTACTTGTAGAAATGGATCTCATCGTAGCAGTGAGCTGATCTTCACCTGCGCCTTAGCAGTGTCGCGCCGATAAGGGATACGACGGCTGCAAATGCGACGAAGATCAGCTTGTAGTAAAGGTCCGCACCAGTGTTGAAATCGTTAGTGAAGGTGATGCTGATGTTCTGGGGAACACCGTTCACTGTAAGGGTCGGGCTGTACCCGGCAGGAGTGTAAGCCTGTCCTCCCGAAGTCACATTGTATAGGAACGATCCGTTCTGCAGCTGTATGGTCAAGCTGCTGCCAGTGGAATTGTACATTTCACCGTTCACGATTACTGACCAAGAATGTCCCGGAGGCAGCCCTGTTTCGTCGAATGTCACGTTGTACAGGATCGGGGAAAAGAGAATGCTGATGTTTGCCCCGCTCCCGTTGATCGATACAGTTCCGGAAGCGGGTGTTGACCTGTATCCGTCTATTCTTGTTATCTTGTACGAGTAGGTTCCGTTCGTGACTTTAAATGTCATGCTGCTTTTTACCTGGGAAAGGTTATGCCCTCCAAGGCTGACAAACCACACTATGCCAGTAAGTCCGGACTCCTTGAAAATTACGGGGAAGGTTTCACTGAAATATACGGTTAAGTTCCGGCCTGAGCCACTTATTGTGAAGTTTACATCAGACCCGTTGTATACGAACCCGTTCGAACCGCTGATGATGAGACTGTAAGTGCCGTTGGTGAGTTCAAGGCTTCCGACAGCCATGGAAAAGTTGTAAACGCTACCATTCTGTGTAGTGACGCTCCATGGTGTACCTGGAGGCAGGTGCACTGTCGAGAGGTTCACTTTGTATTTCTTGCTGAACGTTGCGTTGCCAATGTCATAGGTCTTTCCGGCTGATATCATGAAATTGGCGCTGTTGGTCTTTCCCCCATCAGATGTCAGTTCAACAGAATATTTCCCGGGGGCAAGGGTCAAGTTCAGCGCGTAGCCTGTGAAGTTGTAAGTCGCGTTGTTCACCTTGGCTGTTCCCGCAGCAAATGGAAGGCTCAAGTTGAGAACTGACATCGAAGAAAGGGAGTAGAGGGTGCCCAGTGAGCCAGTTCCAACTGTAAGTGTAGATGAGAGTGACGCGTCCGGTACCGAGAAAGTTCCGGAAATTGAAACGTTGGTTGAAGTCTCGGCTGTATCAGATCCAAAATTGTATGCGTTCGGGACATACTGGTAGTTGTGGCCGTTCCAGTACTGGAGCGACATGGACAGGCTGCCGGAACTCATGTTGGAATTGGAGCCTCCGCCCGGGCCTCCCATTATGATTTCTGCATCCTCAAAGCTTCCTGCAGGTGTTGGGCCGTATCCCTGCACCACGAAGTTCCTGTCCGTTACCGAAGACGTGGCGAACTTGAAGTAGATATTGTCATACGTGACCCAGCCGTATCCGTCGCTATACTGCATAATGACTTCAGGAACTCCGTTCCCAGATGAAGTCGATATCGCTCTCATCTTTATGGTATACGGCGCATTTAAGAATGTATCATTGCCAATCTGACCGGATGCAACGTAATAATAGAGTGATGAGCCTGAGGCTGCCTGAACTGTCCCATTCCCTGAAAGGGTTGAACTGTACACGTATCTCCCGGTGAAATTCCAAACATTGTCAATGAACTGGACCTGTTCTCCTGCACCGCTGCTTGTTGTATTGACCAGTGCCACATCCTGCACCCAGTAAACGTAAGTATTCCCATTGACAGTGAAATTCAGGTTCACGTTGAGCTGGAACGAGGTTCCATTCCCGCCTGAGCTGGCATTGGAGAACAGGCTTCCGATATTGACAGTTCCAACAAAGGATGTTGAATTGTACGCGTACGGCTGCGATCCAGAGCCTATTCCATAATCTGCAACGCCCATAGGGGCAGGCTCTTTGGAATAGAATGACATAGGGTTGACTGAATATGGCGCCCGATTGGTTCCGAAATCGTGAGTGATTCCTGCGACACTACTGGAAAGGGAGGAATTGCCAGCAGCATGAACATTAACATGTCCGCTTGAAGAAACAATACCAGCTACCGGAATGACTGAAACCAGGAGGCAAAGTATGACCGCAATTGCCTTGCCTGAAATGTGGGGCCAGTCATTCATCTGTCTGTTCCAGTGTCAGGTAATTCTTATTACTTGCCCCGGTAGCATTATGCCCATTTCAGATTTGCATTAATGACCATGGCTGGCCGACACGTTCCGGCATTTGCCCCTCAGCTTATACATGAGCCACTGCGATAGACATTGGCGCAATGAATAAAAGTGGAATGAAAGGAAGGGTCCCGGGTATTGGCTGGATTTTCTGCAACATCCATTTTATATATACT
>JBJKRS010000019.1:0-13306 GCA_046704525.1 Thermoplasmataceae archaeon
GGTATATTCAACCTCCATTACTACGCTTTCATGGCGGCTGGGGCAATAGTAGTCATACTCCTGATACAGGGACTCGGCATATTCCTCCCCAACGAGGTGAGGATATTCCTGGAACTCAGGAAGGACAACCCTGATACTGACCGAATCTCAAGGCTCGGGATGTTAAATTTCAGGCTGTCCGGATCACAGGCATTCTTCCAGATAGCACTGATATTCGTCATGGCTAACATAGCCACGATGCATCTCAACTTCTGAAGCCATTATTTGGAGAGGCTCAACTGGGCTGCCTCTACACCTGAGCCCGGACTCACGCTCTCTCCTGATTGCCTGAGTGCCCTCTCGAGCACAGACAGCGCCCTGAGTATGTGGTGGTCCTCGACCCAGCCCATGTGGCCTATCCTTATGTAGTCAGGCTTCACGCCCTTATGTACGCCTGAGCCGAATTCAACACCCAGGGAAAGTGCCTTCGAGAGCACATCCTTCTGGTTTGACCTGGAAAGCCTGAGCCCTGTGACAGTGTTGCTCCTGTACTCCTTTCGCGCGACAATGTCCATTCCCATGCCCTCTATTCCAGATCTAAGTGCATCCGCCATTTTCCTGTGGCGTTCAGCCCTTTCACGGACTCCTTCCTCCGAGATGAGCCGGAAGGCTTCCCTGATTGAAAAGACAGTGTTTATGGGAGGCGTGGCGAAGTAACCCCCTTTTCCCTCTGCCATTCCCTTCATTATTGGAAGCCAGTTCATGAGGTTGAGGGAATACCCTGCAAGTGATTTTTCATCAAGGCCAGCCATTGCGCGTTCAGATGCCACGAGGAGCCCAGCTCCCGGAGGGGCGCCAATAGCCTTCTGGCTTGCAGTCAGGAATATGTCAACTCCCCGCTTCTCCGCATCTGCCACCTCTCCTCCGACTCCGGCCACTCCATCCACGGTGATCAGGTCAGACATGCCCTTCAGCACAGGAAGCAGTTCATCCAGCGGTGCTCTCACGCCTGTGCTGGTCTCCACCTGTGTCATGAACGCCATTTTGTAATGCTTGCCTGACGTTCTTTCTTTGACCATTTCCGGGGTCACGGATTCTCCTGCCTCTGCACGGATAACATCGAGTTTGACCCTGTACCTGGAGAAAATGGCCTCCCACCTGTCTCCAAACACTCCGTTCGTAAGTATCAGCAGGTCATCTCCTTCGTGAAGGAAGGATGCAACACTCTCCATGGCAGAAGTGCCGCTTCCAGGAATAATGAAAGGCTGGTAGCTCTTCCCTGCCCCCATGACTGCCCTGAGACCCTCAAGTGAATCTCCCATGGCCCTGATGAATTCCGGTGAAGCGAACCCAATGTTGGCTTTTGCCCCTTCCAGGAGCACATCTCTGTTTCCTATTGATGGCCCGACATGCATGAGAAGTCTGCTCATGCTTGAGGAACGGGTATTATTAGTTAACACTTGCGTGAACCCATGGCTCGGTTTTCTTGCGGCTCTATGGCAGGTTTATTAAGCGACCTTGAACATGCGTTTCCAGAATGGACCCACGCAGTGCTGCGCTATCCGTTGCAAAATTCTCAAGATCCTTCTCCCTCAGCATGCTTGCTGTGCTTACTCCGTACTATCTCTCCTCCCTCGGCCTGGAGTCAGCCTACTACATAGGCGCAGTTATCGTCCTCGCCGCTGGAGTCTCCACAGCGTTCGTATATGCATTTGCATACCTGAAGATTGCACTCAGGAACCGCTTGCTTATCCTGGCATCTCTTTTCACAGCTTCAATGTCAGTTATAGCCATCTTCCATGGGATCCTCCCATTCATAGCGGCAATCATCTTAGGCGGCATTACACTTTCAGGCAGGGACTTGACTCCGAACGAGACAGTTGAGAAATTTTCCATCAGCACTTACGAATCCGAACAGAAGAGCAGGAACCTCGCTTTTTCAGTCTACAACTTCTCCTCCTACATAGCTGGAACTGCAGCCTCCCTCATTCTCTTCATTTTCGGCTCCCTCCACATGTATTCCTATTTTTACCTCGATATTGCCTTTGCACTCGCCCAGTTTATCCCGTACCTGGCTGTAAAGCTGCCAGAGAAGATCGAGCGGGAATCACCCAGGAAGTTTGATAAGGAAACACTTGCCCATGTAAGGAGACTCACCCCCCTCTTCGCAATGGATGCTTTTGGGGGCGGCATAGTTGTGACATCTGTCATAGCGCTCTGGTTCAAGTCGGTGTACGGAATCTCCCTCTCGCAGGCAGGGCTGATGTTCGTAATAGTAAATGTCATCACGGCAGCCTCTATTATTGCAGTCTCAATGATATCAAACAGGCTGGGGCTAATACGCACGATGGTATATACTCACCTGGTCAGCAACGCATTTCTTGTCATGGTGCCGATTTTCCACACTCTTGCACTAAGCCAGTTAATGCTGTACCTGCGGCAGACGACGAGCCAGATGGACGTACCGGGCCGGGATAGCTTCATAAATACTGTGATACCGCAGGAACACAGGGTGCGAAGCAATTCCCACTTTCTGGCAGCCCGCAGCATCTCAATGGTACCGGGGCCGGGCATAGCTGGCCTCCTCATAGAATTTTCTTCCGCCTCTACGTTCTTCCTCGGCGGTGGTGTGAAAATCATCTACGACTTGCTTCTATTCGCCAGGTACAGGAATTACAGAAAATGAAGAACTTCAGTACTCTATGTCGTACTCATCCGTTATGGATACCTTGACCCTGTTGCGCCCTACCCGGACTATTTCCTCAATAGGCTCCCTGAGCCTGTAGATGTGCTGCGATCTCCCGGCCCCCCTTCCCTCCTTCTTTTCCATCCTCTGCACAAATCCCTGCGAGAGGAGGTAGTTGAGTGTCTGGCTTGCCCTTGAGGAAGATATTCCAAGAAGGCGGGAAATGCTCTGGAGCCTGGCACCCTTGACCTGCTCCAGGAGAGCAAGGATCTTGGCCTTGTTTCTGCTGTAACCTGCATTGCGAAGCAGGTCATAGATCCCATTTGCCCTCTCGGTGTCCATAAGGAATATATTAACAAGAGCATATTTATATTTTCCCCAAGAGGTTCTGACATTGCGTGCAGAAAGTCGCTTCGGGCCCAGCAGCGGGCGGAGTGAAAAAACATTAAGGCTTATAATGGCTTACAGCCCTTGATGAAAGTAGAGAGGATCAAGGGCTTCAGGGATCAGTTCCCGGAGGACATGGGTCCAAGGAAGAAGCTTCTCAGGATCGCAGAGGAAAGGGCGGAGAGATTCGGATTCAAGAAGATCGATGTCCCTAGCCTTGAGTCTCTTGAACTCTATCGAATCAAGTCAGGCGAAGAACTCATATCACAGACATATTCATTTGTTGACCGGGGAGGCCGGGAAGTCACAATGATCCCGGAATTTACCCCCTCGGTGGTGAGGATGCTTACCTCACGCAAGGATATCCCCCGTCCTGTAAGGTGGTACGGGACGCCAAAGCTCTGGAGGTATGAGGAGCCCCAGGCCGGAAGGCTCAGGGAGCACATCCAGTTCAACGCTGACATCTTCGGCCCTGACACTCCTGAGGCTGATGCAGAAATCATAGGTCTGGCCTGCTCAATACTGGACTCGCTCGGTCTTGGCGGGGAATATGAGGTAAGGATGAGCAACAGGAAAGTCACAGAGATGCTTCTGTCCTCACTGGGAATAAAGGCTCCGGAGAAGGCATTCCCCGTTATCGACAGATTCCGGAAAGTCACCCGGGAGGAGTTCCTGGACAACATAAAGCAGCTGGGCGTCTCTGCCGGCAACGCCGAGTCGCTTGCAGACATGGTTTCTGAGAATTTTGATGTAGAAGAGCTTAAGGAGCGCCTGTCAGGACAAATGGGAAACCACTTCGACAAGGGCCTGGTCGACAGTGTCATCGAAACAGGCAGGCTTGTCAGAACGTTCACTTCTTCTGGAGTGAAGTACGACTTCTCCATTGTACGCGGGCTCTCATACTACACAGGAACTGTTTTCGAGGCATTCGACATAGGAGGAGAATTCCGTTCCATACTGGGTGGAGGAAGGTACAACAACCTTGCTGCGCTCCTGTCCGAACAGGACATACCTGCTGTTGGATTCGGCATGGGGGACGCTGTTATCGAGCTGCTGATGAAAAGGGCGGGCAAGTGGAAGCCTGACGACGGGAAAGATACCTATTTTGTAGCATGCCTTGGAGCCAGGGCAAGAGAATATGCATTCAGCATAGCGAATGAGATCAGGAAGTCAAGTAATGCGATCACCGAACTCTCAGGAAGGGGACTTTCCAGTCAGCTCAAAAGTGCTGCTGCAAGCGGATGCACACATGCCGTCCTGATTGGGGAGAGGGAAGCTGGTGAAGGAACTGTGACCATCAGGGATATGAACAGCGGAGAGCAGTCTACTATGTCCAGGGCTGACTTCATGGCGATACTGGGCACCGGTGCATGATCTCATTCTGCCCTATGCCCAACCACCTGAATCTGCGAAAAATGCAGGGAAATACGGGAAGAGGAAATCTTTATAAACAAAATAAAGCTTAAAGAAGCAGTGGTGAAAAGTGTCCATAGCGTTCGTTCTGGTAAGCACTGTTCCGGGCAAGGAGCATGAAGTATACAACAAGATCTCGAAAGTCAACTACGTTGTAGAGATACACCCCCTCTTCGGCGAGTACGACCTTATTGTGAAGATAGACGCTAAGGACTACAGCGAACTCGGGAAGACTGTTGTCGAACAGATTCGCACAATCGAAGGGGTAATAGACACAAAAACACTTACCGGCATAAAATTGTGAGGTGAATAAGTGATCACGGATTTTACATGGAACTGGCATATATTTCTACTGGTGATACTGGCTCTTCTGGCACTTTCGCTGATTATACTTGGGGTACTGACATCATACTTCGGAAGTGGCAAAAGCAGGGCTGTTGGTGTTGTCCTGCTCGTTGTCGGCGTAGTGATAGGCATTCTGACAATAGTAGTCTCAGACTATTCGTTCCACACCAGCTTCATAAGGGATGTGGTTGTTCCGACAATCTTCTATGTTGTGGCAGCCATAATTGGTGCAGTCATTGGGCTGCTGGTCTTCCTCGGCGCAATAATGAAGACCTGAACCATTCATTTCCCCACCCTTTTCCGTATCAATTTTAAATCATAATCCCATATCCCACTGTATGTTCAACTCTCCCGAATTTGTATCGGAAGCGAAGGAGCAGATACGTTCCGCCCTGGGTCAATCCAGGGGAATTATGGCATGTTCAGGAGGACAGGACAGCACCCTGCTTGCCGTCATCGCAAATGAAGCTGCCGGGGACTCCGTTCTTACCGTTTTCATTGAAACGGGCCTTCTCAGGCTTGGAGAGAAAGAGAGGGTAGAAAAGATATTCAAGGACTACAAGCTGAACTACCGAATAGTGGACGCATCGGACAGGTTCCTGGACGGGCTAAAGGGCGTCACTGACCCGGAACAGAAGAGAAAGATCATTGGAAAGACTTTCATCGACGTGTTTTCAGAAATTGCGGAGGAGTCCGGGGCAGATTACCTTCTTCAGGGGACAATAGCTCCGGACTGGATAGAAAGCGGCGGTGGAGTCAGGGACACAATAAAGAGCCACCACAACGTGGGTGGCCTGCCTGAGGACATGAAATTAAAGCTTATTGAGCCCCTGAGAGATCTTTACAAGGACGAAGTAAGGATGGTGTCAGAACACCTGAAACTGCCATCCAATATACAGCCGTTTCCTGGCCCGGGGCTTGCAGTCAGGGTTATTGGGGAGGTTACCAGGGAGAAACTGAAGCTCCTCAGAGGCGTGACTGCAATCGTGGAATCAGAAATAGACGGCCAGTACAGGAGCTCCAAGATACGGCCATGGCAGTTTTTCGCCGTGCTCCTACCGGTGAAGACAACAGGAGTCCATGGGGACAAGAGGTCCTACGGGCCCACAGTGGCAATAAGATCGGTGGACACCGAAGACGCAATGAGCGGCTCTTTCACAAAACTGCCTTGGGAACTTCTGGAACACATATCAGTCAGGATAACAAACGAATTCGGCGAGATCAACAGGGTAGTTTACGACGTAACAAACAAACCTCCCGGTACCATTGAATGGGAATGAACAGAGGCTGCTGAAACCGGCTGGGTCAATGCTGGATCTTCCTCTTTAGCCTCTGGTATTCTTTTTCCACTTTCTCGTCCAGGTACGCCTCACCCCTGTACACTGCCAGGAAGTGCCCTATTATTCCTATACCCCACCCGAACAGCACAAATACGAACCATGGGAATACCGATCCGTGCGGCGTAGTGGTGAAATACCAGATAGCTGCGAGAAACAGGTTTACTGCAATGTATATGCCGAAGTGGACCTGGAACCCAACTTTGTCAGCCGCGATTTTCTCGGCTCTCTTCTTCAGATCTTCATCATTCATGATTAAATCAATCAGAACCGGATTATAACTGGGCATCCTCATCTTTATCGGACTGGAATTAAAGCCCAGGTACAGGCAGTTGTACTGAAGAGAGGGGCAAGCAGGGGGTGACATGTGGATTAAAACCGTGCAATGTATACACGTTGAGGGAAAAAGAAAAGAAATAATAATTATATGAGGGCAGTATCAGGAAACATTATCCCAAAGAGTGATTCAATGAACACAGAGGAACTGTTAATCTCAGAGGAGGAATACCAGAAATCCGGTGTCCACATAGGGACACAGACCAAGTCAAAGGATATGCTGAATTATATCTTCAAAATAAGAAACGACGGCCTTTATATTCTGGATGTCAGAAAAACCAATGACGCCCTTGTGACTGCCGGAAGGATGCTTGCGCGAATAGATCCCGCAGACATACTCGTGGTTGCACAGAGGCAGTACGCTTTCAGGCCCGTGAACAAGTTCTCGGAAGTTGTCGGAGCCAACTCCATTGTGGGAAGGTTCATTCCTGGCACACTGACAAACCCGCAACTTGAAAGCTACAGGGAGGCCAAAGTCATAGTGGTGACCGACCCTCTCGCGGATGTCCAGGTCATGAAGGAGGCTAAGAGGACTGGAGTCCCAATCATCGCTCTGTGCGATGCCAACAACAAGACAGATTTTGTCGATCTCGTAATACCAACTAACAACAAGGGAAGAAGGTCGCTTGCAGTCATTTACTGGCTCCTTGCAAGAGAGACCCTCAAGAACAGGGGAAAGATCTCTTCCAACGAGGACTTCAGCTATACAGTCGACGACTTCGAAGTGCAGCTATAATTACCGCTGCACTCACCAACTCTCCCTTTTTACAGGAATGGTTCCCGCAGTCGTTGGACAGCCACGTATTTCGTGCTGTTGTTATCCGGACCAGCGAAGACCATAGTCTTGTGCACTCCGTGAGCAACCCGGACTGCCCTGCTGATCTTGTACCACTCCTCGCTCCCGGAGAGGAAATGTATCAGGTAATCTGCATGGGACTCCATGTCTCCGGTATAAGCCCTGAAATTTGTCCCGTACTTGAATCCTGTTTTGACTATGAGCCCTCTGGCAACTAGATCGGAGTATATCCTGTAAAGAGGGTTTCCTGAGCATGCGTCTGATTCTCCTGAAGCTTCCCTGAGAAGGCATTCTTCCATTTCTGTAAGGAACCTGACATTCCTGAACCTGTTGCCGATCCAGCCGGGTACGTCATCCCCGACCAGGGCGCTCCTGTCAGAAATTCGGGGGAAGTCTGCTTGTATGTTTCCTGCAAACATGTTGTCCCCTTTCGGATCACTGCCCTCCACTCGGAAGAAAGTGATATCATTCTCGTCATCAACTGCCGCAACAAGCGACCCTTCCATGCCAATAAGCTCTCTGAAGGAAAGGCTGCTGCTTTCCCTTATAACCCTGAGGGGTCCGCTGTATTCATCCCTCGGCGATTTCCTGAAAAACAGTGAGTCCTTCTCCCTCTTCACTTGCAGCCCCTTGAGCTTGACCTTCTCGTAGACTGAATATAGAATCAGGTCTGATGGTTCAGGGAGGAGCTCGCGCATTAGATTCAGGGAATCTGTGTAAAAGGGGTTTTCCGGCTCAATTTTGCCCTTGAAGAAGAGGAACAGGCCCTCGAAAGGCGTAAGCATGAGGGTTTCCTCTGCCATTTTGCCCACTCTGTATTTGCTTACTATCGACGACGGGCCGCGTGATCCTGTTAGCCTGAAAACAATGCCTGCGGAGATGGCCCTTTGCATGTCATTTCCTCTTGGAGTAGAAAACGTCCAGAAGACTTTCTGTAACATGCTGGAGGAGTTCCTCAGTTCCCGCAGCTGTTTTGGCACTTACCAGGAAGTAGTCAACGCCAGTGCTCTTCTTGACTCTTTCAAAGTCATCCTCCCACACTGCTGCTTCGTACTTCAGGTCGGACTTTGTGCCGACAAGTGCAAGAACGGGACTGTCCACAACGCTGTTGAGGTACTTCAGGATATCTTCGGCAACTTCCAGCTCCTCGCCCCTCGTTATGTCGACAGTGACGAGAATGCAGTTGGATCCCGTAAGGAGTTTCTCAATTCCCTCCTCGTCCTGAAGTTCCAGAAAGAGCAGATCGGCTATCAACTTGCTGCCGGATCTCTCGAGGGACATTTTCTTCTTCATCAGTCCCCTCTGCTTAACGGGTCCCGAATCCGAGTCGTACACTATCCTGGATACCAGTGAAGACTTCCCTGATCCAGGCTGACCAAGGACGGTGAGTTTCCAGGTGACCCTCTGAAGTTCCATTTAGCGAGTTATTTGTCGTTGTATATTATAGTTTACGTCGCCATACTGCGCAAAAATCGTGCTAAACTATGACTGGGCAGACTACTCCATCTGGAAGGGAAATTTAGGAGGATGTGGAACGGCAGTTTCCAAAGGGATGAAATACATCTCGCTGGCATAACTCCTCTGGAAGGATCAGCCCACTTCCACCCTGTTTATGACCTTCCCGGTAGTTGCGTCAACTATTACCACAGTGCTTTCTTTCTTATACCTGAACTTGGCGAACCAGTTGGGGACATGCATGAGCTCTGGATCAGAGACATCGCACTCTGTCTCTATGCTTCGGACCATGTGATGCTCTGAATGGGCTAGGGTTGCCTGCAGCTGGTCAACGTTTGTCTTCGCCTCGTACTTCGCAGCATCCATCCCTATATCTCCGTTTAGAACGTTGACCCCTTTTGGCAGCTTTGATTCTTCGAATTCTGCTCTCTTAGAGAGGTCAAAGCTGTACTCCCTTGGCTGGTACTGTGTAAGGGCCTTGACGGCCACCACCGGATAGTTGTAGTTCTTGTTGATTGTGTACGACCTAATGTTCTGTCCACCCCCCATCATGCTGCCAATCATGGCGCCT
The DNA here is from genome assembly GCA_046704525.1 of Thermoplasmataceae archaeon. Taxonomy (GTDB): domain Archaea; phylum Thermoplasmatota; class Thermoplasmata; order Thermoplasmatales; family Thermoplasmataceae. The sequence continues at coordinate 9,306 of JBJKRS010000019.1, forward strand.
CCAAGCAAACCCTGCCCTATGCCTAGGCCTCTCCCAGACCTGTTTCTCCCTCCACTCATTCCTCCGCTGGCAAGGCCTATTATGGCTGCTGTTGCTGCCACCTTTCCAACCTCTACTGCAACATCTTCTGCTGTGTAGTTCGTCCTTGCTGAAACCGGCACTATCCAGTACGGGACATACCTGAGATTCATCTCCTCTATTGTGGACCTTTCTGCTATCCTGATCCTGAATATCCCTCTGTTCAGCTCTTCCCTCATCTCTGAGAGTGCCTGATCCCTTGACTGAAGCATCAGGGGCATCATGGTATGTTTGGTAACATTCCTCCAGCCCATGTTCTGCAGTGCAACTGAGGTACCGCAGTATTCGCATGATATCACCATTTCTCCAAATTCAGGCTTGATGGGGGCACCGCATCCAGGGCATTTCAGCTCAATGACACTTGGCTCTGCAATTACCGCAGCCTGCTGCACTGTCGCCTTGCTTCCTGCTCCTCCGCCCTTCCCTTCCGGATCCCCCTGTTTTGCTCCGCATTTGGGGCAGTACAGGGCATCGTTTGGAATTTCACTCCCGCATTTCAGGCAGAACATCTATTGCACCTTTGTTCCGCAGTTAGGGCAGAACTTTACACCATCAGGAATCTCTGTGCCGCAGTTTGAGCATTTCTTCTTTTCCTGCGGTGCCGGAGATACCGATGCGCCACAGTTCGGGCAGAATTTGGCGCCATGGTGAACCTGTGTTCCGCACTTCGGGCAGGGAGTTGTAGCCACCTGCTGTTGCACACTGGCTCCACAGTTGGGACAGAAATTGCTGGTTGCAGGCACTATGGAGCCGCATTTGCTGCATGTCCTTCCGGGTGGCTGCTGCAAGCCACCGTAAAGCTGGTTTGTGAATGCATACCCCATTCCGGCGCCTGCACCTATCCCCACTCCCAGCCCCGCACCTATCCCAGCAGTCCCGGACGGATTGCTCGCGGCATCCACCATTGCCTGTCCAGCCTGGTACTGGAGATAATTCACCCCAAGCACGGACATCTGTGATCTTGTGTCGATAGCTTTCTGCACCTCGTCCGGAAGTGATATGTTCAGCTGCTGGAGCTTGTTTATCTCAACTCCGTACTGCCTGAAGTGGGTGGGGGCAATGGCGAGAACACCCTGCTCTATTGCCGTGAGGTTTGACGGAATATCTGTAACCTTCATTCCTGCTTCCTTCAGTTTTCCAAGGGTGTTGTAAAGAAGTATGACAATCTGCTCCCTGAGCCTGTCTTCAACCTCGTCCGAAGTCTCTGCGTTGAATGTTCCAACAAACTGGCTGATGAAAACCTCTACATTGGATATCTTCCACCTGTACTCGCCGAAAACCTTGAGATTCACCACACCGAAAGTCGGGTCGGTGAACTGGTACGGTGTCGGGCTGCCGAACTTTCCGTCCATGAATCTTCTCTGGACATAGTAAACCTCTGCCAGCTGCTGAACTCCGGAGAGTGCCTTGACAAGGCCGCCAACAATTGGCGCATTAATGTCGGTCAGTGCGTACCTGTTTGGCTGGTCCAGCATGGAGAGTATCTTTCCATCCCGCAGGAACACTGCTGTCTCATCCTCTCTCACGACCACGTTGTCGTTGAGGCGTATGAGCCGTGGAACTTTCCAGATGGAATTTCCCTGCTTGTACTGGCTGTCCCACTCGATTGTTGTGGAACCAAAAAGGCTCCCTCCCTTCGATGGTATTTCAGTTGATCTTCTTCCGAACATTACTCTTCACCTCCAGGCGTAAGCAGGATATTTTCAACTGTCTGTATCCTGGATTCCCAGGCCGTCTTGGCTTCAATGACTGCCTGAGTGATCTCCCCAAGCGACTCTTCAAGATTCTGGGAGTCGGAAAAACTGCAGAGCGACCTGATGCGATCTGCCACGTCCAGGAATTTGAGGTCATATTCATACAGCTTCCTCAGCTTCTCTTCGTTAAGCCTTATGGCCGGTGAAATTCCAGTTGAACCCTGCGAAGCGTGTACGAGTTCCCCCTGAAATTCCTGTAGCCTGGACAAAGGCCCCGAGAGAAGGGTGAGCTTGTCGAACTTCTCCTGGCTGACCAGAGCCTCCCTTTCATTGTGTATTGAGTCAATTGCAAGCTGCAGAATCCTTCCGACCTGGTTTCTCAGGAGTTCATCCGCAACCCGTATGTCTTCAAGTTTCCTGTATCCCCTGAATATCGGTATATAAAGCTGTATTTTCTTCAGGAGTCCCCTGTTCTTTTCAACTTCTTCCCTGATATCGGGATTGCCGGACTGCATGAAAAATCATGTCCTACCTTTTTTAAGCCCTTATCCTTTAAATGATAAGCATCCTGTTTTATAAACAGTTCAAGGCAAATTCCTGGGGGCCGGTATTTTCAAGACATCGTGCAAGTGTGTGGCAGACAAAAAGGCGGAAAGAATATTTGCTTTACAGAGATGACCGGGTATATGGACTTCTCGCTGTCTGAAATTGTGGGTCACATGAAGCCGTCTGAGATCAGGGAGCTATCGAAGTATGCCACCAGCAATGATGTTGTATCATTCGGAGGAGGCATGCCTGACCCGGTAACGTTTCCAAGGTCGGAGATAAGGGAAATACTCGATGGCATAATTGAAAAGAGCGCAGACAAAGCCCTCCAGTACGGAAACACCAACGGGCTGGACATCTTGAGGTCCGAACTCAAGTCTTTTGTGAAGAGAAAGGAGTCGATCAGCACCAGCGAGGAGAACATGATTGTGACTGCAGGCTCCCAGCAGGGACTCTATGCAATAGGGCGAATTTTCATAGATCCAGGAGACACAATTATCACTGAATCGCCAACATATGTTGGCGCTGTGTCAGCTTTCAACGCCAATTCCGCGAAGCTGGCCCAGATAGGAATGGACAGTGACGGGATAATCCCAGAAGATGTGGAGAAGTCCATAGCGGACCTTTCATCAAGAGGCCACAAGCCCAAGTTCATATATGTTATCCCGAATTTCCAGAATCCCACCGGCGTGACCCTTTCCCTTGAGAGGAGAAAGCATCTCCTTGAGATCTCAGAAAAACACCAGATACCTATAGTTGAGGATAACCCGTATGGCGAGATCCGTTTCTCTGGAACAAGGATACCGACCTTGAAGAGCCTGGACAGGAATGACAGTGTCATCTACATGGGGAGTTTTTCAAAGATCATGTCTCCAGGGCTGAGGCTGGGTTACATAATAGCCCCGAAGAAGATTGTAGATACGATTGCCCTTCTCAAGCAGGCCCTTGACCTTTCCACCAACTCGCTCTCGCAATTTGTCGCGGCAGAGTATCTGAAGAGAAACATCATAGACCAGCAGGTGCCCAAATCAATTGAACTCTACAGGAAGAAGAGGGATGCAATGCTTGGCGCCCTTGAGGACAACTTCTCGAGTGTTGGAACCTGGACAAAGCCTCAGGGGGGAATGTTTGTCTGGGCAACGATGAATGGTGATGTGAACACTTCCAAGATGCTGATAAATGCCGTGAAGAATGGAGTAATTTATGTGAGCGGCCCTGCATTTACCCAGGACAACAGCCATACCCGCTCCATGAGGCTCAATTTCACCTTCCCTTCAGAGGATAGGATTGTCGAGGGAATCAAGAGGCTCTCAAAAGTTGCCAAGGAGGAGTTCCGGCTCGTCCCGGGAGAGCAGTCATCCAAACAGGTATAACTTCCTCCGGCATGCACACACAATGATCACCATACTCGGGGGTTCCTTCGCATTTCTTCACCCGGGCCACAAGGCCCTGCTAAGGGCGGCGGTGGAGACTGGTAACCGGGTAGTCGTGGGCCTTACCACCGATGAATACCTTGTAAAGAACAAGCGCTACGCCACGGTCCCGTACGATGTCAGGGAAGGAAGGGTGAGGTCATACCTTGCAGGCATCACTGACAATTTTGACATAGTGCCTCTGACTTCGCGCGAAGGACTTTCCGAGTCCGGAAAGGAGTATGGCTGCATTGTGGTATCAGATGAAACC
>JBJKRS010000020.1:0-8316 GCA_046704525.1 Thermoplasmataceae archaeon
GGTCTCTGCCAGGTGTCAGGGATCGCGCAGAGGAGGTAATGGACCAGCTTACGCTACGGGAGTACGAACGGTTCAAGGTGAACAAATTGTCAAGAGGCAACAGGCAGAAATTGTCCATTGGACTTGCGATAATGCATCGACCAAAGATCATCCTGCTGGACGAGCCGCTGAACTACCTGGACATCCCCACTCAGGAGACAGTCACTGCTATCCTGAACTCCCTTGACTCAACAATTCTCTGCTCAACACACATCATGTCCATTGCTGAGAAACTGACAGAGAACATATTGGTCATAGCCAGAGGCAATGTCGTCTGGTCAGGAAGCATGGAGAAGCTCAGGCAGCTCGGTTCAAGCAACGAATCTGTAGAGCACATTGTATCGAAGTTGATGGTGAATGTTAGGTAAGATTCTCGCTTTTATGCTCAGGACCAGATTTACGCTGGGCTTCCTCATAATGATCTCATTCTTCATAGTGTATGATTTCTTCATTTCCCTCAGCGTCCCCTTTTCCTCGAATTCCACTTCAGTTCTCATCGGGATCACGTTCTTCCTGTTTCTGCTTAACATGCTCATTTTCTTCGGGACATTTGGAGGCAGCAAGTCAGACAGGGACTTCCTGTTCGCGCTGCCTCTGCCCAAGAGGAGCCTTGTATTTTCGATGTACGTCACACGGTTCCTATCCATCGGAATCGTGTTCGTGTTCGTAGCAGGATACATCATACCCAATCTGCACGTTACAGCTATGGATCGGATCGTAGTTATAGCCAACATTGTCCTTGCCTCGCTCTTGCTAACAGCCATAGCAACCGCAGCCACAACCATGCCAATTAGCCAGAAAGTAGCTACATCAGCCGTTTTCTCAATCTGGGGGATACTGGCTGTCCCGAATTTCCATTTCCAGTACTCATACCTGTCTTCACTCAGCGGGAGCACAATGACTGGCACTGTTCTCATAATTGCCGTCAGCATACCAATGAACTTCATAGCCCTGAAGAGGGTGTATGAAGTAGAGTTGGGCTCCTCGAGAACAGGATTCATGTCCTCTTCAGAGGTTAAGGGTAAGGCTGCCTCATTCAGCACTACGCCAGCAAGAAGCATACTCAAGTTTTACTTCAGCAATATCAACGTCTCCGGAAGGACAAACATGGGCGGAAACGTGACTGTCACAGCAAGGGGATTCAAGCTGAGGAACGGCGTTATATTTACTGCTGTTGCTTCTGTCCTCTATTTCTTCATTGCAGTCAGGTCGCCTGATAGCATAGGAGACGGCTTCAACACGGTGGTCTTTCTGGCTACAGGATACATGGGAGCATTCGCTCCGCTGGTTCTCTGCATGGGAGTAATATCATTCGAAAGATCGTGGCTCGCGTTTGTCATACTCCCTCCGGGATATTACATGAAGAACCTGATTGCTGCAAAAATCCTGCAAGTATTTGTCCTGCTCCTTCCGTTCACGGCTGCCAGTGTCGCCCTTCAACTTTATGGAGTCAACGGGGCTATAAACTCCCCATTTGTATCCGGGATTATGGCGCCTGCCGCTACGGAAATCTTCCTGTTTCTCTCCACAAAGCTGACTGTTGTGCAGATCAAGGACACGGAAATGATGCCTGCAAGGTACAGCCTGAGGCAGACTGTCCAGGTGCTCCCAGCTGTCGCCCTTTTCTTCGTGGCCTTCATTTCCGCGGTTCTGTTTGAAGCAGCCCTGATCTGCACTGCCGCAATTATAGCCATATCACTTTACATCTCGCTGAATCCCAGGATATGGCAGAAATCAGTAGTTCACCTTACTGAGCGTGGATTCATTTGATCCAGTAGGCACAGTAAACAACTATTTTTAAGCGTTCAAAATAACCATTGGTGCTTGACTCCGACCTAGACTATCTCTACGGGCTCATGAGAGAGGGTATTAAGCTCGATCTCGGGATCATGAAATCCTTTTCCGAACTCGCAGGGCACCCCGAACGGGACTTCAGGTCCATACACATAGCTGGAACCAATGGCAAGGGGTCCACTGCAAGCTTCATCTTCAATGTACTGAGGCAGAAGTACAGGTCTGGATTGTACACTTCCCCCCACCTTGTCAAATTCAACGAGAGGGTTATCCTGGACCGGGAGCAGATTGGTGACAGATATATCGGGGATTACATATCAAAATACAGGCCGACAATCGATAGACTCGCAAGGGAAGATCGGAACCCCACTTTCTTCGAAACCACCACCATGATGGCATTCTCCTACTTCTCTGAAAAGAAGGCAGAATATGCCGCGGTTGAGGTAGGTCTGGGAGGTAGGCTGGACTCAACCAACATAATATCTCCCGAAGTCAGCGTGATATCAAACATAGGTTATGAGCACGCGGACAAGCTGGGCTGTTCCCTGACATCGATCGCGGTTGAGAAGGCTGGGATAATAAAGAAAGGGATCCCCGTAGTATTATCCGACTCGAAGCCCGAAGTTGTCAGGACCATCAAGAGCATCTGCTCAGTCCGGGACTCTGACCTTTCCATTGTAGATGATGCAGCAAGTATCGTTGATCTAGTTACATCGGAAGAGGGGACGACTTTTACTCTCAGGACTGATCAAGGAGAATATGAAATGGAGACAGTCCTGCTTGGTGATTTCCAGGCAAATAACATAGCTGCCGCTGCACTTGCCATGGAAAGGAGTACCGCCTCCATTGGAAAGACGGAGATTGAAAAAGGCATCAGGAGCACCCGCTGGCCTGGAAGGATGGAAATCATCAGGAAAAACCCCAAGGTCATTCTGGACTGTTCCCACAACCCTCCGGCTGCAGTAAAGCTGTCTTCCGCATTCCGGTCTATCTTCCGAGAAAAGCCTCTGGCTGTTGTGGGCATGCTATCAGACAAGGACGTGTTCTCTTACATGTCAGTTATGCGTGGGATAGCGGACGAGATCATATTCACGGCACCCAGGGAAGAGAAGAGGGCCCTTGATCCGGAGTTTCTCGACAGGTCATACGGCTACATGTTCAAAAAGCACATGGCGGTCAGGGACCCGATCGAGGCTTACAGGATCGCCCTCGAGAGATCTCAGCTGATCCTCGTAACCGGTTCTATTTACCTTGTTGGCGTGATAAAAGAGTATGAGGAAGGCAGCGTAATGCCCTTTGTGCTTAACTAAATTCCGGTAACATTCATGGTCAGTAACGTGGTGCAAAAACTATTTTGTAGTTCCAACCAATAGGAATTTCTGCTGGTATTTTATGGATAATCCCTTTATTAAGTATTCAGGCATGAGATCTTTCCTTGTGGGCAATTTATCTACCCTGGGAGGGTCTTTCCAACCTGATTCTCTTCCTCACAGGGAAAGCCAGATTGACCTCATGGTCAACACACTGAGCAGCGTCGTTATGGGGACCAGGCCATCAAATATACTGCTCTACGGGAAGACTGGAAGCGGAAAGACTACTGCGGCAATGCATGTTACAAACATGCTTAAGGAGGCCACAGAAGATAATGTGGTAGTCTACTATGTCAACTGCCAGATATATGACTCCCCCTACTCCATTATGGTTTCTCTAGTGAATCTGCTTTCCGAAGGGAAGGATGATGAGATACCTCCTCTGGGGTGGCCCCAGGACAGGATATACACGGAGCTTCTCAGTAGGATTCAGAGGAGCGGAAAGTTCATCATACTGATACTGGATGAAATAGACAAGCTAATCAAAAAGAACGGCGGGGACTCGCTGTATGTTATTCTTAAGCTGCTGGACGACTCCCAGAACGCAAGGACGTCAATCCTTGGCATTACAAATGACACGGGATTCATGGACTCACTCGATGCAAGGGTGAAGAGCAGGCTCAATCAGGAAAGCGTGCTTTTTCCACCGTACAATGCTACAGACTTGAGGGATATACTACAGTACAGGATCCACGGCATTGTTAAGGAGGGGGCGGTTGAAGACTCCGCAATAAACCTCTGTGCTGCTATCGGAGCGCAGGAGCATGGCGATGCAAGAAAGGCAATTGACCTGATGCGCATTTCAATTGAGATGGCTATCAGGGGCGAGAAGGACAAAGTCACCGAGGAGGAAGTCATGAAGGCCAGGGGAAAATTTGAGATGGATGTCCTCAGGGAGGCAGTCACGACGCTTCCACTCCAGTCCAAGGTGCTCCTACTGAGTTCAGTGATCACGCAGGAGATAGACAACTCGCAAATGGTGACGGGTGAGATATATGAGAACTACAAGAGCATATGCCACGAGCTCGGGTATGTTCCACTCAGCACAAGGAGGATTAGCGACATTCTATCAGAGCTTGAGGATTTTGGCCTTCTCACTGCCAAGACAAAGAGCATGGGGAGGTATGGAAGAACCCGATGGATACGGGTCATAGGCGACTACAAATCCATAAAGAAGTATCTTCTGGAAGATGACCATTTTTCAGCTTTCAACGGAACAAGAGTAATCAGGCAGACCCGTATATCTGCCAAGTCCGAGGGGTCCAGGGAATGGGACTACCTGAGCGGGAATGAACTCTCGGAGAAGCTGCATGACTACGTGGCCTCTCCAAGAGAGAACGAGTAGGATCTAGAATATCCGCTCACTTTTTCCTGAATATAAAGCACATGTCGTCTTCTATATGAAAAAGCTCCAGCCCATGTTTTGCACTGAACTCATCAGGAGCATCGCTCCAGTCGTAGTTGTCTATGGCTATCAGGAACCTGTCTGACGCGTGATCCCAGCAGGTCTCAAGCTCAAAGTTCACGTGCTGGTAGGTATGATCAGAATCGTGAAAAAACATGTCCACCGGGCCTATTCCTTCGATCTCCCTTGGAAGCGTCTCTCTGGAATCACCGGTGAACAGCTTCCAGTTTCCCCGAAGCTCATCAGGCACAACATATCCTACAGGTATCTGTTCGTCCTCCCCGAATTTCTCCCCCAGATCGAAACTGTAAAGCTTCCCTCCGTAGCTGCTCATTGCAGTCAGGATGGCAGTTGTTGTCGTCCCTGGCCCTACGCCGGTCTCAACCATTACCTTGGGCTGGAATATCCTTACCGCCGCATAGAGGGACCTTAGCTCGTCATACGAAACCTGCCAGTAGTTCTTGCCCCCGATTTTGGTTTCAATGTAATCCACAACTGGCTGGGCTTCAGCTTCAAACCTGTTGAAGTCCTCTTCGTCCCTCCCAAGAAATGAGAAGAAATCAGTTCTTGCCGAGTTGCTTTTTATCAACGCTGACCACTTCCTCAACCTCGGGCACCATTACATTAACCTGGTGCTTTTCCTCGGCAGTTTTCTTGAATCTGTGTGCATCGGCCTTTATCAGGTCGAAGGTGTTGTAGTGCATTGGAATCACATAGGGCGACTTGAGCAGTCCTACCGCGTAAGTGGCTTCGTACTCGCTCATGGTGTAGAAACCGCCGATGGGCAGCAGTGCGACATCCGGGCTGTACAGGTCAGCAATCAGGCTCATGTCCCCAAAGACTCCGGTGTCACCTGCGTGGTACACGGTTATGTCATCGCTTATGACCATGCCGGCAGGATTTCCTGCATACTTGCCATCAAGGCTGGACGAATGGAATGCAGGAACTGCGGTGATCCTAATTCCATCCACCTCTGTGGAACCACTGTAGTTTATGGCCCTGATGTCGAGATCCTCGTTCTTCTCATTGAGCATCCAGCCAAGCTCAACAAAGGTTACTATGGGGGCCTTGTTGCTCCTTGCTATTTCAACAGCATCTCCTAGATGGTCAGAGTGCCCATGGGTGACGACAACCACGTCGGCCTTAACATCCTCTTTCTTGATCTTTGCTTTCGGGTTTCCTTCTATGAACGGATCAACAATGACCTTCTTCCCAAAGTCCAGTGTAAAACATGCATGTCCGTGCCAGGTTATCTCGACTTTTTCTGCCATGGTTTGGAAATGGCACCAGATATAAATCCATTTTCGATCGGTCTTGCGGGGTGGCAGGTTTAAAATCCTGCTTGAACTTCAACCCGTGTGAACCCGGCACTGGTTGCGATTCTCGGAGTGGTTCTTGGAGTATCCCTGGCAGGGCCTCCAGGACCGGTAACAGCCGTGCTTGTACGGCGCGCCTCCATCAGCGTCATGAAGGGAGTCTTTGTGGGATTCGGGGCAATGACTGCCGACTTTATCCTCATGATACTTACGTTCCTCTTCAGGTCGCGTGTCAACCTATCCTCCTATGACGGCATAATATATCTTGTCGGCGCATTCTTCTTTGTTCTCATTGCGGTCCTCATAATCCGGTCAAAGGACGTGCAGGAGCCAAGACTGTACAACTCCGGATACCTGGCAGGTTTGTCCATAGGCCTCATAAATCCTCTTCAGATTGGCTGGTGGCTGACAGCCGGACTGGGCTTCTACACGAAATTTGGCATTCTGCCCTTCTACTTTCTGTTTGTAGGAATAGTGTTCTGGGTATTCTTCCTATCTGCTCTCGTATACGCTTTCTCAACAAGGTACGGAAACCTTGTAAACCTGGGGATAAAACTATTCAGCTTCTGCTCTCTAACAGCTTTTGGGATATATTTCGCCTATCTCGGGGTGGTCTTCTACCTGTAAAAAAGGGTTAGTGGATTAACCTGTCCTTGAAGGTTTCCACTGCATTGACAAGCGTATATCCATCCGGTCCTGCAATCGTCTGGTTTGAAGGCGGATTTGTGAGGTAGTCCGGCAGGTTCTTTGAGATTCTCTCAGTGAATGGCGGTACAGTCCTGTTGTCCAGGAACACTCCGGTGGGTATGCGGTCGCCCCATTCAAGCCCCTTCTGGTATGCGCTTGTAAACTTGTCCTTAAGCTGTTCCACGTTTTTCTCTGTTATGACTGGATCCCACTCCTTGTCATCCTCGAGCTTGTACACTCTCTTCCTGAAGAAATCCATTGTGTTTATGTTGTTGTATGTGGGGCAAGGCTGCAATATGTCTATCAGAGAAGAACCGCCTTCATGTTGCATTCCCTTTTTGATTATTTCCTTGAGCTGCTTTATGTCGGAGGTAAATCCCCTGGCAACAAAGGTGTAGCCAGTTGTCAGTGCCAGTGTGATCGGGTTGACCTTTCCGAAAATGTTTGGCCTCGGAAGGCTCTTCGTCTGCTCACCAAGTGCAAGAGTCGGAGCTGCCTGGCCTTTCGTGAGTCCATAGACAGCGTTGTCGTAAAGAAGTATGGTAAGTCCGCTGTTCCTTCTCCCTTCAGCTACCAGGTGTCCCGCTCCGATACCCATGAGGTCTCCATCACCGCCGGTGACAAGCACCTTCAAGTTCGGGTTCGCAAGCTTCACTCCAGTGGCATAGGGGAGTGCCCTGCCGTGCAGGGTGTGGACGCCTGCTATGTTGAGATAGTGCGGGGTCTTGCCTGAGCAGCCAATTCCAGAAACCGCAACTACACCCTTTGGATCAAGATCAAGTTCACCCATTGCCTGAGTGAGCGCGCTAACTATGCCAAAATCGCCACAGCCTGGGCACCAGTCTATGGGTACTTCACTTTTGAAATTATGCGCCATTTTGCAACACCACCATATGTTCCTTATTGTCCATCAGTTCCTTGACACCTTTCAGGATTTCATCCTCGGTCATGTGCCTGCCGTTGTACTTGAGCATGTTGTCCTTTATCTCTATGCCAGTGTGGAGCTTGATCACCCTGGCAGCCTGGCCAAGCATGTTGCACTCCACATTGACAATCTTCTTGGCCCTGGTGAGGACTTCTTTAACAAAATCCACGGGGAATGGCTCAAACATCTTCAGGTAGAGCAGGTTTGCCTTCACCCCTTCTTCCTTGAGGTCATCAATAACATCAAGTATAGGACCCTTCTGGCTCCCCCAGGTTACAAAGGTTACATCTGCATCTTTCTCTCCGTAAAGTTGTACCTGTTCCTCCTGCGGTATCTCCCTCTCCGCGGTCTCAATCTTCTTGAAACGCTTAACCATCATCCTGTCTCTCACTACAGTGTCCTCTGTAACGTGACCGTGCTCATCGTGCTCATCACCGGTCATCCAGAATATTTCCTTGCCGAAGACTCCCATTGGTGAGACACCGTCCTCAACATCAAGTGAATATCTCTTGAAGTCTTCTTTCCCCTCCACTCTGACACCATTTTGGACTCCGACTTTCTTAGTATCTATGTCGGGAACCATGTCAAGTGTGTTGGCGAGGTTCTTGTCTATCAGGTGTATGACGGGAACCTGGTATCTCTGTGCATAGTTCAGAGCTCTCATCGCATCATAAATACATTCTTCAACGTCTCCAGAAGAGAAGACAATTCTCGGGAACTCCCCATGCCCAGTGTTCAGTGCAAAGAGGAGGTCAGACTGCCCGTTTCTTGTTGGGAGGC
>JBJKRS010000021.1:0-4061 GCA_046704525.1 Thermoplasmataceae archaeon
CTAGACCGTAGGGGTTCAATCCAGAATATGAAAGGTCAAAAAGAATCAGATCCTGTGTAGCGTTTGCAGTCCAGTTATAATTGACTATACTCCTGTTGTCAACTACATTGGTCATGAAAGAGATCCATTCGGTGGTAGTTATGGTGTAATGGCTGCTTGAAGTGTAGAAAGTGACCGCGGGCAGAGTTGATGGAGGCTGGCTCAGATGGGGTGTTGATGCGCTCGCAACAGCCGGGGATGCCCCTATCACAATGAACAGAGCGAGTATTGCCATGGTTGCGACGTTCTTTATTTTCATTTTTGCAGCCTAGGTTTACCGAGATAAATTGTGTCTTAAAAACCTTGTTGATTGGGCTCATGGTGTTTGAATGCTCCATCAGCGCGTACTGACCCGCCTCATCTGTCCCTCTTCCTCTGGGGCTCCATTATGAACGGCTTCCCGTCCAAATCAGGCTTGATGGAGATTCTGCCCTCCTTCTCAAGCCTGAATGCAGCCTTTTTCACGCTTTTGCCGGAGAGCCTTCTCTTCCTTCCCTCGCGTACAGCTTCCGAAAGCATCCTATCCCTGCTTGCGAGTACGATTTCCCTTGCTTCCTCTGGATTCCTTCTTGTAAGAACGGTCCTCTGGAATGCGAAAACACCAAGTCCGGCAGCAGCAGATACATAAGGCACCCAACTTAGGACGTATACTGTCCTGCTCACCTCCATTTTCTTCCCCTGGAAGGTTATAACAGCCGTGATTACATGCCGGCCTATGCCCAGTGTAAAATTCATACCATGTTCCACCGATACATTCCTGCCGTCCAGGTACCACTCGACATGTGTCCTGTTCAGCCCTACCCCGCCGGACTTCACTCTGAAATTCCAGTGGCTTCCTGAGTGTGATGCTGCTATCCACGGGTTCTTCAGCACTATGTAGTATGACACATTGGTGGAGCGCACGGAACTGGTGTTTGAATTTCCGCACCTGTCCAAAGCCGTAATTGAAAGATTGAACAATCCATTGTGGCTGAATGAAACATTGACCTTGCCCTTCATTGATTCGAGAGGCACTTTCTGTGAGTTCCAGTCAAGGAACACTTGTGCCATCGGGGCTCCGTCGCTGATACTGTAGTGTGCCTCGGTGTGGTTGTACTTCACAAGCAAAGGCTGAATCTTTAGAGAAATGCGCGGGCTCATGTTGTACATATAAATACGGGCAATTGAGCTGTTATGGTTCCCGCCGTCCGTCCACGCCGTGAGGTTAAGCGTATAGTTTCCATTGCCGAACGGAAGATGGAGACTGCCAAGATCGTATGGGGAGACATCTTCCTTCAAGGAGCCTTTGGCAAGGACTGCAACGTAATGGAGGGCCGGAAGCTGGGTGGAGGCTATATCAACGGTGGACCTGTTGGTGTAGATCACTTTCTGGCCTAATTCTGGCGAACTAGGCACCGTGTTGTTCACCTGAATCTGAAAAGTGCCTGAACTGCTGGTTCCACTCTGGGTCACAGCTGAGTATTTCACTTTATAGGCCCCGTTTTCCCTCGTTCCATTCATCCTGCTGGAGAGGTTTACCGATACATTGTCTATCCCGAAGCTGGAATATATCTTCATCCCTCCCGGTGAAAATAAAGACACACTGACATTCGATGTAATATTGCTCTGCACGTAGGCTGAGAAGAAGCTCCTGTTGGAGTTGCCCCAGAGAGAGTAGACCGAGCTTGGAAGGTGCGATATTTCAATTGCCGGAGAAAATGGAATCACTGTGACATTCACACTGGATTCGAAGACGGTTCTACCATTGATTAGAGTGGCATGAAGCATTATGGTGTCATTCCCGTCTGGAAGCACGACGCTTTCGTAGCTGTGGACCGTCGATACGTTGCTTATGCCTGAAGCGGAACTGATGCTCAGCACATACGAAGAAACGTTTTCTGCTGGAGACCATGATATGTTCTGCCTGGTGGAGTTGAAAAAATTGCCTTCTTTCAAGTTCAGGACGGATTTTGCCGTTGAGGCAGGCACAAAGAAATTGACCGTAACACTGGATGAGACCCCATAAATATCCGTGATCAGGAAAGTCAGGGGAAGCTGGCCAGTGAGGTTGCCTGCATTCAGAGAGAAACTGCCACTATCCTTTCCCAGGGAGAGGTTTTCACCAGGGTATTCAGCGCTTATGCTTTTAATCTTGACCGAGTCTGCTGCGTTGAACCACACAGTGGTTGAGGATTGTATATAGGATCCGTTGGCAGGGTTTGTCTTAACTGAGGGTTTCGCATTGTCAATATCAAAATGAGTGGTGATATCAGACGAATACCCTGCAGTGTTTGAGGCATTCACCAAGGCAGTTTCATTTCCGTCAGGCAGTCCTGCTGAATCTATTGTGAATGTGCTGTTATTGTGATTTAGCACATGGTGCCCCCCGTATGTGAGGGCTATGGTATAGGGAAGCCCTGAAACCAGACCAAATGAAATTGTGGAGTTGCCTCGAACCACGTAGGAGGGTTTTGCAGAGATGTGTATCCTTGAGCCTGATAGTGGCATGGATCTGTTGCTGTAGTAAAAGGTAAGCTTTCCGCCGGATATTGAGGCAAATTCCTTTTGGCTGTAAATCGACCAGAGCCTGGCCGTCCCATTGGAAATGTGTATGCCCGTTCCGGTCATGCCTGATCCCTGCGTTATCAGGCTTACTGTCGAACCGTTCTGTATGAGAGTGTAGTTTGCGTTTACTGAAAGAAGCGAGGTCAGTTCTCCCTGCCAAGGGGGAAGAATAATATTTCCCGTGCCCTGGGAGATGTAATGCTCAGAAAAGTTGTCCTTCACCCCAATAAGGCTCGTTTCACCCTTTCGGTTAAATCCGGTATCGTATATGACCAGACCGCCATTAATAAGGGTGGTATTGTGAATGCCACTGCTCTCAAGGGAGAGGTTGTTGAAATAGTACCTTGCCTGGAATATTGCATCGGATGCCTGGGAGTAGCCTTCCAGACAAATTGTTGAATTGAGTAGCCGAGTGGACATCACTTCCAGACCTCCCGTTGCTTCTGACAGATTCAGTTGTGTACTATTTTCGACTGAATGGGACTGAAGGCTTACCTTGAAAATTGCACCCGTCCTGTTGGATAACACTGCATCGTTCCCCCTGAAGACTGCTTCAACATGCTCCCCGCTTGGTCCTGGCAACGAGGACTTGCTCACCTTGAGTGTGGAGCTGTTTATTGAATAGAGCTCAAAGCTCGGCGAGGTTGACCAGTAGTAAAAGTGGCCCATATACGGCACCCCGCCCTGAATGCCGCCAGTCACAGCAAATAGACTTTGGCCGGATTCGTTAAGGAAATTGTAGGATGCAATGGATCCATGTGACGTTTCGTAAATTATGCTGTTGGTTTGCACATCAAGAACTGGCTGTGCCCTGCTGGTAAGGTTTGGCGTCAGTCCTCCGGGAAGGGCAAAGGCAGTCGAATTGTACTGGGCATTCTCCAGATTCTTCGGCACGTTAAGGCCTGAATTTGAGAAATGCGACAGATTGTAGAGCGTCATATTTGCAAATTTCCCACCCATTAGCACAGTAAGGTTTGAAGATTGCTTGCTCTCTGATCTGACCTTAAGGGGAAATGCAAGTGCCGACGTTCCCTTCCTGTGCAAAACAACAAATGCCCCTCCTGGGTTTGAGGAGTTGAAACTCGCAGACAGGGTAATCCGCTTGTGTGAAGGCAGAAGAGGCCCCAAGCTCCTTGAGCTGCTTCCGTTGGAAAGCATTGTTTCAAGGTTTCCAGCACTCAATGATATCCCGAATAATTTGGATCCGTTCCTCAGAAATGTGATGGTGTTATTTGTAAATCCACGAATTGGTGAGTTGCCCCACGAAAACACAAGGTTGATCCTGACTCTCTGTTGTGAGCTAATATTCATCGAGAGGAAGCTCTTTGTCGTGGAGTTTTCATTATACACTCTAAGACCCCGTGATATCTTGCTGTCTTCTATGCCAGAGTAGAAAGTTGAAGAGTTCCCCTTGGACGAGAAAGAAATCCATGACCTGTTTGAGGGTTCAGCCCCAATTTTGAGTTTCGTGAAGTTGT
>JBJKRS010000022.1:0-23604 GCA_046704525.1 Thermoplasmataceae archaeon
CCGGAGTGGTACGGGCAAGGATTGCGCAGACTCAACATTAACAAAGAACAATCAAATACGTGGTAGTGATTCTTGAGCGTCTTTTTGGATAAAGAGACATCGGGTGAGAAGATGCAAAAGACATCTACCGAATATATGCAGGAGAAATCAGGTGAAAAAATGGCAGAAGACCTAGACCCATTTGATATTGCACTGGAGCAGCTTAACAAGGCTGCAAAGGTAATGAAACTGGATGAGCAAGCCCTAAAGCTTCTGAGCCAGCCCATGAAGATACTGCAGGTCAGCATCCCGGTGAGGATGGACAACGGAAAGACCGAGGTTTTTACTGGATTCAGAGTCAGGTATAACAACGCAAGGGGGCCCGCAAAGGGAGGCATCAGGTTCCACCCGGAGGAGTCGCTTTCAACAGTAAAGGCTCTGGCAGCTTGGATGACCTGGAAGACAGCAGTCGTTGACATTCCCCTTGGCGGCGGAAAGGGCGGAGTTATCTGCGACCCCAGGAAGATGAGCCAGGGCGAGCTCGAGAGGCTCAGCAGAGGTTACATCAGGGCGGTTGCAGATCTGATTGGCCCGGAGAAGGACGTTCCGGCCCCGGATGTGTACACTACACCCCAGATCATGGCCTGGATGATGGACGAGTACGAGACAATTGTCAGGCACTCAGCACCCGGCGTCATTACTGGAAAGCCAATTGAGAACGGCGGATCACTGGGCAGGGGAGACGCAACCGCGAGGGGAGGCATGTACGTTCTTCGCGAGGCTGCCAAGAGGGTGAACCTGGACGTTTCAAAGGCAAGAGTGGCAATACAGGGATTCGGCAATGCAGGCCAGTTCGCAGTCAAGCTCATCAAGGATCTGTACGGATCAAAGGTAGTTGCAGTTTCAGACACCAGGGGAGGAGCTTTCCTCGAGGACGGATTCGACTTTGACAAGCTGATGGAGCACAAGAAGAAGACAGGCTCAGTGGAAGGCTACCCGGGATCGAAGAAGATCTCAAACGAGGAGCTTCTCGAACTCAATGTGGACATCCTTGTGCCGGCTGCAATAGAGAACCAGATCACATCCAGGAATGCAGCAAAGGTCAACGCCAAGATCGTTCTGGAGCTTGCAAACGGCCCCACAACGCCTGACGCGGATGAGATCCTGCACAAGAACAAGGTCCTGCTCGTCCCGGACTTCCTGGCAAACTCCGGCGGAGTCACTGTTTCCTACTATGAGTGGGTGCAGAACCAGACTGGGGACTACTGGACTGAGGATGAAGTCCACAAGAAGCTGGACAAGAAGATGACCGATGCCTCAAAGGCCGTGTTTGAGGCCATGGACAGGTACAAGGTCGACCCGAGAACTGCGGCATACGTCGTCTCTGTAAAGAGGGTGGCGGATGCTATGAAGCTCCGCGGACTCTACTAGGAAAAACACAGGGGAAACCCTGTGAAACACATATTTTTGATTTTCATCGGTGACCAGGGATCAGCCAGGACTTTTTCCGAAAGGATCTAATGGTAAATGTTCCGGCAGCAACCATTGCATGGGGTTTCTCATGCCCGTATACTTCGTCCTTGGTTCTGGCATGGAAACTGTGCTGACTGCAAACGAAGATTGTGACGTTGCCCTTGGCACTTCTCTCGGCCACACCCATATCTTGCCGTCCACTCACTTCTTTCTCTTCCGGAAGTGCATGAATAATAATCTGAAGACTGATATTGAGCAATTCCAGTCTTACAGTGGGAGGCCGCTGGAAACAACGCGGCTCTTTGCAAGATTACCCGGTGGCATGATGCTTCCGCGTAATGTTCATAAGGATAACAGGTATCTTAACGCTCGGAAACAAGGGAGAAGGGGTTAAGACGGTTAGTGATGAGGGCCTGGTTGAATTTTACGGCATGCCGGAAGGCGAGATCCCTTATTCCGTATATGAGGATAAGAAGGTCAGAGAGCTCTCAGAGCGGGTGAGGTCCCGGCATGGATCGGGCAAGTCCGGAGAGGTGCACATCATTTCTGGCAGGATGACCGACCAGGTGAGGAGAATAGCCTACCTCACTGCAAAAAGGCTGATCGCCTCCGGCATTACAGTGCTTTCCTCGGACGAGATGGGAGAAGAATACGGCTCTGTGAAGAATAAAGAAGCACCAGTCCTGCTGCTTGATGAGGATCACCTGAAAGCCTCACTGCAGGAGGGCGGGGACCTCAACCCGGTCAGGGTTTTTTCCGATCTTGAGGCATTTGGCGAACGATCGGGGAAGGGATACTCAGTCCTGTTCTCGCTCAGCCAGGAGCTGTATGAATCAAAATTCAAAGAGGCCGCGGAGTCCTCCATGGAACTGGGACAGCCATCTGACATTATGAAGCGGGGCAAAAGAGGAAAGACTGCATACAGCGGGAAGGGCAACAGAAACTTCCTGTGGATGGCCTTCATATTCCCCGCTTTTTCATTCCTCCTCATGCCAATGGCTCAGCTCTTGTTCCTGCACTCCATGATGTACATGCAAGAACCGGTTGCCTCAAGCTTAATGGAGCTGTCACTGATATTAGTCCCCCTGGCCCTCTCATCTTTCGGCCTTGTTCTGCTTTTCCTTGCTTCAGTCTCCCTGGAATCGCGGAGTAGATCAATCGCACTTCTGGGAATATTTCTACTGGCAGCGGAGATCTTGGTGCCGCTGATCATGTTTGCTACTGGCATACTGGGTGTTTCATACAGGCCATTGCACAGCAATCCGCTCGGCGACTATAGCATGACTTCCCTGCTTTCCCTCGTGTTCCAGCTCATTGCGCTCTCCTCATTCGCGCTGATCATCCTACCGTACACTGACACGAAGCAGAAGGCAGGCCTGGCAGGATCACTCGTGGCCGGACTTGCATATCTGATCTCAGTTTTTGCGTTCTACTCGCCGGGGTCCATCCCGTACTCTATCACGCTGAGGGACACTATAATAGTCGCTCCTTATGTGATACCCTACAATTCCATTGCTTTTGGCTTCGCGTTTGGTGGATTTGACTCCATTGCCACCGTTGTGATGGTACTGTCTTTCATTTCCCAATGGATGCTATGCGGGGTTTATGCCTGGGTAGGCATATCTATCAGGATGGGCCCGAACCTAGAGAGCAGAGTGACCAAGACGGGAGGCCCGGCCAGCAGCTGATTTTCCATGAGGATCTTGCAGTTCACGGATTACGACCCAGAGTGGCCGAAGAAATTTTCCCGTGAGAAAGCTCTGATCATGCAGGCTCTTGGTAGTAGCGCGCAGTCTGTTGAACACATTGGGAGCACATCAGTGCCCGGCATGAAGGCCAAGCCAACTATAGACATCCTTGTCACAACAGACTCACTGGATGAAGTTGACAGGGCCAGCCCGGAACTTGAAAAAGCTGGCTTCAGCAACCTGGGCGAGTACGGGATCCCGGGGAGGAGGTACCTGAGAAGAGTGGAGTCGCTTGGAGGAGGGAACTGGGTGAGCACCGTCCATGTGCATGTATTTCTGGATTCTGACACGGAGAACGTCGAAAGGCATCTTGCAGTCCGTGACTACCTCAGGCAAAGTCCTGGGGAAGCCGGGAAATATTCCCAGCTGAAGCAGTCTCTGTTGGAGAGGTGCGGAAATGATCTGGACTGCTACATAAGCGGCAAGAGTGAGTTCGTTTCAGCCTTGGAAAAACGCGCTCTCTCCTGGAATTCTGCAAGAGCATGGTCGAACAAGAACTCACAGTGATACGGACATCAATCTTCTGGCTTACCTGTTAGGCAAACAGCTTAAGCAACCTACTTCGGATCATTTCCCATGGACAAGTACAGCTTTAAATGCAAAGATATAGGAATGGACTGCGGCTTCAGCACAGAGGGCAAGAGCATGGACGACCTTATGCCCAAGATCGTTGCCCACGCTAAAGAGGCCCACAGCATGACATCGATCCCACTGGACCTCAGGGAAAAAATAAACAACGCTGTGAAAGTGCTTCACTGATCTTTCTGAACCGGGGAGGTCCGGGGCCTGAGACCGGATCTCACCCTATCTTCTGACCAGGGGAAGTACAACCTTTGAGGGGTACTTATCGCTGTGGTACAGCCTCTGCTCAGCTTTTTTCATGTTTTTGGTTCTCCCTAGCTTTTCCCAGACATTCTGGTTTCTTGCATACTTCGGGAATGCGCTGGAAGAGACTTCCACCCTGATGCTGTGCCCAGGCAGAAACACCTGGCAGGTATTCCACATGTCAACGTTCATCCGGTACACGTCTCCGGGAACGATTGGGCTTTCCCTGTCCATGCCGTCCCTGAACCTTGCCCGGACTATTCCGTCACAGAGCCTCTGGGCGAAACCACTGGGCCAGACATCCACGAGCTTTACCGTGAAGTCAGTGTCTTCAGCATCGGAGGAGACATGCAATTCAGCGGCAATCGGCCCGGTCACTTCCACTTTCTCCTTCAAGGGCTCTGAAGTGTATACGAGGACATCATCCCTCCTTTCGACTGCCGAATAGTCATCCGGCCCGCCAATCTGGGCAAACGTTATGTCGGTGATGAAGGGAAAGGGCCTCTCCGGATCATAGGTATATGAGTCGAAATCTGCCCCATCATGTGCTATCCTGGTTGAGAGTGTGCCGTCTCCGAGCCTGCTGTTGCCTCTCCCGCCGCTGTTAAAGTAGAATGGGGTGTATTCCGTTCCAGGCAGGGGCCAGTCCTTCTCGCTCCTCCACTTGTTCTCTCCCATTACGAATATTCTTACAGGGTCCTCATCGTCAACGCCGTTTTTCTCATCCTTCAGCCATCTGTCAAACCACCTTTTCTGCTCCCCGCGGAGGTCAATGATTGAATCCGGGCCGAAGTCAATATCTCCGAACTTCTGGTTCTGGTTTATCCTGTGGGGCCACGGCCCCATCAGCAGTTTCTGGCTTCTCTTCGATTCCTCAGTTGCTGAGCCATTCCTCATTCCGATGTAATTGAGCGGTGTCCCGATCTGCTCGTCGTCGTACCATCCAGAGATATGCATAACCGGAAGATCGATCTCGGAGAACCTGTTCTGGTACCTGAGAGGCTCCCAATGCCTGTCGAGGGTTGTGTGGTCAAAGGATTCCTTCCATCCCTTGATCTTCCTCCCTGTGACTTCGTCCATGCCTATAAGCGGGAGGTGCCTGTACACATTCTCCCAGTTCATGTGATCGACGTTCTGCATGGACCTACCGCTGGTGAGAAAGCTCCAGGATATGTGAATGGGATCCGGAACGCCTGTAGGGCTTTCCACGAAAGGATCAGACGGGGAGACCGCACATATCATAGCACGGAGATGCGGAGGCTTTTCGAGGGCAGTTAGCCACTGTATCCTTCCCAGATATGATCCGCCCATGGTGCCGACGCTGCCAGTGCACCATGGCTGGGACGCGACCCATTCGATGACGTCATAGCCATCTTTCCCCTCGTTGAAATAGGGGACGAAGTCCCCGTCTGAGTCGCCCCGCCCACGCACATCGCATATCACAACAGCGAAGCCATTGTCTGAAAAGTGCTCCCCCTGCTTGATTGAATCATCCGAGCCCTTGCCGTACGGCGTCCTTACAACGATGGCCGGATATTTTCCCCCGTTCTCAGGCAGGTATATGTCTCCTGAAACCTCAACGCCATCACGCATCCTTATCCTCTGGTCCCAAAGTATCCTGACCTCGCACGTGTGTATCACCAACAGGCTGGCTAAACACACTGGCCATAATATATTTTGCAGCCCCTGGTTGGCATCTCAGCCGCCTCTTGATCATGGGGAAAGTGTTATCAGTTAGACCAAATCATGTCCTGGTGATTCCGTGACAGATGACCACGTGCAGGTGCCCCTCAAGGAAATTGAGAGAAAGGGTGATTACATGATTTTCACCCTGGATACGTCGGGCACAGGATACTCATTCCGGGCCGGCAAGTCTGCCACCATATCCATTCCATCCAGGAATGGCGGAGACTTTGACCTGAAAAGGATCTTCTCAATCGCATCCCCTCCGGCGAGAGAGAATTACATGAGATTCGCAACTATCTACAGGGAGGAGTCTGATTTCAAGAGAAGGCTCTCAGCGATGAAACCTGGAGACATCGTGGATGTGGCGCCTCCAACTGGCGGTTTCTTTCTGGTTTCTGACAGGGAAAAGCCTCTGGTTTTCATTACTTCGGGCATAGGCATCACTCCTGTGATAAGCGTGATGCACGACGCAGCGGACCAGGGCAGGACGCAGAAAATCACGCTCATCTATGTTAACTCCTCTGAATCCAGGGAACTCTTCCTTGACGAGCTGAGACAACTGGAGGCCTCAGTCAGCGGATTCTCCATATCCAGGTACATGGTGGGCGACACCACAGGAGACCTTGGAAAAGCCATTTCTGGCAGGGAGCTGAGAAAATATGCTGGAAGCAAGCTTTCAGATGCCTTATACTACGTATCCGGGGAACCAAGGTTTGTGTACGAGGCCCGCAAGATACTCGTCGGACTGGGAATAGGCACAGCAAGCCTCAAGACCGAGAAGTTTGCGGGCTACTGAGGGCGGCTGCCCATGGTGATTCGAGTCTATACACAAGACCCGGAGAAAACGCCTTAAACCATAACACCGATGCGAAAAACATGGCTCAACAGTTCAATGGAAGACTCAGAGCCCGCGAGAGAATCGCTGAGGACACACTCAGCTTCATGGTGGAAGTGGATGGAGTCATCGAGTTCAAGGCCGGGCAGTATGCAAAGATCACTTTGAAGGACAAGGAAATTGAGGATGGCGAGAAGTCCAGGTTCATGTCGATAGCTTCAGAGCCGGCAGAAACAAGGCTCCCGATGTTTGCAACCAGGACCACCGGCTCGAAGTTCAAGAAGTACATAGAGAACGCAGACGAAGGAACCGAAGTGAAGCTCGAAGCCCCCCTGGGCAACTTCACCCTGGAAGACGGCGAATCGCCTGCTGTCTTCATAAGCAAGGGCATAGGCATCACCCCTGTCAGGAGCGTTGTTGAAGATGCAGACGGGAAGGAGAGGTCCAGGAGGATCGTCGTTGTCTATTCCAGCGAATCAGAGGAAGATGCGGTCTTCAAGGATGAAATCGAGGAATTCAGCAGGAAGAATGAGAATATAGAGTTCCATCCGCTGATAACTGACGGCCTTTCAGGCGAGAAGCTGAAGGAAGTTCTGGGTGATGATCTTGGGAAAGCCAGCTTTTACGTTTCAGGAGCACCAAAGACAGTGGCTTCCATTAGGAAGGAACTCAGCGATCTTGGAGTAGACAAGAAGAGAGTGTTCCTGGAGAGCTTCTCGGGGTACTAGAGGCCCAGCGGCTTTTCATACAGCACAGCCAGGGGAAAGTGTTCCAGCTCGGGCAGTTTGCAGAGATCTTCCCTGAAGTTTTCTTTGCTCCATATGGTCATTCCTTCCCCGCCCTGCTTCAAGGGTTCAGTGGCAACTAGCACGAAGTATGTGTTGCCTTCCTCATTGAGGAAAACAGTATTTTTACCGTTTGAGTAGAATTTTCCCGGCAGGCTGGGAATCCTCTCTGCCCTGACGAATCTCCACCTGAGCGAGACGTAGGAAGCTTCATGGTATTCGGTTTCCCTGTACCTGGAGAGGTCCAGACCCGCGCCAAAGAACCTGAATTCCATGGCATTGTAAAAGCCCAGTTTTTCGGACAGTTTTCTGGATCTGTGATTGCTGTTCTCGACAATCATCCTTGCTGCATAAGCGCCCATTTCGCCGGACACTTCCACCAGCCTGCTGGTTATGCGGCTTCCGACACCTTCCCTCCAGTGGTCTGGATCCACACGCAGCCCGCTCAGCCAGGCCGCACCGTCGGGAAGGATGTCCACCCTGCCGAACCCCAGTGCCTCTCCGTCTTCAGCTATGAGGACTCTGCCGTCCTCAAGGTAGGAAGGCCCCCAGTGGTTGTTGATATAGTCTTCATAACCTGACCTCCTGGAAATCCTGCTGACTGAATCCCAGTCGCCAGGAGTGGCATCCCTTATCCTCATTGCCATAAGATGCCTGCATAGCTGAAATACTTGATCCGGCACGAATCGGTGCAGTCCAGACCGAAAATAATTATCCCTTCAGAAAATTACTCATCATGATTCAGGACCCTGTTGGGACAACCAGAAGGACTGTTGCCAACATTCTTGACTACTACGGCATCGGGATGATCCACAGCGGCAGCGACTCCGTTGATATAGACCGTCCCGATCTTGTTGCATGCCTTTCCGGGAAATCTGACAAGCCGGATATCGGCATCAAAGTTGTAGGCAGGAGACCCAGGACTTCACAACTTGCAGGGGTTCTGAACCTGAAGTCCCTGAAGTACGTTGTCTACCTGGCACCCAAGGAGATAATAGACGAGGTGAAGGACAAGCTTCCTGCAACAGTGAGCCTCCTGGAGAAGGATGTCAGCGTATTCCCGTCTCCTACAGCAGAGAATGTGGAATTCGAGAACATGCTGCGGTCGATAACGGGCAAGGACAATGAAAAGTGGTTCTTTGAGCAGATGCCGGCCCAGGAGAAGCACGAGGAGATACCCATTGACACTCAGGAAATGGACAGGTTTGAAGATACAATCCAGTCACAGGGGCTCTCCGCCCTGAATGCGAAACGTCTCGTCTACCAGGCGGCAGTGGGCGGCCTCAACATTGAGTCTGGCACAAGGATCGGCCACTCTCTGGGCAACATGATCACCAGGAGGAATGAGAACCTCTCAAAAGAGGCCATATTCCTCGAGGCACTTGGAGTGCTCAGGGAAAATGCCCCGGCGCCAGCTTCACAATTCCCGGGGGAAAGCACGATATATCTCACACTTGACCAGGGGGAAAAGACCACTGCACTTGCAGACCAGATCATAGTTGAGACTGTCTCACAGAGGAGGGACAGGATAAGCGACATACTCTCGTCCTATCCCGAGCAGTTCATCTTCATAGCAATAATCGGCACGCTTGGAATCTTCGCTCCCAAGCAGCAAGTTCCGCCTGAGAGGTCTACAACATACCCCACCGGTGTAATACGGACAACATTCGAGTCAGAGAACACGTACCTTGTGGAAACAATCCGCCATCTGGTGAACATTACTGGCATTACCACTGTGGAGTGGAACAGGGTGAACACGCTGGCTTCATACCACGAGATTGCAAATCTACTTCAGCAGTTCTTCGAGAGGTTTGAGAAGATAGGGATAGGTGTGAAGGGGAACAGAGGGGTAAAGAGGATATACATACCCGTCACGCACATAGCCAGGTCCATGGACATTGCCTCAGGAAGCAATTCGTACAACAAGATGGAGCTGAAGAAGTACGTGGTCTGGGACACCGTCCTGAATTACAAATCTTACATGCACCACTGGGAATCAAGGCTGAACAGCCTCGGAATTACACAGGAGGATATCTCGTCAGCGCTTATTGCAACCATGAAGAAGGGCATGACCTCCGGCCTCCTGCCAGAGGGATCATACATGCCATTTGCAGTCTACAAGAGCCACCTCTTCAGGAACTACTGCGTTGAGAGGATGAGGGAGGCGGCTTCCGCTATTCTGGACATAACGTGGTGATCGTGGACCATGCGAGCTCAAGAGAAAGCCATGCACAGGCCTCCCGCCATGCGGCAGGTATTCCCAACTAGATAGGTTTTATAGTGTGAAAAATACCGGGGAGCCCTTATATCAGAGGGAATTTCGAGGTATTTACAAACAAAATATTTATGAATGTTAACTTTCTAACTACTCCTACTGGACGGACGCATCATGACAAAATTCGTATTGCTTTCAGATTCGACTCTGGGATACCAGTACAGAGACTTTCCACTGCTGGACTTTCTATCCTGCTCACCATCAAGGACCATACCGGGCCCCATTTACCGCTTCCTCAAGGGGCCCGCGCCTCCAACTACGGCCGATGGCAGGGTGTCGCTGGCTCCGTATTCCATAAGGAAACTGGAGGCTTCGCTTCTAACCAAATATGACAGGAAGGACGTTGCTGTTGTACAGGAAAACTACCTTGCACAGCACGTCACAGATGACACTGAGTTAATTGCAGTATCTACAATGGACCCATTCGGGCTTGGGCCGGTGACCATGTCCTATTATGCCCTTTTCGGCGGAGAACTGTACGCCTGGGTCTGGAGAGAATGGGACCTGCTGATGGAAAAGATCCGGCAGGTCAGGCAGGGAAAGAAGGCCAAGCTCATGGTAGGGGGCCCTGGCGTCTGGGAATTCACCATGATGAGGGAGGCCGTTGACAAGTACGGCATAGACTATGTATTCCAGGGTGAAGCGGATGATATCGCCCCAATCCTGTTCGATCAGGTCGTAAGCGACAGCATAGACAAGAGCATGTTCCACAGTGGATACATGACATACGACGAGAAGTTCAGGAAGGTCGTGGCCAAGGATGACAAGTTCCTGGCCAGGGGAATCTCATTTTCAGCCTACCCGACTCTCGACGATATGCCGCCTATAGTGAATCCCGCCATGAAGGGAATGTCGGAGGTAATGAGAGGGTGCGGAGTAGGTTGTGACTTCTGCGAAGTTACACTCAGGCCACTCAGGTACGTGCCCATAGAGAACATCAAGAAGGAGATCGAGGTCAACCTCAGGGCAAACCAGACAAATGCCTGGCTGCACTCTGATGAGATATGGGGTTACAAGCACGGAAACATGTTCACACCCAATGAAGACGCACTTTCAGAACTCTTCGGAGCTGTAATGAGCATAAAGGGCGTTAAGACCACCAATCCAACACATGGCAGGATATCCATCCCAGCAGGCTACCCGGAAATGATGGAGCACCTCTCCAAGATCGTCAACGCGGGGCCCGACAACTGGATCGGTATTCAGACCGGCATTGAGACAGGGAGCGACTCGCTTGCAAAACAGCACATGCCAAACAAGACCCTGCCCCTCAAGATAGGTCCAGATGGCTCGTGGCAGGACATAGTCTGGCAGGGCGTTGCTGTGGAGACAAAGAATTACTGGAGGCCCGCTTTCACCCTGCAGGTTGGACAGGCTGGTGAGACCGACGAGGACAACTGGGACACTGTATCCATGATCAACAGGCTCAGCAATTCATACATCGACGGCAGGCCATTTGAGTTCACTGCAACCCCTCTGCTGAACGTCCCCCTTGGGAGGATTAAATCCAGGAAACTGAACACTGAAATGCTTTCTGAGAGCATGCTCGCTGTTTACTATGCATCCTACAGGCACCTTGCAAAAATGGCCAGGAGGAATGCCAGAAAGGACGCTCGCGGAAACATGATTGTCAGAATGGGAACCGGCAGCATCATCTCATTCGGAGGCGGAATCATGCTTCGCACAGTGGAGAAGATAGCCAGGAAGCATGGCGTGGACATAGACAAGGTGAAGAGGTACGGCCTCGAGAACAAGTCTGAAATAACCTCCCAGGCAGCTATGGCGCGCGCCTGAGACTATTTTTCTATTTTTCAAAATCAGAGGGGCTTCTTGTCCCCTTCCAGGCGCCGCAGGAGCCATACAAGAAACACAACTGCAAGTACCGCAGGGGCATAGAACACAGGATTCTCGTACCTTCCCAGAACAAACATTCCAAGGGCCAGGAGGAGTATGGGCGTATAAACAATGGATGTTGTCACCAGGACTACATAGTACACCACTCCCCCGAATGCCGTCATTGCCTCAGTTGCCCCTTCGGCAACCTTGTTCCCTATGCCTCCAGGGTTGGCCGTGCTTGCAAGCTTGCTGTCAACAATCTCTGGGTTCCTGTAGCCGCAGGACGGGCACTTGACATATATGTAACCGTGGTTGTGCTCCGCCTCGTTCACGGCGTCATAGTCAACTCTGTAGAAGAAAGGTGATCCGCACCTGCCGCAGTTAGTCTGTTGTTCATCCAATGAGGTTCGTGTTTTCAACCCTTATCCGTATAAAAATCCTTGCTGTCCTCTCCGGAAAGTGTGCTGACCTGAGACTGATCAAAATGAAAAAATTGGGGATTATGGTTGCAGTCTCCCCGTCTTTCTACGGCGTGCTCTGTATGTGCTCAAGCACTGCTGGTACACCTATTATGGCTGCAAACGCGGCTGCGAAGATGAAGAACAGCCAGAATATGATCAGCATTACGCCGTACCCCATTCCGGGTCTCTTTCCTTCAGCCATTGAGTCGTATGCATAGGTTGCAGGATAGGTGAATATACCGGCTATACCGAAGGACGTATACATTGCAAGTGTTCCCAGGGGGCTCTTCGTCAGGCCCTCAGAGTATATGATAGACCCGTAGTAGATCGCCATGATTCCGCCGAGAAGGGCGAAGAAACCGACAATCTGTAGCTTCTGCTTGAACGCAATTGTCAGGGCCACTGCAAGGAGTATTATTCCGAAAACAAGATACACGTCACCAAAAGCAATGTTATACAGAGAGGATGTAGCAGGGAACGGCCATACCATCTCCTGCCACAGTCCAAGGACCACAATAACTGCCCCGAGAAAACCCAGTGGAAACATCCCAAGCCTGAGCGTGCTTTCCACGTTTTCCGGACCACTCTTCCTATATTCAAGGTACGTAAGCCCCGTTAGGTAGACCACGAGACCGCTAACCATGACCAGTGTAATCAGTTCTAGTGCTAGATCATCTATGAATGGCATTTTACCACCCCATTAAGGATAGATGCCATTATTATAATTTATGCACATCACATGTTAGGCGGACAAATGGGGCAGTTCCAGCGCGTGGCTCCTGTCTGCGTAAAATCGTAAAGATTAATGAAAACAAATACTATGTCTGACCATGTCTGGAAAGATGCTTGTATTGATAACCTCAGGCCTCGAAAACAGGGACAAGCTGCTGGTAGGAATGAGGCTGGCTCTGAACTCCGCCAGGAAGAAGAACCTTGAGGATGTTAAGATTGTGTTCTTCGGCCCGAGCGAGAAGGCAATTGCCGGGGATGATCCACAGGTGAGCGAGCTTTACAAGCTGCTTGTTGACCACGGCGTGACTTCGATTGCGTGCAATGGATATGCAGCAGCCAACGACCTGTCTGAGAATATCGCAAAGCTGGGCATCAAGCTGGAGAATGTCAGCGACACAATACCGGGCTTCATAAACAACGGGTACTCGGTCGTAAGCTTCTGAAGAGGCAGTGCCAAAGATGAGTCAGCAGGAAAGTGCCGGATGAGCTCAATAATAAAGAACCCGAATCCGCTGGATTTCGCCTTCATACCGCAACACCTCAGGTTCAGGGAGCAGCAGCTCAAGAAGATACGCGAGATAGTTCTGCAGCCTGTGAGGAATGGAATATACCCCAACCTTGTAGTCTACGGCGCCTCGGGTACTGGAAAGACAGTTACAGCAAAACTTCTCCTCAGGGATGAGAAGTCCCCGCTTATCGTCTACGAGAATGCCCTCTCGTTCAGCAATGTACGGACACTGCTCAGTGATGTTGTAAACAGGCTGGGCAAGGTGTTTCCAAACAAGGGGGCCACATATCACCAGCTCTTCGGGAGCCTGAACTCGATCATGGAGCGGAGGGGGACGCCACTTGTCCTGGTCATGGACGAAGCTTCCAACATCGCACGCCGCGATCCGGAAGGGTTCTACAACCTTTTCAGGTCAAACGAGATCTACGGCACCGGCATGTCCACGATCCTGATCTCGATCGACAACCCTACGATGTACTTCAACGAGAGGGACAGGAAATCTCTCGGCGTATTTTCAGCTCTTGAGTTCAGCAGGTACACGAGGGAAGAGCTTTTCGGAATCATAGAGGACAGATGCAGGGTTGCACTCAATGAGGCATCATATACACCGGAGATAGTCGATTACATCGCTGAGATTGCAGAGCCCTTCGGAAGTGCCAGAGTCGCTATTGAACTCCTGCAGAAGGCTTCCCACATAGCAGATTACAGATCTTCAGATGCCATAGAGGGTGAGGACATAAGGGCTGCAAAGTCGCTGATCAACCCGTACGTTACGGAGAGCAAGCTTGGTGAACTTGACAAGGAGGAGCTGGTCACTCTGCTCACTGTGTGCAGTTGCCTGAGAAATGCCACTGAAACCACCATCGACTGCCTGGAGGAAAATGCGCCCGCATTTGCGGAGCAGTACGGCCTGAGGGGCATGGAGAGGACAGAGATTTACAAGCACCTCAGGAAGCTCGAGGTAGTGGGCTTCCTCGACAGCAGGAATGTTAGCGGAGGCTCAAAGGGCGGCGTGAGGAAAATAATAGGCATCAACGACGTTCCCGTGGCCGTTCTGAGCGAAAAGATTGAGACCATGCTTGAGCAGTACGCCTGACCTCACTTCACTGCAAAATCCGGGTCCATGAGGCTCGCCGTCTTTCTCTTCTTGGCGGCAGAAGCCCTTGAAACAAGGTAGTCAAAGCATTCGAATGCACGGTACAGGTGTCGCCTGTAGAATTCTGCGTCTATCCCCTCATAATCGCTGTCCAGGTCTACAATCTCCCTTCTCCGGTCCGTGACGATCACAGGCACCCTCTCACCCGGGTTGACCTCTATGCCCTGCTTCAGGAGTTTTTCCAGGGCTATTTTCTGGACGTTCCTGACCCTGTATTCGTCTGCCCTCCGGGTCACCTTCATCCTGATCCTGTAGAGTTCCCGGGGGAAGTTGCATAGGTTGTCCAGGTATCTGCGCTCCAGTTCCTGTAGGTCATCATACTTTTCCGCTATGTCTCTCACTGTTCGGCAGTCTTCGAAGAGACTGAGGGCATCAAGCTGGAACTTCTTTGAAAGCTCAGGGACATCCTTCCTTCTGAGCTCTATACCCCTGATCTTGTAAGTGCCGTCAGTGCGCATCCCTATGTACCTGTTCAGGGAGCCGAGCCCTGATCTCGCCTGGAAGAAAGCTATCCATCTGTAGTGGCCGTCCTGGACAATGTCGATCCTGGTCTCATCCTTTATCCTCTGCATCAGGGCTACAACGTCTCCCCGACCCTTGATCCAGAGCGAGTCCACTATGCCATGAATGACGCTGAACCCGCTGTCCTCTGCCAGTTTCATGGCTCTTGAAAGGACACTTCTCCCGATTGAAGTGATGCTCTCATGAGCCTCTATTTTCCCGAACTTTGCGTTCTTGTAACCGGTGTACCCGAACGAGGTCAGGAGCATCCACTTAAGTGCAGTATCCCTGTTCCTGTACACTTCACTGTCTTCCCTGATGGACTTGTAGAACAGGCGCTTCTTTAGCAGCCCGGAGAGTGCTAGTGGAAGAAACCCGTTTCTGCTGTTGTCGACCATGTGCGGGGTATCTGGGACACTGTAGTCTCCCCTTTTCCCTATTGTCTCAGGTGAGAGGTTGTAGCGCACGATGATGCTTGGGTACATGGACGAGAAGTCTATCTCGTAAACGTCACTGTATATCCCGGGCTCGGGCTGAAGCGCTATCCCTCCCCTGTCTGTGAGCGAAACCTCGGCAACGCTCTTCTCCACCTCGTGGTCGTCCTTGTAGAGCGGGATCAGGATCCCGTTCTTGAGGGCTATGCTCTCCTCCATGGTGGATACAGCTGTTCCCGGTGTGACAATGGACGCGCTGACAGGCGGCAGGGAAGCGGTTCTTGAAAGCTCAAATATTCCCGGGAGGCCTGCCTCGGCATAAACAAAAGAGTCGGATGGAATGCATATCTTTCCGGAAATGCCCACAGTCGGGCTCTTGTAATGCAGCTGCCCGTATGACTGGTAAGTTGAGCCACCCTTTGTCCATATGCCCGGTATGTGCATTCCCCGGTCCCGCATCAAGTACAGGATCTTCCTGAACACCTCGTTGGTGTTGTCATACACGATCACATCGCTCTCGTTCATTCGATCCATGAGTTCATCGAATGTGCTTCCGGTCGGAGGGTATGATTCCCCGTCGATGTGCACTCTTTCCACTTCTCTCCGTCTGGATTTCCCGCCAACAGTCATGCTCTCCACTGCAGGGTCCATGTCATATGGCGTTTCAAGATGGAAGAATTCCAGATCCCTTTCAGACATGAAGCGCATTACCGGGTCAATGTCACCGTTGAAAATCCTGAACTTCCTGTTGAGGCCAACCTGTTCCGCCGACCTTACAACGTCACCGATCCTGGATGGCATGGCATGCACCACGATCCCTTCCATCTCGCCGTACACATCTCTTTTCCTCTCCCATGAGTAATCAAAAGGCGAGACGTCGAGCTGCCTTGCGAGGAAGTCCAGATCGAAGGGGTCCCCGTGCACAAATATCCATGACCTGTTGGTGAACCTTCTTTTTCTCACACCTCCGGGGCCCAGGTACCAGAGGGTTATTCTGTCCCTTCCTGTGCCGTTTATGATCTGATCCAAGGAGAACCACTCACTCTTCTTCCATCTCCATGGATTTCATCAGCTCTATTATTACAGAGATGAGGAATCCTGCCTCAGGATCTACGCCAGCCATTGAGACCTCCGGCGAGTGTTTCCTGCCCATGAGGAGCACCCTGTCCAGTATGTCAACATCCTCCCTGCGCATGAGCGATCTCATCCTGCTGTACCTGCCTGCTATCTCCTCCATCTTCATTCTCACCGTGGGTGTCGTTCTTCCCATGTATATAAGCCTCCCTTCAATCCCATCTCTCTCCGTGGCTCCAGGACCCTCTTTCCCAGATAGCTCTCGTATACCCCCTTCTTTCCAACTATGTTCATTGAAATGGGGCACCGGTGGTAGTACGACTTCACCCTCATGATCTCGTATATGCTCTGGACAGACTCCACAGCCCATTCAGATATGACATCCGATATTATGACTATGAAATGGGGGCTGCTGTCCGATTCAAGCAGTATCCTTTGCATCTGGTAGGAAGTGAGTATCCTCTGCATCCTCACATCTATCCCGGAGCCGTCCGGGAACACCTTTCCCAGGTCCAGCATAACTCCGTCCGATACCAGGAAATGCATCCTGCCGTACTCCCGGATCCTGTCCATGAAGGAGTACAGCTCCTCTGTGTCGAACCTCCCTGTCCTGAATATCCTGAGATAAGTGCGCACATTCTGACCAGTCCTCCGGCTGATTAAACGTTAACCTGCCTGAAAAAAAATGAGAAAATGGGTGGAAATTGCTCTCTCCAGATAAGTGCGTCTAGGCAACTACATCCAAAACTGCCAGTGAAAGGCTTGGCAGTAGACTGAAGAATGTGTGATTGATTGCAGTTCACCTGATATAAAGAAGTATGCGGGCATAATATCAGGGAAAGCCTTGGAAATAGGCCTTACAGCTCATAATTAATACAGAAAGCCAGCCAGAAATGAGCACCCAAAGGAGATATTAAATACATTAATTCAAATATATTCTACATGGCTGAACAAGAGCCAATATCGAAAGACATGATGAGATCACGTCCATACGGATGGGTGATCGCAATCGTGGTAGTGGCAATTGTGGCATTCTCCGGAGGGTATTTCGCACACCCGGCTCCCCCCGGACCAGTGACAATACAGTTCTACGAGAGCTTGGCAAGCACAGAAGCCTCATACATGAACAACACGATCATACCGCAGTTTGAGGCACAGAATCCAAACATACATGTGAATCTAGTGAACGTCGGCAGCGGCCAGGTGTCATCTGATGTTCTTGCAATGGAGAAATCAGGCAGTGTCGGAACAGTACTTGCTGGCCAGGACAACCTGGAGATAGGGCAGCTTCTATACAGCCAGAGCGGAAACGTTCTGATGAACCTTACAAGCTCCCAGGCAAACATAATGCCGTCAAACATCGTGCCCGCAGCAAGCAAGATGGTGAATTATGAGAAGCAGGTCTTTGGAGGAGTCTATTTCTTCCCATTCAGGGGAAACGTGCCCCTCGTATGGTATAACAAGACAATGTTTTCAAAGGCAGGCATAAGCTCACCGCCTTCAACATACACACAGATGCTGCAAGATGCAAAGACGATAAACAGCAAGACAGGGCAGAACCCGATAATGATACAGGGAGGATCAGACCCGGCAGGAAGGTCTGCCAGCACATACACGGAACTCTACCAGCTGATGGTACAGTTCGGGGGCAATCCGCTATACCTGAACGACACTGGTGATGCCAAGGCAATACAGATGCTTTACAACCTGTCGACATACTTTTCCCCGTCTTACACGACAGGTTACTGGGGGTCATACCATGGCCTGGCAGTTGGCAACTATTCAATACTTGATTATCAGTGGCCTTACATATACAACACACTGACATCATCGCCCTACAACATGAACAGCTCCACGCTTGGTGTTTATCCCGGACCAGCCGGACCGGCCAACGGCTATCACCTGATGGGTGGGGACGTGCTCTTCATTCCAAAGGGGGCAAGCCATGTATCAAGCCTGGAAACATTTGCAAAGTTCCTGCTGAGTGCAAAGCCACAGAAGGAAACACTGCTGAACCTTTCATGGGTTGCGATCAACAACGAGTCGTACCAGAACCTGCCGTCACAGTACAGCACTATCGATGGCGCTCTGGGACAGGCTATCCAGCAGGGGATATTCCTCAGGAACCCAACACCCTGGATCACTGAGTGGGGCTCAATTCTAGACACTGTAGTGTACGATCCGTTGTTCCTTACACACAGCAAGACGTACAATGACATACCTAACTTGCTCACATCGGCACACCAGCAGATGTACAATTACATCAAGAACAACTATGGAAGTGCAAATGCGACACTCTACCAGAGTGACAGCAACTACGGCCCTATCGAAGTCTAAAATTTTTAATATTTTTTTATTTTTTTGTCAGGTGACATAAAGTGGTGCAGTGGAAAGACACATGGTCGGCATACGTATTGACCCTACCAGCGGTCCTGTACGTGGTGATACTGGCGTTCATACCGGCAATTCAGACAGTTTTTGACAGTTTCCACACAATACGGGGAACATTGTCGACAAGCAATTACAGCTTCGTCTTTGGGCAATACGGTTACTCGCCCATAATCAACACCTTCATAGTCACTGTAACCGCACTCATTCTTCAGTTTGCGGCTGCGTTCCTTGTGGCAAGCCTGCTGTCAAGGCCATTCAAGGGCAGGAACGTATTTTCGGCAATTTACCTGATCCCCTTCGGGATCGCTACAATTGTGACCTCGGTCATTTTCCATGACATGTTCTCCACCTTCGGAGGATATACAAATTCTTTTCTCAAGCTCCTCGGAGCACAGACGGTCAACTGGACAGGCAGCTTCTGGACCTCTCTGTTCGTTCTAATACTGGCAGATTCCTGGAAGAACATGCCCATAGTGACACTCATCTTGCTCGCAGGCATGACCACCATTCCCCCTGATCTTTACAGCCAGGCGATGGTCGACGGCGCTGGAGTATTCCAGAGATTCTTCAGGATCACGCTTCCAATGCTGGCTCCCTTCATCGTCATAGCGCTCATGATCAGGGGCATCCAGGAGTTCAACATTTTCGCGATGGCGCTGCTGATATTTCCGCATGCGCTTCTGACAACCATGACTTATACTCTGTACGATATCATCAACCCGTACCCCTCATTTGCAGGGGCTACAGTCCTGCTGGCCATAATCCTGATCTTCGCCACAGTGATAATGATATACAGGTCAAAGTACACGGGGGTGACCGGCGGTGGTCAGTGAGTACAGGAACAAGCGCTCGGAGCGGCTGATACTTATCGGCGCGATCATATTCGCATTCTTTGTGCTGCTACCCATCTACATCCTCATCATAATTGCTCTGGGGGAGCCGTCCCAGACCCTTGGCGCATACTATCCGAAACTGATCCCCACACATTACACGCTGACCAATTTCCTCAACGCGTTTCGGGGATATTCCGGCGGGAAACTGATATCCGCCTTCCTGAAGAGCCTTGAGACAGCCTTTATAGTGGGCGGCATCGCTGTTGTCCTGGGTTTCCACGCGGCTTACGGCCTGAACAAGATCAATCCCAAGATAGCCAACCTGATTCTCGGGGTCCTGTTCTTCGCAACCATGCTTCCTTCCTTGACCATTGCAATTCCCATCAGTGTCACATTCCTCAAGATCAAGGCCCTGAACGAGACTGCACTGGGCCTCGGGCTGGCCCAGGAACTGATTGTGCTTCCTCTGGCGGTGTTTCTCATGGTGGGTTCTCTGGGCTCAATACCGCACCAGCTTGAGCAGCAATCTCGTGTAGATGGCGCGGGATTCTTCCAGACACTTTACGGGGTGCTCTTTCCGCTCGCCTTGCCTGGCATACTATCCGCATTCCTCATTTCGTGGCTCATGTCCTGGGACGAGTTCACGTTCGCTGCGATCCTGGCGTCGTCCAACCAGACACTTCCAATCCTCATATACCTAGAGGCAAATGCGAGAGGCGACATACTCACGGGCACGACGTTCGCGCTGATAGTCACAATTCCCGTGATAGTACTCACGCTGGTGCTGTCCAAATTCATAAGGGGGAGTTACCTGACGGCGGGAATAACAGGATAGGCCAGGTACTGAAAAAAAGGTGATTAAAATGGCTCCAAAACTTGAGTTAAAAAATATAACAAAAATCTACGGGAAACAGAGGGTCATCTCGGACATGTCTCTAGAGGTGGAGGAGGGTGAATTCTTTGTGGTCCTTGGCCCATCAGGAACAGGGAAATCTACACTCCTTAAGCTGATTGTGGGAATAGAGCAGCCTGATAGCGGAAAGATCCTCATAGACGGGAAGGATGTCACTGGGCTGCCTCCCAACAGGAGGAACCTGGCAATGGTGTTCCAGAATTATGCGCTCTACCCGAACATGAACGTATATCATAACATAGCCTTCCCACTGAAAATGAAGAGGCTGAGGGCAGACATAATAGACAGGAAGGTGAAGGAGGCTACCGGAAAGCTCAACATTACGGAGATCCTGCCAAAGAAGATAACCCAGATAAGCGGAGGGCAGCAGCAGAGAGTTGCACTGGCTCGAGCCATTGTCAGAAACCCTTCACTTTTCCTCATGGATGAGCCACTGAGCAATCTTGATGCGAGGATCAGGTATACGGCCAGAAGCGAGCTCAAGAAGCTTCAGAAGGAGCTGGGAGAGACTTTTCTGTTCGTAACGCACGACCAGAAAGAGGCAGAAGTCCTCGGGGACAGGATAGGAGTGCTCCACGGCGGAAAGTTTGAGCAGGTATCGGACTACAAGGAACTGTACGAGGAACCCGGAACACCATGGATCGGCGACTTCATAGGCGATTTTCCCATGAATTTCATCAAGAACATCGGATTCAGGCCAGAATGGGTGAGTATAGGCAAGGGGGATTATTCAGCCGAGGCGGATGTGACGGAAAGCATCGGTGACGTCTACTTTGTCAGGTGCACCATGGATGACGGAACAGGAATTCTTCTCAAATCCGACAGGAAGATTCCTCAGGGGGAAAAGATAAAGTTTGACATACTCAAGTCAAAGGAATTCCCCATGGAGCAAGTTTCCAAAACCGTGGCCTGAAATCTTACCCGCACTCGGTCAATGATGCGATTCAACAGGATATTCTAAAGCTCAGCCTTCGTCTGATAGAAACGTCAGGCCTGGAAGTCTAAAATGGCTCCTGCAGTCCATGCCTGTGGGTCGCAGGCGCGGACACGCATTCTTCTGGCCGGGATTAGATCACCATTCTTGCGCACCCCGTAGTACTCGGGTGCGGATCCAGTCTCCTCATGAGCACGCAGCACGGCGTCACGCAATCTGGAGTATTCCTTCCTGTATCCTAGCTTTCTCAGCCCCCTCGCGATCATCCAGTTGTCATGGGGCCAGACTGATCCCCTCTGATATGCCCGGTCGTCAAAGTTTGGATCTCTGGATGACAGGCATCTTATGCCGTAATCCGTCAACATATCAGGCTCCATAAGCCTGCTCACTACGGAATCATAGACTTTTCTGGGGAGGGCGGAACAGGCAAGCAGATGACCAGGATCGCTGGTAATGTGTCTTGACGCAACACCATCCCCGTCCACTGCCAGCGGAAAGTAACCAGCATCCTCGTCGTAGAACACATTCATAAGGGAATCCAGAGCATCCCTTCTCGCTTCTTTCAAGGCATCTTCCTGCAAGTCCAGGGATATCCTGCCTTCCAGGTATTCCAGTGAATCAATGGCTTCTATGAGGTATCCCTGCACTCCAGTGACGGCCACGGGGTCCTTTGCAATTTCCAGTATGCTTCCTATGCCATCTCTCCAGCTCTGGGACCTGAGGCCCTGACCCTCCCTTGGTTTAAAGTAGACTAGAGATCCTGAAGATATGCCATAATCCAGGATCCACCTTGCAGCATCGGCGATGTTCCTTGAAATTGAACTAATAAACTGAGTGTTTCCAGTCTTTCGGCAGTACTCTGCAGCGAGTATCAGGAAGAGCGGTGTTGAGTCGACTGAAAAATAATTGGTGCTGCCTGATTTCAGCCATGGAACCCTTTTCATGTGCTCCAGGTCAGACTCTGAAGGAGTATCCATGTGTTCATGCAGGATCTTTCCCCTCTCCTCTCCTGTGTCCGAGATAAACTCCCTGCCCTGCAGATCCGAAAGCTTCTGGAGAGTGGATCTAGCAATCTCTGGAAACCTGTTCAGAAGCTCGAGTGATGAAATGATGGAATCTCTTCCGAACAGTCTCCTGAATTTTGGGAGCCCTGCATAGAGATATCCCTCCGGGCTTCTGAGTTCATCTGCGTACGCTTCAACCTTGCTTACCATAACTCAATGCCCCCTGCCTCTGAGGCCGTCATCCTGCTAGAGGGAATAATGGTTGATGGTCTTGCCGTTTCTGGCAGCTTCCTTCATCTCATCTGTGAGCTTCTTCGCTGCCCTAATAACACCAATATGGGTAATTGCCTGCGGAAAGTTGCCTATGAGTTCTCCCGTGTCAAAATCAACCTCCTCGGCAAGCAGGCCCAGGTGGTTGCACCTGTCGAGAAGGGAATCATAAACCTCCTTGGCCTTGGAAATCCTCTTCATGAGTATCATGTCCTCCACATACCAGAATGACAGCAGCAGGAACGCGTTGTCCCTGCCTCTGAGGCCATCATCCTCGTTGTATCTCTTGAACAGGTAATCAGAGGTCATGAGTTCCTTTTCTATTCTTTC
The DNA here is from genome assembly GCA_046704525.1 of Thermoplasmataceae archaeon. GTDB lineage: Archaea > Thermoplasmatota > Thermoplasmata > Thermoplasmatales > Thermoplasmataceae. The sequence goes on from JBJKRS010000022.1 coordinate 22,984, forward strand.
AATTGTTCCCTTGATCCTGTGGTCCCCTTCAGGGAGGAAACCAAGCTGAGGCAGCCTTAAGAGTGCAGAATCGGTCCCTTTTGCGCCATAGTACTGGACAAAGGAGTTCAGGTCCTTGCTGAACCCCTTTTCTATTATGTCCTTCTTGATCTCGTCGGCAATGTCCTGCCATTTCTTGTATGTCCCGGAGAATCCCTGTTCTCTCCCTATCTCGATTGCCCTGGTGAATGCCACCCAGCACATTATCTTGGAATATACGTAGTGCCGCGGGGATGTCCGGAACTCCCATATGCTTGAATCAGGATATTTCCATGTCTGCCCTATGTTCTCGAGCGTTTCCTCGACAAAATCCCAAAGGTATGAGTTGATGATCCCACCAGCCTCGCTCAGGGAGTATATGGCGTTGATGATGGAGCCGTACTGGTCTATCTGAAGCTGATCCGATGCCTTGTTTCCAAACCTGACAGGCTTAGATCCACGGTGACCCTCGAAATCTAGTTCCACCTCGTCCAGGTCTCCGTAATCATTGATTGTATAAATTGTCCGGACCTTCTTCTCCCTGGAAATTATCTCCATCATATCGTAAAGGAACTTGGTGGCCTCACGCTTATAGCCCAGCAT
>JBJKRS010000023.1:0-6461 GCA_046704525.1 Thermoplasmataceae archaeon
GTTCTGGAAGTGAAGTTATGCCCGAAGGGAATCGCATAGTTGTTCCACAAGTGTAAAATACGGAAGTGGAAATTATAGTCCGCAATGGTAGTGCTTTCGCAAGAGTTCGAGCAGAACATCATAAAGACCATAATCGGCCTGGCCTTGCTGATTGTAGGGGCGGACCTGGTTTCATCTTCATGGTTTATAACAGTGGGGAATCCTTACTTCATCCCGGTCAGCATTGCTCTTTTCGTGGTAGGCGGAGTTTTAATCTATATCTCTGTCAAGATATTCGTAAACATTCTGAGAGCCATGGGTGTTACAATCTGGAATCCAAGGTGAACTTTCCATTTGGACCAGAGAGGCTTTGGTACCTGTGTTGATGCACACCGCACGCCAGGGGTCCAAGCTGGGATTTCCCATGTTTTCCGGTATTCTGTGCGTATTGCGTTAAGGGTAAGTATCTCGTAATGATCACAAGACATTGATCCAGGACGGCGGAGACATAAGGATTGAGCAGGCGTCGCAAAATGACGGTCACACATTATGGGAAAAAGTCCGGAATTGATGTGCAGAGTACGCAGGCTCGGATTCCCCCTCGAGGGCTGTCCTAGAGTCTGAGGATCTGGTAAGGCAAGTTCTTGAGATGGGGCACGAAAAAGGGCTGATCTGTTTTGTGTCCGGTACACCTGCAGGTTCCGTCAGGTTCTATTCAAACGATGGCCTGTACTTCAGAAGGCTGGCAGTTCTGCCAGAGTACAGGGGGCGTGGGCTATCCAAGCGAATGGTCATGTGGCTCGAGGAATACGCATCGAGAAATGGAGAAAAGAGAATCTGGTGCAACACTCGCGCCTCAATACAGAGAAACATGAACCTCTATATTTCAATGGGCTTCAAGGTTATCGACCAGTGGTTTGTGGAAAGGAAGGGCCATGACGTTCTTGTGGCCACTTTGTCTAAGTCACTGAAGCAGTAAGCACATCTCCATTTGCTGATCTGCCACTTGCGAGTGTGGCAAATAAATCGTCGTGAAAATGAACTGATGAGTTGATCAATTCCAAGGCAAATTTTCAGCATTCATTAATTGAATGGCCAGCCATTCTCATGGAATGGAATCTCTCATGCTCCTGAACCTCCTTTTGAAGGGAGGTTTGAAATCGGTGTTCGTCACAATTGTACACAATTACTCAACCCTGAGTGAGCCCCACTCAACAGTTTTTATGGGAAAATGAAATAGATCGATCTGTCTGAACTAGTAAGTGTTAATAGTTCCATTACCGTCTAACGCTCATGAATTACAACTCAGTTGGAGTCATACTTGTTGTGGTGGGTTGGATTTCCATGGCACTGGATGAAAATGTGTCTCTTACAGGCCCGTCTTCAGCATTGAAGGACTTTCTCTTCGTCCTGGGGACAGTGTTGATCTTCATCGGCCTGATCAGCCTGAATATGGACAATGCCAAGTTGAAAGAATACATCTCGGGAGGGAACTGATCTTACGATTCAGGCTTCCCGCCTCCAGCCTTGGCAGCATTCTCTTTGGGCTCTACAATGCGCTACCTCAAGGCTTCAGCCACCCTCCCAACAAAAGTCATTATCACAGTGCACCACCTGTCGGGTCCATTGCAAATGCCCAACTCAATCGTATTCTTAAGGCTTGCAAAGTATCCCACTGGTATCATGAACCCAAGGCAACCGAAAGCAGAAGCCCTATGATCACAATTGATCCGAAGAGGAATATCAACGACAGGTGAACTCTGTTGACAAAGCTGCATATGACCTGCTGCCAATTTTTCGTATGCCACAGAGTGTAGAATTCAGAGTCAAAGTCCACAGTAAATGTTTTGCGCCAGTACGAAAATACTAAAATGTTGCTTTAGCGGCTGATGAAGCATGAAGTGCATTCTAGTGTTTTATTCCCCATATCCTTGGGGGGGGTCGTGAATAGTTCCGTCAGGAAATCAATTCAATTATTATATTATTTACGGTATAATTACCAATTGGTGAAGTATATCGTTCTTATTTCATTAGCTGTTTTTTTGTATGCCCACATACGTCTATCTGGTTATATTGACAGAGAAGGGAAAGTCCAATCTCGAGGAAGTCAGGAAAAACTCTGTTATGCTGAACAAGTACATAGAGGAACTTGGAGGGAGGAATCAGTGCGATTTCATGACGCTTGGCCGTTACGACATTGTGAGGATAGTTCAGATGCCCAACGACATTTCTGCGCTGCAGCTTTCCATGAGGAGCTCAGAAACCGGACTGGAGAAAGTGGAGACCCTCAAGGGTTTCACCTCGGATGAAATGAAATTCTCTGTCATTTAACCGCAACTTCCACGTTTCCATGGAATGTTCGTTCATAGCGTTATGCTGAACGTAGTAGTCAAGTTCTTCTTTTGAAGTGCTTAATCTAAATTTGCTTTTGAAACAGATATTGAAAGAAAGGGAGTTTAGGTGATTCAGTAGCAATGCAAATGCCAGATATTGTCGGGAAGAATGGGACTTGATCCGGCTGGTTAATCTCTCCGTAAAATCATGCGGAGGAAGGGATTTGAACCCTTGAATCCCTTCGGAAACAGATCTTGAGTCTGTCGCATTTGACCTGGCTATGCTACCTCCGCCTGAACGCCTATTCTCAATTGATTAATTTTATTTTGCTTGTCTCGATTATTGCAGAGTGCAAGAAAAGAAGCATTCCAGCGGAATCTCAATGGAGCTAGTAATAGGTGTTGGATCCAGTTCATGCGATAAGATCAAAGATTCTCTTGCACCTGACAATCCGGGAAGCATATCTGCAAGATGTGATTCTGGAAATCTCTGCATCAATGTATCAGGTATGAAAATTGCATCCCTCTACAACACGGTTGACGATCTATTAAGATGCTACGAGGTATCAAAAAAGATAGTGGATGGAAGCGTTTAGATTCCTGCTTCCTGCTCCACCTTGAGCTCAAGCTTTTCTGTGAGCTCCTTGTATCTGTTTCTTATGGTAACTTCAGTTACGCCTGCCACTTCAGCAACTGCACGCTGGGTCCTCCTCTCCTCGGTGAGGAGTGAAGCTATGTAAATTGCGGCTGCGGCGACTCCTGTAGGTCCCTTCCCCGAGGTCAGATCGGAATCCTCTGCGAGTTTCAGTATCTCCGAGGCCTTCTTCCTGGCATCCATCGAGAGCTTGAGTTTGCTGCAGAACCTGTTCACGTAGTCCTCCGGCTTCGAGGGCATGATGTTGAGCTTCAGGTACCTGCTCATGATTCTGTACGTCCTCCCGATCTCCTTTTTCTTCACCCTCGTAACAGCTGCAATCTCGTCAAGGGTCCTGGGCACGTTTGTTATCCGGCAGGCTGCGTATATGGCTCCTGCCACAACTCCTTCAATGCTTCTGCCCCTGATCATGTTCTGCTTCACAGCTTTACGGTAGATGACGGCGGCCGTCTCCCTTACATCGTTGGGTATGCTAAGGTTTGAAGCCATTCTCTCAAGTTCCTGCAAAGCCTGTGAAAGGTTTCTCTCAGCAGCATTGGACACCTTGATCCTCTTCTGCCACTTCCTGAGCCTGTACAGCTGCGCCCTGTTTCTCGTAGGGATGGACTTGCCGTACGAGTCCTTGTTTTTCCATGATATGTCTGTTGACAGGCCTTTGTCGTGAATGGTGAACGTCATGGGCGATCCCGCCCTTGCTCTGCTTTCATTCTGCTCGGAGTCGAATGCTCTCCATTCGGGTCCCTGGTCTATGTAACTCTCATCAACCACGATACCGCAGTTGTTACAGATGAGCTCACCCCTCTCGTAATCTCTGACGAGTTGGGTAGAACTGCATTCTGGGCATCGTGTGATTTCTTCAATATTCTCCTTCCTCTTTCTCTCTATTTCGGTCATTTTAACCTCTTCTCCTATTTGGTGTATATATCCTCGATCTCCCTCAGCTCCGGGGAGTCAAGTCTTACGACTCCATATGGGGAAGCCACAGGCCCCAGAATCCTGACGACTTTCCCTACTTTCTTTCCGCTGGAAGTATAAACGTTCTCGTACATTTTGACCTTCCCCGCAAGCCGAACGAGAACTTCGTGATTTAGCCTGTTAACTATTTCACAGCGGTTGCTCATGGTACCCTGTATATTTCGAGTAGGTATATAAGTATTACGAAAATGACTTAAGATTATGTGAAATCGTATTAAAGCCTTATTGCCTATAACTGTTCCCCTAAAAAAGGTGCTATGATAGGCAACCTGCTGGTTATCGTATTGGGTGGGCTTTTCTTTTAGCTTCTGCTATGGATGTTGAAGCAATTTGCTAACTTATGAGTTATCAAAAGCATTGTATTTAAAACTTTCATTTTTACGAATAAATGCACATTATCTCCAGATGTGCTGTAATGTGTTACCTACACACAAACAAAATAGAAAAGGTTTAATATTGTCTCCAATGTAGAACTGAAGTTAGACTTATTATTGAAGGTGTTTAAATGGAAGCGGAGAATGGTGATGGTATTCAGAAAAGATGCACAGAGTGCAACTCTGAGCATCTTGTAAGGGACTACGAGAGGGGAGAACTGCTCTGCAATGATTGTGGAATGGTTCTGGAAGATTCCTTCATTGATCAGGGCCCGGAGTGGCGTGCATTTGATTCAGAACAGGACGACAGGCGTGCAAGGACTGGTTCTCCTATGACGTTTCTGAGTCATGACAAGGGGCTAGCAACTGAGATATCGTGGTCTAACAAGGATTATTACGGTAAGAGAATACCTCACAAGAATCGCGCCCAGATATACCGCGTTAGGAAATGGCACCAGAGAATCAGGGTAAGTAATGCAGCAGAAAGGAACCTCTCCCTTGCTTTGCAGATGCTTAATGACAACGGGGCCAAACTTGGGATCCCTAAAGACATAAAGGAAACGGCGGCACTAATATACAGGAAAGCAGTAGAAAAGAACCTCATAAGAGGCCGAAGCATCGAAAGCATTGTGTGTGCGTCAGTTTATGCAGCCTGCAGAAAAGTCAACCTTCCAAGAACGCTGGACGAAATATCAAAAGCTTCCGAAGTCAACAAGAAGAAGATAGGAAAGGCATATAGGCACTTGGCCAAAGAACTTAACCTCAACCTGAAGCCCACGACTCCATACTCCTATGTAGCACAATTCTGCAGCAAGCTTGAACTTGACAAACAGGCAATCGTCCTTAGCGAAGACATCGTCAGGAAGTCAATAGAGTTGGGCATATCGTCAGGAAAGGGTCCGACAGGAGTGGCAGCGGCATCAATATACATAGCCTCGGTTGTTGTCGGAAAGCCCAGGACACAGAAGGAGATTGCCAGAGTTTCAGGCGTCACGGAAGTGACAATCAGAAATAGATACAAAGAGATAAGCAAAGCCCTGGGCCTTCCGGGAATAGATGCTTCCTGAGGCCCAATGAAGATATACGTAATTGACAACGGGGGGCAGTGGACCCATAGAGAGTGGAGGGTTCTGAGGAATCTCGGGGTGGAATCAAAGATCGTTCCAAACACCACCCCATCCGAGGAACTTGATGATCTTGATGGAGTCGTACTTTCAGGAGGGGCTCCAAGCATTGTTTCAGAACTGGACAAGCTGGGGAATATCAAGGAGTATATTACCAACCATGACTACCCGATTCTGGGAATATGTGTAGGGGCACAATTTATCGCACTGAACTTTGATGGTGAGGTTGGACCCGGAGATACACCGGAATTCGGAAGGACAGAGGTCTTCTTTGACGATAACGGGGGAATTTTCAACTCAATCCCGCAGATGATAATTGCATGGGAGAACCACAATGATGAAGTAAAGAGGCTAGGCCAAGATTTTGTTATAGCTGCCTACTCCAAGACCTGCAAGATACAGGCATTTTATCACAAGGACAAGCCCCTTTACGGCGTGCAATTTCATCCAGAAGTGAGCAATACAGAGTTTGGGGAGGAGATCTTCAAGAACTTCATCCAGGAGTGCAAGGCACGCAAAAGCTGAATCTCACTAGATTTATATTTAAAATGGCTTTAAAGGTGATCAGATGCTGGCAGAGGTAACCGAACTCATAGGAAACCAAATCTATAGTGACCGGGGGATCCTGGTCGGCACAATATCAGACGTTATCCTGGACCTCGAAAGCCAATACATCCACGGTCTCTTTGTCGAAAAATCAAACCCTTCGCTCGTTGAGGGTGGCGCAGCAATCTCCGTCCCGTACAGGTGGATCAAGGCCATTGGGGAGATAATACTCCTGAAGAAATTTCCTGAGTTTGTCAAAGTGGGCCCCGAGTAAGCTTACCTGTGCAGGAAATAGGCGTCGCCCCCCTTTTCAGGGATGTTTGCGTACCCGTACCTTTCAAACTGAACAACACCGAGCGCATCAGCTTCAAGAGGTTCCGCATATCCTTCATCGGTGCTTCCGTCCTGCCTGTGGACCCTCAGTTTTCTGGAGCCCTCAGGGGCCCATTGTATTATCTTCATCTTGGAAGGAGGC
>JBJKRS010000024.1:0-13947 GCA_046704525.1 Thermoplasmataceae archaeon
GTGTCAGACCCTCCTTTTCTCAGGTATCCGAGCCTGTTTCCGAGCTCATCCCACAGCCAGTTTGTGAATCTGATAACCTGTTGTTTGCCTTCTTCAGGAACGCCGCCTATCTCTGTAGGAATGAACAGTTTCCATGCCACATCAGCTCTGATGCCACCCTCAGGGCGCATCTTCTTCGCCGGATCGTTCAGTATGATTACTGCCATGGATTAACCAGCACATCGTCAGATAAATCAATTCGCTCCCTGCGAGTATCAAGCTTTTTTAAATATACATCATCATGTTCATTAATGAAGGAAGCCGGGAAATATGGTGAAATGAAGGCGTGGGACGTTGCTCTGTCAGTTTATGAGCTCAACGAGGTTGGAAGCCAGGAACATGCGTCAGCTGAGCTTCTGGCCGGTGTCCTGAGAGAGCATGGCTTCCAGGTGACCGAGAATTTCATGAACATGTCAACCGCTTTCAGGGCGGAGAAAGTTGTCGGTCGTGGATCGCACACTGTGGCTTTTCTGGCAGAATATGATGCTCTCCCTGGAATAGGCCATGCTTGTGGGCACAACCTGATCGCTGCCTCCGCTGTTTTCTCTGCAATCAGGGCAGCAGAAATGATAACGAACGGCAGAATTATCGTGTTCGGGACCCCGGACGAAGAGGGCACGGGTGAATGGTCAGGCTCCAAAATCCTGATGGCGGAAAGGGGGGCCTTCAAGGGTGTTGATCTCGTCCTCGGATCACATCCGGGGGACGAATGGTGCGTCGGGAAGCAATCACTGGCAGTGCAGGATTTTGAGATCACTTTCAAGGGACATGCCTCACATGAGGCAGCCAACCCAGAGCTGGGGAGGAGTGCCCTGGATGCATCTATTCTCACTTACACCGCCGTTAACATGATGCGCCAGCACGTTAGAAGAGACGCTAACTTCGTCATGCACGGAATCATCAAGGAGGGGGGAACGGCTTCAAATGTGACTCCCGAGAAATCAGTTCTGGTTTATGGGATACGCTCATCCAGCGTCAGATATCATGCGGAGCTGGTTGATCGTTTCAGGAGTATTGTAGATGGATGTGCAACTGCCACAGGAACTTCATACGAAATAAGGAATATCGGCCCACTCTTCTCAACTACAAAGATAAACCCAGCCCTTTCAAACAGGATAAGGGAACTGATCCTGGCTAGGGGGATAAAATGTCCCACCTTGTCTGAGACAATGGGACGACTACCTGGAGGATCAACTGATTTTGCAAATGTTTCACAGGTTGTCCCTGCCCTGGAAGTGGAATTCCAGATAGCTCCAGCGGGCACTCCATGGCATTCGCATGATTCACTTGAGGCTGCAAGGACCGAGCAGGCAAGAAAGGCACTTGGAGTCGTGATAGATGTCTTGAGCAACACCGCCAGGCTGTACACCGAGGAAGAGGAGTTCAGGAGTGCAATAAAGGCAGATTTCATTCCGTAAGGAACTGGAACACCCAGGGGACGTATGATTTCTGCTCCCCATCGGATACCATGTCCCTTTGGGGATCTGCCAATGCATCCATGTGGCCCCTGGCTATGGACTTCAGAAATTGCAGGGTTCCTGGCAGGAATTCTCGGTAGCAGAAACAAAAGAGTCTGCAATCATCCACGGAAAACCAATTAAACGGTGGGAGGATTGACCCGGAGAAATGCTTCTGGTCGACCTCATTGTTCTCTGGCTGCATCTGTTCTTTGCAATAATATTCATCGGGGGGTCATTCTTCATCTGGTTCATTGTATGGCCAGCTTCCTATGATATCACCGATGACGAGTCGCTGAGGACAAAGATCGTCGGCAGGATCGCAAAGCGCTTCGCTCTCTTCACCCACATATCACTTGCAGTTCTTGTGGCCACAGGAATTTACAATGCAACCTGGTATCTCCCTTCCTTTTCTTCTCTCTTCAGCACAGCCGGTGGAAGAATACTACTCTCCAAATCCATCGTTGTGCTGGCTGCAATAGTCATCATCTACACAAACAACCTGTACCATGGGAAGAAGATCATGGCATTTGCGAGGGAAAAGAGGTACGAGGAGATGAAGGCCATGAGAAAAAGGACCCACCTCTTCTCATATATATCTCTGGGACTGCTCTTTCTGATAACTGTGCTTGCTGCAGCCCTTCAGTTGTACTGATTTTGAAAGAAGTCCAGCCTACCTTGCAGACTGGGCGATTCTCTCCATTTCTTCCTTCTTGCTGACTGCAAAAGAACTCTGCTCGTTCTTTGACGCATTGATAATTTCGTCAGCAAGGCAGTTTACAATGGATTTCTTGCTCTTGTACGACGCCTTGGTAGCGCCTATTGCTATGTTTCTGAGTGCAACGTCAACTCTTCTTGATGGGGCAACATCCACAGCTTTTGGCACAGCGATTCCGCCATATTTCAGCCTGGTTACCTCTTCCCTGGGGGCTGCATTCTCTATGGCATCCACCAGGAGTTGCACAGGGTTCTGCTTGGTCCTCTCAGAAATGATATCGAAAGCTTCCTTCAGGGCCTTGTAGGCACTGTATTTCTTTCCAGTCCACTTCTCGCTCCTCATTATCTTGTTAAGGAGCCTTTCTATGGTGTTGACGTTCCTCTTGCCTGCCTGGTAGCTGGAAAACCTTCCGCCGGTGTGGAGGTTCAGGTTTCCCGTGAGATTGATGTAATTGGAGAGCCCCTGGTCATGTATCTGGACCTCGTTTACAGGGTATTCCCCAAGAAGTTTTAGATCCACCTTACCTCACCGTTTTCTCCTTTCTTCCCCTGACAAGCTCGATCAGGGATATGCCGTTGACCTGCACGACCTTGTATCTTACACCAGGGATATCCCCCTTGCTTCTTCCCATTCTTCCCCTGATGCCCTCGACGAGGACTTCATCGTGCTCATCGATGTAGTTGATTGCGCCATCTCCGGGTGCAAACGCAGTTATTTGCCTCCCGTTTTTTATAAGCTGAAGCTTGACACATTTCCTAATGGCCGAATTTGGCTGCTTTGCCTCTATTCCAATCTTCTCAATAACAATGCCCTTTGCCTGGGGCGCACCTACCAGAGGATCGCTTTTCTTCTTCAGGGACAGCATCCTCTTCTTGTAGTCCCTGTCGGACCATCTGTACCTGTTCCTCTGGGACTGAAGCTTCTGACCTGCATTAATTCCGTTTGCCAATTTACCACCTGTGTGATGTAACCTGAAAGTGAATTCCAGAGGACTCCGAGTCCCTGAAACCGTAACCACATTATAGTGATGAAGTATAAAACTGTTAACTCCGGGAGCTCTTTGCATCCGGAGTGTGGGAGACTGTCTGAAGGGGTTTTTCTTCATCGCGGAAGATGTAAGCCCACCCTGTTTCATTGGATCCTGCCTTCAAGTCTTGGCAACGATCCTGACAACATCGCCTTCCTTCAGTTCATGCTCACGGGCTATTACCATTCTTGTTCTACCGTCCACGGCCTTAATGAATCCTTCACCTATCTGGGTGTGGACCCTGTAAGCAAGATCAAGGGCGGTCTGGCCCTTCTTCATGAGGAACGCATCCGGAAGCACACGGCCCTCCTTGTCAGTCCAGTGTGTCTCGTCGTAGACCGGGTAGACAACTATGTAACCAAGCATTCTCACAACATGTTCGAGAAGCTTCTGGGGCCTCTCTGCGTAGTCTCTGGAAAGGAATTCCCTGATCCCTTCCAGTGCCTTCATCTGCTTTTCGCTGGCCTTGCCGGGAACAGAGGAGAAGTCGTCCGCGACCGAGTCTATTATACCTGCAGAGTACGCCTTCTGTATGGCCAGTTCATACTCGCCTGATGTGAAGACACAGTTTTCCAGAGAACTCCTTATGTGATCCACCTCACCGGGGGAGCACAGGTCAGCCTTGTTTGCCAGATAGACTATTGGCTTGGCCACGCTGAAAAAAGTCTCGGCAAACTTCCTGAAGTCATCATCTGACCATGCGGAAAGCTTTGAGGGAAAACCTCCCCCTAGCAGAAGCTCGGAGAGTTCATGTTCACTGATCCCGAAGCCTGCCATCCGCTTCATCAGGGAAGACTCCATCCGGGTCTTTGAGGCATCCTCCTTACGGGCGAATTTCTCCCAGTCACGCGAGAGCTTCGATGACATCCACTCAACAAGCTCTTTCTTTACAAAATTGACCTCTTCCATGGGGTCGATCCTGTCCTCCGCCGGGGTCCCGTCAAGGTTGCTTGTTCCGGAGGCGTCGAAAACATGGACAATTGCATCCGAATCCCTTATGTTCTCGAGGAACTCGTTCCCCATGCCCTTCCCTTCGCTTGCTCCGGGAATTAGGCCCGGCACGTCTATGACCTCTACCGGGATGCTCCTCACGCCATCCGTGCAGTTGCCTTCCCTTGGCTGGCATTTCTTCCCCAGCACCTTCTCGGGGCATTCGACTGAAAAGTATGCCAGACCTGCATTGGGCTTTATCGTCGTAAACGGGTAGCTTGCAATCTCGGCAGAATTGTGTGTGAGTGCGGTGAAGAGCGTCGATTTGCCTGCGTTTGGCTTCCCAACAAGCCCGATTTTTACGATGCTCATATCATGGAATGAATTGCCGGGAGCATTAAGAACGTTATCAGCCCATCTTAACTGATACTTTCCTCATATCATAGCCCTTGGGGCAGTCCAGTTTGTCCTCCACCTTGGAAATTGTCGCCTTGGTCCCCTCGCGCATGTGAAGGAGGTTGCAGGTTTCTATGTTCTCGCAGTTGTAATGGTCGCAGTCCATGGATTTCAGCGTCACCTTTGAACCCTCCTGCACCTTGCGCCCATACTGTAGGTTAACCTTCTCGTCAACTTCCTCTACTTCGATGGTTGCTACCTTGTCGTGGTTGTAGACGAAGCAAGGATGTACCTTGTCCCTCACCTTGGAGACACGGTAGGTCCTTCCGGGCTGCAGGTTGAAACAAACGTTTTTTATCTTGCACTCCGCACACCCGACAAGGGGTGTCACGAAGGTAAACTCTAAGCCTTCTTTGGCCAAGTCTAGGCCAATCAGAGAAATTTTCGCCATATGCATCAGCTCGTTTAAATGATTCCAGTAACTTCGAGAGCCTTCTCCGCCACAGAGTAGCTGAGATCCCTCTCGCCCAGAATAGTATATCTTTCGGGCCTTATCCTGTGGGCTGTCATAAGGGCATTTATGACTGTATCATCACTAATGCCGTAGTCCCTTGCCCTGACGGAAAGTCCAAACTTCGAATAGGTATTCACCAGCTCTTTCCAGTTTCCTCCATGGAGGAACATGGATACAACAGAACCGATGGCACACTGCTCTCCGTGAATCGATGTCCCCGGTCCGGATTGCTGGAGCGCATGCGCCAGGAGGTGCTCCGAACCGCTAGCGGGCCTCGAGGAGGCCGCAATTGCCATCGCCGTTCCGGACGCAAGTATCTGCTTCGTTACAAGCCACACAGATTCCTCAACTCCGGGGAGAATGAGGTGGGCTTTTTCTATAAGTTCCTTTGAGGCGTATTGTGAAAGTGCCGCCGCACTTGTACTGTATTCTTCGGCATGGAGCCTGTTGGCCAGTTTCCAGTCAAGCAGCGCGGTCTCGTTGGAAACAACGTCCGCTGCACCCGAAGAAAGGTACTTGAACGGTGCCTTGACCATCACGGCCGTGTCAGCAATTATCGCCACTGGCATTGATGCTTCTTCAGATACCGTGCAGCCATCCCTCTTTATGGATGCACGCGGAGAAGCTATACCGTCATGGCTTGCTGATGTCGGGATGCTGACAAAAGGGATGTTGAGATCGAATGCAGCCTTCTTGCCAAGGTCAATCTTGGAGCCTCCGCCGACACCTATAAGAATTCCAGCGCGGGAATACCGTGTCTCGCTTATGATGTGCTCAAGGTTTGTCTCATTGGCGGAGCCTGTTTTGATGACGTCCACATCAAACCGAGACGACTCGAGGAGTTTCTTGACATCATTTCCGGCCAGCTTGCCGGTCTTTTCCCCAGTGACAATGATAACAGAGCCATTTCTGAGGTTGTAGTCAACGACCTGGACAATCCTCTCGAGAACGCCATGTCCGACAAATACGTCCCTCGGAAATTGCATTGTCCTGAATTTGCCAAACTCCATCTCAGGCTACTTCCTTTTTCATAATACAAAGCAATCTAGTTCAAGTAATTTTGCCTGCTGGTATTTTGCTGCTCATATCGTGAAGCGCTTCGTTCCCACAGCCATGCTCCCGTTGTCGTAATGCGCGAAATCCTCTCCATCGACTGCGATCAATCCCACAAGTGTCTGACCGAAGCTATTCACTTCTTCCTCCAGGATCTTCTGAAGCGGTGCCGTTCCTATCCTGGCATACGCACGGTAGCACAGGATGTTCTTTGCTATTTCCTCTCCTATCCCGGTTGCAACAACAGCACCCTTTGGTCCGCAGTAGATTCCTGATCCTATTATCGGCGAGTCTCCTACTCTCCCTCTCATCATGGGGCTCGTCCCGCCTGTGGAGACGGCAGCGGCAAATTTCCCGTCCTGCCTAGCCACAGCCCCAACTGTGTCACATGAGTCCTTCAGCAGTTTCCTGTAGTCCACATACTTCCTGAAGTGAAGCACACTTTCAGAAACCGCTGAGTCAGTCGTATCTAAATCCTGCAGAGTCTTTTTGAGCCTGTTCATGGCCTTGTCCGTAGAAGGATCGTAATCACCGTGGCCCATGACCCGGGCGAACTTGACCGCTCCGTCCGATGCCAGCATAATGTGCGGGCTCTTCTCCAAAACATCCTTTGCCACCAGGATTGGATTTTTCACTCTTTCAATTCCAATCACTGATCCAAAATCACCCGGAATCATTACCGCCGCATCCATCTGGATTGATCCGTCTATTCTCATGACAGAACCTGTTCCCGCATTGAAATCTGGATCATCCTCCATCCTGACCACTGCGTTGACCACATTTTCAAGCGGGGTTCTATTCTCGTCCCCAGATGATGCGAAGCCATCCAGCTTGCTGTTGAGCTCTTCCAGCCTCGTTTTGTCTGAACCCACTCCGCCATGGAGGAGAAGTATTCCTGTCATGAAGCCTCATACTGGCTGAATTATTAAATTTGTTTCGTATTTTTCCGGCATATGTACGATTTGTTCCAACTTCAGCCTGCATCACCAGGCGACAAGGTCAGAGCTCCCACAGAAATCTTATATATATTCTAGGAATTGTGCGCAGCACGCTTTCTGCAAGGCAGAACGCGCCTTCAGGGCTCGTAGTCTAGCGGTATGATGTCTCCCTGACACGGAGGAGGTCACCGGTTCGAATCCGGTCGGGCCCACTTTTACCCCACGAGAATAAGTCTAGGCTTCAGGGCATTGCCGGTAAGGCTTAATTTTCAGGCAATCGCCTGCCAAGAACTGACACTTGGCATATACTATTTCCGATGCAAGCTTAGTGATGTTTCTGTTCCTCTGGAACATTATTCTCATGGTAACAAATTAATCAGCACTCCGGGTGAAACTGAGGCACGATCCTTTCTGCTGAACGCAATATTCCCAACATATCAGGTGAGCCTTTGAAGTACTTCCTGCCAATGGATTTCCAGCACCAAGGGATTCTTCGATGTGAAATCATGGCAAATACAGTCGCTCCATGGACATTGGGCAAGATGGATTTTGAGAAGAGGCCACTCTTTGTCTGCTGGGAAACCACCAAAGCGTGCAAACTTGCCTGCAGGCATTGCAGGGCCAAGGCGATAAGAACTCCGCTTCCGGGGGAGTTGTCGCATGAGGATGGTTTGAGGCTGATTGATCAGGTTGCAGAATTTGGACAGCCATACCCTGCCATCCTCTTTACTGGAGGCGATCCACTTATGAGGCAGGATTTTCTAGGTCTTATGGGCCACGCCAGGGACCTCGGCATATACACTGCTGTTGCCGCAAGTGTCACTGACCTCCTGACCGAGAGCATGCTTCAGAGCTTGAAGGATCTGGACGTCGGAGCCATATCCATAAGCCTTGACGGAGCGGATCCGGAGACGCATGACAGAATCAGGGGCGTGCCAGGCACCTGGGAGAGGAGCATAGACTTTCTGAAAATGGCACAGTCCATGGGCTTGAAGACGCAGATAAACACTACGGTGATGAAAAGCAATATAGGCCAGCTCCCAGAGATATTCAACATTGCACTGACCACCGGCGCATCCGCATGGGAGGTATTTTTCCTGATCAGGACAGGTCGTGGCTCTCTGCTGGAGAACCCTGAAGCGGATGATATAGAGGAAGTGATGAAATTCCTGGCTGTTGCCTCTCGCTACGGGATAACCGTGAGAACATCCGAAGGAGCTCATTTCAGGCGTGTAATCCGCCAGTTCAATGTGACAGAAGACATGGAAGGAAACTCGCTCCATGGCGACCTGATATCGAAGCTCATCCGCCTGCACGGATCTCCAAGCCATGATGAAATGCTGACAAGGATCTCCTCCACCAGGGATGGCAAGGGACTGATGTTTGTATCCCACAACGGAGAGATTACGCCCAGTGGATTCCTTCCGCTCAAGCTAGGCAAGTTCCCCGAGGACAGCATAGTGGATGCGTACAGGAACAATCAGGTCTTC
Organism: Thermoplasmataceae archaeon; assembly: GCA_046704525.1. GTDB lineage: Archaea > Thermoplasmatota > Thermoplasmata > Thermoplasmatales > Thermoplasmataceae. Next base: position 8,563 of record JBJKRS010000024.1, read on the forward strand.
AGGGACCTTCGAGATTCCTCAAAACTTGTCGGGAAATGCAGGGATTGCGAATACAGGAACGTTTGCGGCGGGTCCAGATCGCGTGCATATGCGGAAATGAATGACCCCTTTGAATCAGACCCTCTCTGCACTTACCAGCCGCTTGCCTATGTAAGATGACTTCTTCTGACCTGCAATGATGGAAAATGCTGTTCGATTACAATGGCCACCAACTTGAGAGCTATCATAAGCCTGCAAGTATTGGGGGATCAAATCAGGCAGTTTCAGGGATCATGGCTCGCATCTTTCTGTAGTATTCCGCTGGCATTGAGAAGGCAAAGGCTGCCAGTTCAAGAATGAGCCTGTAGTTAATCGGGAAGATACCTGAGCCGTTGAATGGATAACCCAGCGTACTGTAGATCACAATGCTAACCACTCCAACAGACAGAATGGCGATAGAATGCGAGATATGCCTGTACTTGTTCAGGACAGCCATTATTCCGAACAAGGCACCAATAATGCCAAGGAATATTACTGAGGCACCAACTGCACCGTCATAGATGTAGGAAGCCGGGCTGATAGCATTGTGATATAGTCCTCCCGGCAATATGTCAAGGTATGCCCCATAAAGGACTCCGGCACCGCTGAATATAAGGACAAGGGTCGCGAGCGAAATAAGGAATACGAAAAGTCCGGTCCGCGGGAACCTCATATTAAATCAGGAATGCACAGTATATGAATATTTATCCAGGCCGATATGCACGCAAATCCGCTGAATTACCAGTCCAGTGCCTGCCTTGTGAGACAGGAGGATTCAGAGCCGGAGCTGTCAACGTTCACTACATGGCTGCAACCATCAGAGTGAGGTAAGTGCAATATATGATAGTCGCAACATAGACTGCGGTAAAACCGTAGTTTATGGCCTTTCCATGCCTTGCAGCAGTGCCGAGGTCAAACACAATCCCTCTGACGCCATTCAGGGCGTGGTATGTTATGATCCAGACAAAGGCAAGGAAGAATGCCATCCACCAGGGGTTTGAGAGATTGCTGATCACCGAGTCAAAAAGCTCCACAGGCGATCCCCCATTCACGTGCGCCACGTACAGGTGCACGCCCATGAAGAATATGAGGAACAAGCCCGATGATGCCTGAAGGAACCATATGAGGGTTGAGCTTGATGCACGGACTCCTCCGCCCCTTTGGCCTGAACCGAGCATTATACACCACTTCCCGCAAGAACTTCCTGCCATGCATAGTAAAGGAAAAGGAGAAGCAGGAACATGGAGCTTGCCTCCAGGGCATAGAACATCATCTTGTGCCTCCTGAGCCCGAAACCCATCTCATTCAGCATCAGGCGAACACCGTTGGCCCCATGGTAGAATATGACAAGCGAGAGAAGCACGTCCAGGACTACGAATATGCCAAACGGGCCATAGGCCATTGAGCGAATCAGCTGGTCGAACGTGACTGGCCCCCTGAGCAGATTGGAAAGCACTGCGAGATGCAGATAAAGGTAAGCCACCATGACGATGCCTGATAGCCTGTGCATGCTGTATGCAAAATAGCCCATTCCTTTTCTGAGACCCGGAAGCCATACACTCAATGTCCTGGTATCACTCATTCCTCTTCCTCCTGAAAACTCTGCTGAATTCCTCCTTCAGGGCCTGTCCCCGAAGTATCTGGATCGCAAATGAGGGTTCGACACCCTTGGGGCAGACCTCTGTGCATTCTCCGGCAAAATGGCAGCGGTTCAGACCCTCTTCAGTGTCTATGATCATTAGCCTGGCCCTCCCTCCCTCATCTCTGCTGTCCAGGTTGTACCTGAGAACGGATGCGAGTGCGGAAGGCCCCAGATAGTCTGGGTCTGTGCTGGAAGCCGGGCACGCAGAAAGGCAGAGCCCGCATTTTATGCACATTGAGTATTGCTCATATTTCCTGAAATCTTCTGGAGACTGCAGCAGTTCCGATGTGTAAGGCTCACTGTCCTGCCTCACGATGTATGGCTCCACTGCCCTGTACTTGTTGAAGAAGCCTTCCATGTCAACTACAAGGTCTCTTATGACATGGTAGCCGCGCATGGGTGCCACAGTTATGTGAGAGCTGCCAAGTGAAGACACAATGGTGGAGCAGGCCATCCTTGGTTTCCCGTTTATGACCATTGCGCAGCTCCCGCAGATCTCCATGGTGCAGGAGTACCTGAATGCCAGGGTGCTGTCAAGGTGCTCCCTCACGTATATCAGCCCCTCAAGGACTGTTGAAACCGCATCCACCGGAACAGAATATTTCGACATACTCTTTCTGCCGTCTTCCGCCGTTCTCTCTACGCTGAACTCATAACTCTCTCTGACCATGCACACCGCCTCAGTATCTCCTCTCAGCTGGCTGCCACTTTGTTATCTTCACCGGAGTGTAGGTGAACACCGGATTATCTGCTGAGTGCCTGGCAATGGTGTGTTTAAGGAAGTTTACATCGTCCCTGTCAGGATAGTCCGTCCTGTAGTGTGCCCCCCTGCTTTCCCTCCTGTTAAGGGCACCGACAGCAACCAGCTCTGCCAGATCAAGCATGTTCCCTACTTCCAGCGCCCACTGTAGCTCCAAGTTGAATACCCTGGAGCTGTCACCTATACTGATGCGCGCGTACCTTTCCTTCAGCTTGCTGATGTCTGAAACTGCCTTTTCAAGCCTCTCTCCAGTCTTGAAAACTCCTGCATTGTAATCCATGGTCCTGCCAAGCTCGTCCCTGATAGCTGCCACGCTCTCGCCTCCGTGAAGGTTCATTATTTCATCCCAGAGCCGCCTCTCCTCAAGCTCTACTTTCCGCCTGTCAATGTCCGGAACACCGTGTGAAGATGCCCATTCTGATGCCATCCTTCCGGCAACATTTCCATAAGCGAGGCATTCATTCGTGGAGTTTGACCCAAGCCGGTTTGCTCCGTGTATGCTTATGGCAACGTTCTCACCCGCACCAAATACCCCTCCCGCCTCCGTCTCGGCCCTTGTGTTGACTTCCACGCCTCCCATGGTGTAGTGTGTTGCCGGGTGTACGGGTATCATCTCCTCGGCGGCATCAATCCCGTTGAATTTCCTGGCAATGTCCGTGATCATGGGAAGGCGATCCTCAAGCTTGTCTGCAATGTGGGTCAGATCCAGGTTGATGTACTCGACATCACCGTATTTCCCCATGACACCCCTTCCTGCCTCTATCTCCCACATCATCGCCCTTGAGACTATATCTCGGGGTGCCTCCTCAAGCTTGGTCGGGGCGTACCTGTCCATGAACCTCTTTCCCTCGGAATTCCTCAAGTATCCGCCCTCCGACCTGGCGGCCTCCGTGATGAGTATTCCGGAAGGCACCATTCCGGTCGGATGGAACTGGACGAACTCCATGTCCTTGAGGGGGAGACCAGCCCTGTAGGCAAGAGCATAGCCATCGCCAGTAGTGGAATGGGAACAGGTGCTAAACCTGTACATCCTCCCGGCCCCTCCGGCTGAGAATATGAACGAGCTTGCCTGAAACACTGTAAATTCACCCGTTCTCATGTTTATGGTTGTGAGTGCGTTGAACCTTCCGCCATCCATGATCAGGGAGGTCGCGAAATACTCATTGTAGAAGTGGATTCCCTCGTACATCATGCACCTGCTGAAGAGTGTCTGCATTACGTGGAATCCTGTCTTGTCAGCGGCGAAGACTGCACGGGGAAAGCTCAGGCCGCCAAAATCACGCTGTGATATCCTGCCGTCATCAGACCTGCTCCATGGGCACCCCCAGTGGTCTGTAGCGTAGATCTGCTCAGGCACGATGCTCACAAAATCCTCTACTGCATCCTGGTCAGCGAGGTAGTCGCTTCCCTTGACCGTGTCGTATGCGTGCAGCTCAAAACTGTCTCTTTCATCAAGGACCGCACTTGTCCCACCTTCCGCTGCAACCGAATGCGAACGAAGCGGATAGAGCTTGGACACCAGTCCGACGGTCATTCCCTTGCTGCTCTCCACAGCGGCAATCGCTGCCCTGAGGCCGGCCATGCCACCGCCGAGGATAATAATGTCCTCCTTTATGATTTCCAAGGCAATTACCTCAATTTTATCATTCGGCGGCATATAAAGCGGTACCCGCAATCCTAATGGAACCCAGAAGAGCAAATGGGACAGAGATACGAAATCAATTTCTTGCTGAAGCAGAATAAACTGCATTTCCGAATTCTTTAATGTGTTTCAGGCACCATCAGGAACAGATACACAGCGCTCTGGGCTGTATTTAGAGTTATGAAGGGGTGAACAAGGAAAAAAGGCACAAGCAATAAGTGAGCCAGCGGCATGTGGTATCTGGAAAGTAATTCACTACCTATTGGGGAATTAATCCAGAACCCAACCTCACATCATGGTAAGATTGTGCTGAAACAAGGCAGCTGCTTGATCATACGCAGATATGGTGCTGGCATGATGCTCAAAAGTGTATAGGAACGTTTTAATAACCGCGAAAAATTATCAAAACATGGCTCTGATAAGAGAAGAAGACAGGCAATATCTTACTGAGGAATTCAAGAAGAACATGACCGAGAAGGTCGATCTCGTCGTATTCACATCAAACGACTCCGACTGCAAGTACTGCAAGGAATCAGTCCAGCTTGCAGAGGAGGTTGCAGAGCTGTCGGACAAGATCAACTTCGTATCATATGTTTTTGAGGACGACAAGGAGAAGGCAAAGCAGTACGGGGTGGAGAAATATCCCGCAACGGTCGTCGCAAAGAGCGGAGAGGCTGATGGAAGGATAAGGTACTACGGCCTCCCGTCAGGATATGAGTTCGGCTCCCTCATGGAGGACCTCAAGAACGTTAGCAAGGGAGAGGCCGACATATCATCCAAGGCAATGGAGGTCATATCAAAGATCGACAAGCCCGTGAAAATTCAAGTCTATGTCACCCCTACATGCCCATACTGCCCCAAGGCGGTGGGGACTGCCCACAAGTTCGCGCTCGTCAATAAGAACATAACCGGCGAGATGATCGAGTCCCTGGAGTTCAGCAACGAGGCGGAGGAAGCAGGAGTGTCAAGCGTTCCTCACATAGTGATAAACGGGAGCGTCCAGTTTGTTGGTGCGTATCCGGATGACCAGTTCGCTGATTACGTCCAGGAAGCGTACTCACAACTCTGAATCCAACCCTTTTTATTTTTTAATCCAGAAACTATTCGGCAATCAAGTCTCTCATTTCTTTCGATCTGGAGGACCAGGTCTCTTTTGACAGTGCAATGGCAGCTACCATGACTATTCCCGCGACAATCAGGTTAAGGCTCCAGGCGTCTGTCAGGCTGATTCCTGATGCAGTAAGGACGATGAAAATGCTTGCAAATGACCCCAGGATGCCTCCTGAATTGTAGGTAAATCCGACGGCGGTTGTCCGGTACTGC
>JBJKRS010000025.1:0-4610 GCA_046704525.1 Thermoplasmataceae archaeon
GTACAAGCAGATCGACCATACTGCCCAGTCACTATCAGGGTCCAAGGTGCTCAAGGTCTTCACTTCGGGTAGCTTCCTTGATCCAGTTGAGGTACCAATAGAGGTCAGGGAGTACTTCTATGAATCCATTGCTGGAAAAGTGGAGAAAGTCCTCGTAGAGTCAAGAACTGAGTACATTACGGAAAAGAATTTGGCGAATCTCCCGGGCTATGACGTTCCGACACGCATTGCCATAGGACTGGAAAGCTCTAACGATTACCTAATGAGGTATTCGGTCAACAAGGGAAGCACTTTCAGGAAATTCGTGGACTCTGCATCTGCTTTGAAAAAACTTGGTCTTGAGCTCAGGACCTATTTGCTGTTTAAGCCACCTTTCGTATCAGAGCTTTCAGCCATCGACGACGCAGTTTCCTCGGTGAGGGATTCGCTTCCCTTTTCAGATGATGTGTCAGTCAATCCAATGAACATACAGAAAAACACCATGGTGGAAAAGCTGTGGAAGGCCGGGCTTTACAGGCCGCCGAGGCTCTGGAGCCTGGCTGAGGTCCTTCTGAGGTCGAGAAATCCAGATGTTCCGGTTGTCTCTTACCCCACTGGGGGAGACAAGATAAGAGGAGTTCATAACGAGGAGCATGACAGGGACCTTCTGGACCTGATTTTCAAATGTTCACTCTCCCAGGATTTCTCCGAGCTTGAAGAATATGTCAACGGGCACAACCGGGAATCATACAGGAGGAGGCTGTCAGTTGAAGACAGCATGCTTTTCCAGCCAGACTACAAGAGGCTTGTAAACCGGATTTCTTCCTCTTCCTGCTACCTGTGAAAGGTAAAACGAGAAACATTAATCACAGGGCCCTGCATAGCATGTGCGTGAAACTCAACGAGATGGGGGAGAGGAAAGCAATTGATTCTCTCATGTCCCTGCACAAACGTCAAAGCAAGAAAGACGACTGTTCCCTAATCCCATTTGATGGAAGTTTCTTCCTCCTTTCCGCTGACTCCATTACCCCGGCCACCCACATTCCAGCGGGGGCAAGTGCAGAACAGTCCGGCAGTTTCTTTGCCAACACTACCATAAGTGACATTGCTGGAATGGCCGGTGTACCGGACGGGTTCATGGCAGCCTACATATCGCCGCCCGAAACGGATTTCTCATACTACGCCGGATTTGAACAAGGCGTTGAATCAGTGCTGAAGAAACATGAAATGGAGCATTTAGGGGGTGATTTCAAAGAGGGTTCAACTCTCTCAATGACTGGGGTGGCCGTTGGCCATCAGACTTCAGATCTCGTCAGGAGGAGGGGGGACATAAAGAGTGGCCACATCGTTGGAGTGACAAATAACCTCGGCAGAGCGGCGTCTGGTTATGTCTATTACGAAACAGGTTACCAGCGCGAGAAGGGTATAGAAATGATGCTGGGGGCAAAGGCCAGAATCCAGGAAGCACAGGCGATCAGCAGAAATGGCGGGAGATTCATGATGGACCTCTCGGACGGTATTTTCTCCTCCGTGCGCCAGATGAAGCAGGATTACGGCCTGGGATTCAAGCTTGTCGAAGATTCTGCTCCTATTGACCCCCATGTTGAAAAAGCTGCTGAACTTTCAGGTGCGTCCCTAAGAGAATTGCTTTTCTCATACGGTGGCGACTATGAACTTTTGTTCACCATAGACAATGAAAACTATGGCAAATTCATAGAAAGCATGGAATCTGAAGGAATAAACGTCTCAATCATTGGTCAAGTGTGGGATGGAGATAACATGATTTTTGACGGCGAGCGGTGGGAAGTCGTTGCCGAAGCCGGGTACGAACATTTTTCAGAAAAACCCAAACTTGGAAAAATAGGGTAGGAGACGGGCCTCTACTTGTGGTGTGAGTGGTTATTTTGGGGCTCAAGGGCTCCAGGATCGAACTGCTCATGCATAACAGCCTTTATTCTGCCCGTCTCTTCCTTGACTGAAACAGATATCCTGTGCAAAAAATCCTTAAACATAATTATAAAACGAGACCTGGTTTATAAATATTTTGAGTTATATACAAGAACAAGTATAGCATGAAAAATATAGTGCCGCCAATGTCTGACAACTTTGCGGCCCCATAAAATGCCCGTTTATCAAAGTTTCACGAAAATTTCGCAACCCTAAGAGCATGTTTCGAAGAGATAAATCTACCTGCGGACAGTACCGAAAACGAAATTTCGCGAGAAGCAGACCTTTCAGATATTGCAGGCAGAACCTTGAAAATAGCCAGTTTTACATTTTTGCCTTTGGTGAAAAAATTATCATAACAGGCGAAGTTGATAGATCATACAAGGAAAGGGACTCTAAATGATGTATGACAAGTATACGCTTCTGAATGACATAGACACGCTGGCTAGAGAGAAAATTGGAATCCTGCGACTCCGTGAGGAAGATCCGGACCTCTATGGGTATTACCTGGACTGGATTATCAGAAAGGAGCAGAAACTCATTAAGAAATACAGGAAGAAATACGGGCACCTTCCCAAGGTGGCACTGGTGCAAGCCTGATTTTCGCGTCCCAACTACACAACACTTTTTTCAAAATAGTCTTCCTGAGCCGCTCCACAGCCAAGAAACTGATAAATAGTCTTTACTGCTTTGGGAAGAGTAGCAAATGACTAAATTGACCTACAGGAAGCCAGACACTGGAAAATCTTTTTTCGATCTCGCCGAAGATGTCCTGAAGAAATGGAAAGATATGGAGATCAAGGAGAGAATTCTCCGCACAGAAAGGGACGGCAAGAATTTTGTATTCCTGGAAGGTCCGCCAACTGCAAATGGCAGACCGCATGTCGGTCACGCCATGACGAGGACTGTGAAAGACACAGTCCTACGCTACAGATACATGCGCGGATATAACTTGCAACGCCGTTCAGCAGGTTGGGACTGTCACGGCCTGCCGGTTGAACTGGAGGCCGAGAAACACTTCGGCTTCAAGACTAAGAAGGAGATAGAGGATTTCGGCATAGACAAGTTCAACGAATACTGCCGTGAGAGCATATTCAGATACATAGACGAATGGATGAGGGTTGACGATCTGCTGGGATTCTGGATCGACCATGACTCTGCTTACATAACGCTGAGGAATGATTACATCGAGAGCGAGTGGTGGGCACTGAAAACAATGTTCGACAGAGGTTTGCTTATCAAGGACTACAAGATAGTGCCATACTGCCCCAGATGTGAAACTTCACTGAGTTCACACGAGGTCTCACAGGGATATGATGAAGTCAGAGACCCATCTGTATATGTCAAATTCAGGGAGAAGGGCAGTGACAGTACCTACTTCCTTGCCTGGACAACTACACCGTGGACACTTCCGGCCAATGAATTCCTTTCAGTCAACCCGGACGTAGAATATTCACTGATAGAACACGGGGGAGAATACTTCTATCTAGCTTCTCAGATGGTTGAAAGGGTGTTCGGTGAAGGGTATGAATTCATCAAGAAGTTCAGAGGTAGTGAACTGGAAGGCAAAGAGTATGATCAGCTCATAACTTTCCTTGATGCGCCACAAAACACAATGAAGGTGGTGTCAGGTTCACATGTTGTTGTCACCGAAGGGACCGGGGTTGTTCACACTTCACCAGCCTTTGGAGCTGACGACTTTGATGTCGGGAAGAGAATGGGAGTAGAGATAATCAACCCCGTAAACCTCTCCGGAAAATTTGATGATGAGAAGCTACCCTGGAATGGCCTGTTTGTCAAGGATGCAGATGTCGAGATCCTCAAGTACCTGAAGACAAACGGCATGGTGTACAAGAGCGAGAAGGTGGAACATACCTATCCGTTCTGTTACAGATGCGGTACGCCATTGCTGTACTACCCCCTGGAGGCCTGGTTCATACAGGTTTCCACAATAAGAGACAAGCTTATTGCCAACAATGAGAAAATTAACTGGTTTCCGGATCACCTGAAGGAGGGCAGATTCGGAAACTTCCTTGCTGAAGCCAAAGACTGGGCATTGAGCAGGAACAGATACTGGGGGACTCCACTTCCGGTATGGAAATGTATCAGTGGCCACTATTTCGTGGCAGGCAGCAAAAAGGACCTTTCAGACAACGGAGGAGAAGTGCCGGAAGACCTGCACAGGCCCTTCATAGATAATGTCACCCTGAAATGCCGGGAATGTGGCGAACAAATGACCAGAGAACCCTACGTGATAGACACATGGTTCGACTCTGGGAGTTCAACGTATGCGGCAATGCATTATCCCTTTGAGAAGGAGTTCTCACCTGGCAGGAATTTCCCCATCGACTTCATAACAGAGGCGATAGATCAGACTCGCGGATGGTATTTCACCCTGCATCTCATATCATAACACCTGTTCGACAAAAATGCATACAAGAACGCCCTTACCATAGATTTCGTTCTGGACGAGCAGGGTAGAAAGATGAGCAAGAGCAAGGGGAATTCCGTTTTCGCACTTGACTTCGTGAAAGAGATAGGACCGGACCCTATGCGTCTTTTCTTCCTCACAGGCGCACCATGGAAAGCCAAGTCTATAGATAAGAAACTGATAACTGAAATTTCAAGCAAGACCCTTGGAACGCTTATGAATGTGTACTCTTTCTTTGCATCCAATGCTAGCC
>JBJKRS010000026.1:0-4115 GCA_046704525.1 Thermoplasmataceae archaeon
AATGCTATTATGGAGTTCCTGAAGAGTGCTATGAATGAACTTGCTGTATTGGCACTTCCTGATAAAATACTGCCAGCTAATGAGAGCGTGATCACAATGGCGGCAAAGAAAGTAATTATGTAAACCAGGACGCTGGCTCCCACATAGATGCGATGCTTATCGCTGAATGCAATTCTGCCCAGGATTAGTAGTATTGCTCCGATGAAAAGTAACAGGGTGCCAAGATACTGGATGTATGGTATCCAGAGAAGGGCCAGCCCTGCTATGAAAAGGCCAAGCCCTGTTTTTGTCCGATCAACAGCCTTTCCCGTTTCATTGTTGTACGAAGCCCAGTTCTTGCCGGACTCGTACCCCCTCCTGAATTCCTCGCTTTCCTGCTGTCCATTGCTCTGATCAGGCTTATCAGGTTCAAGCGGCAAAGCCATATTATCTGAAAATACTATATAACTATATTTAAATATTTCTAAATAAATTCAAAATAACAGAGTTAAGCTAATTTTTGGAAAAAAAGAAATGTGGAAAATGGTTCGAGGCAGTTCAGTGCTTACTGTTAATTGCCTCAATCATTTTTTCTGTAATTTCTTCAAAAACCTTTCCAACAACTTCGTTGGAGGCAGCTGACGGGATTCCATCATCTGCGTTCTGGACCACTTCAGGTATCAGTGGTATTCTCCCAAGGAAAGGAACTCCGTAAGTCTTTGCAGCTTCCTCACCTCCACCCTTCTTGAAAATATCTACGGTTTCGCCGCAGTGGGGGCAGACAAATCCACTCATGTTCTCCACGATTCCAAGAACCGGGAGCTTCATCTGACTTGCAAAGTTAATGGCTTTTTTGGCGTCAAGCAATGCAACATCCTGTGGAGTGACAACTATAACAACTCCCTCCACTTCCGGGACCAGTTGCGCAACCGTGAGGCCCTCATCGCCTGTGCCCGGTGGCATGTCAAGTATAATAAAATCACGTTCGCCCCAGTTCACATCTTCAAGAAATTGCTGGATTGCCTTGTGCCTGAGTGCACCTCTCCAGATAACTGCCGTGTCCTCGCTGGGAAGCAGGAATGCCATTGAGATGACATCCACGCCGTACTTTGATGGAACGGGTATGATCCCCTCATCGTTGGCACCTATCTCAGCATCGGAAACGCCCAGCATCTTGGGGTCGTCCGGGCCGTTTATATCTGCATCTATGAGGCCTACCTTGAATTTCTTGGCAAGTGTTACTGAAAGATTGACTGAAACTGTTGATTTTCCGACGCCTCCCTTTCCGCTCATAACCATTATTGTGTGCTTCACACCCTTGTACTTGGTTGATTTCGGGGGTGGGCCAACAATGGGCTGCGGTGGTGGCTTGTTCATCTTGATTGTTCCTGAAGGCATGATTTGAGATTGCACCTCTGTATTTGAGTTTGGCGAATTATTCCTCAAAAATAGGGCATGCAATCCTTCAAAGGAGATTTGGCGGGGCAGGCTGAATAGTTTTTAATTCCTGTTATGAATATTGTCACCATGTATAAGGAGGACTGTGTCTTCTGCCGGGAAATTGTAAAGAATGGCAATGCGTCCCTGGTATTCGAGAACAACAATGTCGTTGCATTCATGGACATCGCACCGGTTGAAGCAGGGCATGTCCTCGTAATTCCCAAGGAACATTATGAGAATATAATGGATATCGAGGAGTGGACCTACCTGGAACTGCAGAGGGTCGCCAAGAAACTTACTCCCGCAATTGTAAGGGCCGTTGGCGCTGAAGCTGTCAACATTGGGCAGAACAATGGTGCTTGTGCAAACCAGAAAGTATTCCATTATCACCTGCATATAATACCGAGGGTATGTGACCGCAGGCTGGAATGGAGCAGAAGGGAAGTCAAAGGGGATGAACTCGAACTGGTGGCGGAAAAAATCAGATCAGAAATAACCAACCATGAAGGAAGGATTCCCGAACTGAAGTAAACACATCTTATTGATGGATTTTCCAGACAGACAGATCAGGGTTCAGCCTCACGTTTGGAATCAAACAGGGGATCCGAATGGATGTAGAGCGACAGGTAGGGCTCTATGGCCTGTATGAGCTTGTTCCGGGCCTTGTTTAAATGTTCCTGCATTGTTGACTTGGAAAGTCCATGTGACCTCGCCATTTCCTCAACCCTCATTCTTCTGGGCGTGGAAAAAAATCCCTTGCTAATGGCCTCCCTGAGGTATTGCACCTGCTTGATGGAGAGATCACTGAAAAGGTCCCTCAGCGATATACTGTAGACATCCCTCAGGGAATCAGGTTCAATTTTCCTTTTCCTGAGAATTTCCACTTCCCCTTCCAAGGATGCTTCCCGGAAAAATTCGTCCAGATCACCTGATGCAAACGATATGAGCCGCAACCTTTCTTCTCCTCTTGAATATACCGCCGGAGCTTCCCAAAGCAGATTCATTGATTCTGCAAGCCTTATGGTGGAATTATTGGTTGTGCACCTGCAAGATATGCCGGTGGACAGATGGTTATCCAGGTTGCCTGAAGCCACGACCGTACTGTTGATGTTCTCAGTTATCTGTTTCAGCCTTTCTGAAGCTTCCCTGACATCACTGTCTTTTCCATAAAACTCAACATAGTCCACAATGGAGCTGCACCACCTGAATATTGTAATATCAGGAAATTCCTTTGAAAACTGGCAGAACAGTGTTGAGTTCACAAATCTAAGTTCAACTTCTTCCATACTACCATTCTAGAACGGTAGCAAATATATGACCTTTCATCAAATCATAAGCGGATAACTATGACAGAACTGGTTGTAGAACATGAATGGAAGAACAGGAACAGCGAAAATGTAATGAAGGTCGTTGGAGACATCATAGGGATGCAGAAAAATGGCTCACTTCCGGAGGGATTCAACCTCAAGTCAGTACTCGTATTGAACGGTGAGAACAGGGCAGTATGCAACTGGGATGCACCAGATGCCAAATCCCTCGCAGAACTTGTTGGAAAAGTAAACCCGCCAACGAAGAACAGGGTGTACGAGATAACCAGGGCACTTTAGCTAAAAGTGTCCTCCAAGAGTAGGGAAGAGCATGGAAGCAACATCATACTATCTTAAGGGAGAGGAGCGGTTTGGAACCTGTTCTTCCAAATTTTATTCCAGGTTGTCAGGCCTGCACTACTGGAAGTATTACAGGTCAATTGTGGATGAGATCCTGAAATTTTCACCAGAGTCCATTATGGATATTGGGTGCGGACCAGGGGACATACTAGTCCACATAGCATCTAAAAACACATCTGTCAGGCTATTCGGAGTAGATCCTTCCCCGGGAATGGTGAAGGCAGCCAACGGGAAAATAGCCAGGAACGGATTGCAGGACAGAATAACCATTGCCCAGGGGAGCAGCAGAGACATTCCTTTCCAGGCAAAGTTTGACCTGATTGTCTCATCGCTCTCATTCCACCACTGGAAGGAGCAGGCATCTTCCCTGGAGAATCTTTCCAGGTACCTGTCAGATTCAGGAAGGTTAATCATATTCGATCTGGACAGGAATCAGTATCCTGGTAAACTGCCAATCCTCAGGAGGCACACCATATCGGAATCGAGTTCTCTGAACCTGAAAACGGATGGCTTGACTAAAGAGATTAAACCACTCGGAAAATCTGGACTGGTATCATTTATTCTTTATTCAGAAAACTTCAAGAAGAATTAACTTCACCAAAATTTTTTTTTCCTGACGTTAAATAGATGCAATTATCTACAACCTATTGCTCGAAGCCACAAACCAATAGTCAATATCTTGGATTGACTAAACTTGAGCCTATCTTTGGGTCTCCTCAACCGCGGAACCATGGGATTTCCCCTAAAAACGCCTCCAGACTTTTGTGTATTCCATTCTCTGTCAAGTATCATTAAATAAAAACCTAAAGGGGTGTTATCGATTTTCAGATCTTCAACCGAATTTCTGTATCTTCTTAGTACTCCTCAAATGTGTCAACCCATGCCAAAACTTTCTCTTCTTCCTGTAGAATTTTAAACACTGTCTTTATGGGTCCATAACGTGTTGTTTGATTGGACTTCCTCTGGGGGTTTTACCTGTATATCTCTCCATTATTTATTTCATAAATCGAAAGACCTTAAATACTAATT
>JBJKRS010000027.1:0-5147 GCA_046704525.1 Thermoplasmataceae archaeon
TTCTGATCAGTGAGCTGCACAAGGTCCGGATACCTTTTTATGAATTCAGAAAGCGACTGGCATCCGAACTTCTCAAAGTCAATGTCAGCGTCGAGTTTCCTCAAACCGATCCCTATTGAAGATCCCGTTGCAAACTCGTTCTTCTTTCTGAGTTCCTGAAGAGCCCTGGAAAGTAGCTCCTTTCCCTCGTCGAGGTTCTTCCTCACCTTCTTGACCGTTGAATTTGCTTCCTCCACCTTGAAAACCGTGAATGGATATGTGTCAGAGAATGTTACTGAAGGATTCCGCTGTTCAGTCTTGATGATCTTCAGGTCCACAAGTGACTGGAAGACATCTTTCCTGTGGATGTGGTCCAGTTGCGGGAGTGCAACCGCTAACGGTCCGACAATGAATTCCTTGAGCTTCACAGTGCCGTACCGTGCCTTGTCCCTGTCAAATGATAGAATGGCTGCTTCCAGGGCTTTCTGCTGGTTTCTTGTGAGGTTTGAAATGGAGGTCACTTCCTCACCGAGAGGATCATTTCCATTATGTGGTTCAGTTACGCTGTCTGTGTCCACAAAGGAGTAATGCCCTTCCCCCACCAGTTTCTTCAAGTCTCCTGAAAGGCTTTCCCTGAATCCAACAAAGTGAAGCTGCCTGCCTTTTTCCCTGGCCCTGAGAGCAACAGGCATATAATCGCGGTCCCCTGCGAAGATGACGATCGTGTCAATATCAGTCCTGGTAATCACCGCCTCCTGAACCGACAGGGACAGTTCAATGTCAGCGCTGTTCTTGTACTGGGTGGCAAGAACATCGACGATCCTGATGCCCATTTTCTGCAGCTCTATCTTGGCCTCGGGCATGTGTGTCCAGTCTGCGAAAGCCTGCCTTATGATAAAATCACCAACTTTGGGTGACAGTTCATCCAGGACTCTTCCTATCATGGTTGTAGCCTTGCTGCTCGCACTCTCGAATGAGAGGCCGTGCAAATTTGTCAAAGAGTAGAAGAAGTTTTCAAAGTCGATGAAGACAGCTGCCAGCTTCCTATTGTCCAATGAAAACT
Organism: Thermoplasmataceae archaeon; assembly: GCA_046704525.1. Lineage (GTDB taxonomy): Archaea > Thermoplasmatota > Thermoplasmata > Thermoplasmatales > Thermoplasmataceae. The sequence goes on from JBJKRS010000027.1 coordinate 1,043, forward strand.
GAACGGTTGAATCTCTAAAAAGGTGTTGCTCCTTTACGCAAAATAGGCTCGCATACTCCTTCTACTGTCCATTGAGCTGTAAAGGAGAATACACTTCCGGGTTCAGAATTATGCAGATGGTGAAGCTCTGGAATTCTCCTTCCTTAGCCTTGATGCGACCATTGACTCGGTAAGTATGAGTCCGTATATGATTAGGGCGTTAACAAAGTGAAGGTATGCAACCGCCTGGCTGCCGGTGTGCAGAGTGTCGAAGCCCAGGGCTATCTGAATCACGAGCAGGAGAACTACGCCTATTGACATTCCCTGTATTCTCTTGTGTGTCGGCTTGGAAATGAATGAAATTGCCAGTACGATGATGGAGAGTGCGAACAGTGTCAGTCCGACTGCAATGTGATAGTCTACAGAAATGTAATTGAATGTCACAAGGCCACCCAGGAGCAGCTGTACTACGAGGACCGCACCTGTGATTCTTAATGTTGTATCCAGCAAATTCATTTGATTTCACCACATTCAAACTGGAATCCTTGATCCGAAGAGGTATCGTTGTAGGTCGCATAAAAATTGCTATGTCCCTGCGTGGAATTTTCGATACAAGGTCATGGCTCAGGTGTTCCAACTCTCTTGAGAGCAAGCCTGCTCAGTGCACCTATAATTCCAAATACACCTATCACCACAAGGCTGAGAATGAGACCTCCCTGGCTGGTGAATTCCGGCACGACGGGCATCACATTGGCAAAGAAGTTTGTAAGGGACACGTTGAGGTGGGACGATCCAAGGGTCGCGAGGACATTCTGGTTTGCATTGTAAACAAGAGACGGGTCAATGAAAAACCTGTACGAGTACTTCAGGAAGAATATGATGAATACAAACCCGGAGATGCCTTCTAGGGAGATGCTGAAAAGATTGGAAGGTATGCCCTGGTTCCCTTCATCCCAACTCTTGTAGAATACTGCAATGGAGAATGCCAGAACAATGCCAGAAGCCAGCGGGTTGACGAATGCTGTCCCGAGGAGGAAGAGATAGGCGAAGACTTTTCTGCCGTAGGCATAAAATGCAAATCCCCATAGTGCCATTGTGGGAAGCATTGCAAGATAGGCGAGGCCAAACCAGGTTGGTGCAATGAGTGTAACGTAAAGGAGGTAAACAATTGACATGAAAAACCCGAAACCTCCACTTCCACTACCCTTCTTTGCCAGGAGGTAGAGGGGAATCATACCAGTCGCCGCAATGGGTGCTGCCAGCAACCTTACATTATTTGCATTGCTGCCTATGCTTTTTCTCATCGTGGAGATTGCATTTGACAGCAGGCTTGCTGCGTTGCCGATGATCGAATGGAATCCAGTGACAATGTAGTTCAAGTTCAGTCCGGTAACAGGAATGCCACTGTTAAATGAGCTGTTCACAGAAGATACCAGGAGCCAGGCTCCAAAGAGCATGGTAAGCAGGAATACCCACAGGAATGACTTTCTCCCACTCTTGCCTTTCTTGCCTCTCCCCTCAGGTGCAACCATGTAACTGCCTCTTTCTTTTTACCGGTGTAATCTTCCTGACATATACAAGTGTATGTTGTCACAGGGCACGAAATATTTCGGAAAACCCAATTTCAAGCGGAATCGATGATGTGCTGATGCGACAGTGAAAATTAAAAAAAGAAAAATTTTGTGGCTGATGCCTACGGCATCAGTTTCTCAGGAAATTGGTGACCATATAGTAGAAAGCCCCCGGATTGTATCCCCTGAAGGTAATTGGATGGTGGTCTCCTCCATATGAGATCAGGCCGGAGTTGTTGTAGAGATTCTGGCCATGCCCGGAATAGCTTCCATGATATCCGTGGTCATCGTGCTCATGCCCGTGCCCGGGATTCTGCGGGACATAGTTCCACCAGAAGTTGCCGTTCCAGTTGTTCAGGTACTGGGCGTACAGTCCGCTGTATATGCTGTAGAATGGACTCACTGCCGTATCGAATACAGCAAAGAAGTTTCCGTTGATGGAGTTGAACGAGCTGTACATGGTCAGGCCCACCGGACCGTACGGGTTTGTGCCGAACGACGTGTCTATTGCTATGCCTGCGTATCTGGTAAGATTCAGGTTAGAATCCTGCACGAAAGCATTGCCGTAGACAGAGTTGCCGCCCTTCTGGCCATGCATGTTGTAAATCAGCATTGAGCTGTCCATGGTGGTGAAGGTGTTGTACGCAATCTGGTCGTTCTGGGAATTCCACAGAAGCACGTTTGCAACAGGGAACGTGGTCAGTGTGTTAGCAAACCAGCCGCTAATGGCAGAATGCGTAAGCATTACATTCTGGGCCTGGTAGAGCACATATCCTATCTGGTTTGTCGTGTACTCTACACCGTAGTGGCTGAGGAAAGCAGTCTGCCCGGACAGGGTATACTGGACGCTCAGCGAAGGCATGTTCTGCATCACCACATAGGCATCTGTGCCATGCAGCAAGACGCCTGAGAACTGCGGGAACATGTAGTCGTTGAATGTCGAGAATATGGGGTCCAGATATCCTGAAGGAGACGGGTTGTTGTATATCATGTAAGGACTGTGTTTTGTTCCGTGACCCCAGAACGAGATGAACTGGAGCTGGCTGTTACCGAACGCATACAGCGGCGTATATACACCCTGGGAGAAATCAACGTTCATGTTCGTGGACTGGGGGCTTCCAGGCATCAGCATTCCGCTGACAGGGTCCCTGTTGCTCATCAGTATGGATGTGCTGTATGAACCGCTTGGCAGCGAGAATGAATAAGTCCCTGCCTCAGACAGTGGGCTCCAGGAAGACAGTGTCGTGCTGAACACGGTTCCAGGGCTCACGAACATGAAAGCATTGGGTGGGTTAACGCTTCCAGAGAAGTGCTGGAAAGTGTTGACCTGCGATACGTTCCACATTCCATAGACAAACGAAGGGCCCGCTGAGAGTTGGGCAACTCCATTTGGTGTCCATGTCTCAGCTATGCCGGTTGAGGTCTCACCAGTCTCCGATCCAACGTTGTATGCTGACGGAACATTTGCGTACTGGTCTGCGCCATTGAGATACTTCAGGTTCATTGTGGCGTTTATCGCGTACACCATTGCAGTGCTTCCGCCTCCGGGTCCCCCGAGGTCGATTTCGGAGTCGTACGGGATAAAGCCGGTTGGAGTGAGTTCAGACGAAGTGACGTAATAATTTGCCTGCGGGGCAGAATAGCCTGCTGGCATGCCGTATGTCGAGTTGAACTGCACTTGGTCGTACGATCCGGAAACGCTTCCACTGGCATCACTCAGAGTGAAGTTGAAAAACACGGTGTTGTCTCCATTCATGACGGTGGAATTGAGGTAGAACGTAACTGTGAAGGGATAGGTCACTGAGAAAGCCGGCCCGATTGCGTAGTAGAATTCCGGGGCCACGAGGTTGCCCCCGTATGAGCTGAACACATTGGGAGTCATCACGAACTGAGGGCTCGAGAAGTTCCATATGTTGTCGAGGAACTGCACTGTGTTGGTCCTGGCGGAATAGAACAGGACGTTCTGGTTCCAGAAAGTGTAGTTAGAGACACCGAAGAGGGTTACGTTGCTCAGGATGGAGTTCAGCTGGACAGTGACGCTGTTTGGTCCGTCATCAAGCGGGTAGAAGGTGGAGAAGTTGTTGAATGTAACGGACCCCATGAAGCTTGGCGTATTGAGTGTATAACGGTCTATGACACCGCTGTTGTTTGAGAACCCGTAAGTCCCGATACCCATTGGTGCGGGTGCGCTTGTATAGCTTGGGCCTGATATGTTGCCGTTGCTTATGCTCGGCATCCTGAAGCTGGGCATATAGATGTAGTTGCTTGGGATGCCCTTGCCCTGAAGGCTATTCAGGATGTTTGCTCCCTGCTGTGCCAGGCTGGCGGCCTGCATCGAACCTGGCGTTCCTGATACGTTGCTGCTGCCCTGTGCTGCACTGGACTGGGGTGCCATCTCCGCAAGAATTGTGAAAGACGAGAACACCATCACAGTTGCTACTAGGACAGATAGAGTCAAAACAAGTCTTCTATTGTTCATGTATAACGGTCTTTTACGTCGTTTAGATATATAACTACCTAAGGATAATTTATCCATATTAGTTTACCAGGTCCGG
>JBJKRS010000028.1:0-8754 GCA_046704525.1 Thermoplasmataceae archaeon
CCGAATCAGTAAGAGTTGCACTTGGCGGAAAAGCAGGGGCAGTTTCCACTGAATAGGAAGCTTACCCTGTATCTCCTGCATACCCTGAGCCCTGAAATTTTTCTTGTACGTCTGAGAGCAACTTTCCTGGCGAAGAGTTTTTTCCGAGATATATCGCTTACAGACTTTTCATGCGTGATGTGCCCGAGGAATATACTCTCGGATATGCCGTTTCTTATCATGTATTCGTTCACTTTTTTCACTTCCTGTTTCGGAAAAGCGGTGGTTATTATTTTAACATAAGGGTTAACAAAGTTAGTTAATACCGTCCAGTAATGAGCCATGCCACTGTCGTGGAAGCTACCCAAAAATTAAACCTTGAAAGGAATATGTCACCAGAGAGCCCCGTGGTGTAGTGGCCAAGCATACCGGACTTTGGATCCGATGACGACAGTTCGAATCTGTCCGGGGCTGTCACTGGAACTTGAAGCAATATGGCACTTGCCTGGTTACAAGACAGTACAAGGAAATTGTTGAGGAATTAAAAAAAGTGGGAGGATAGGGTCCTCATTTGCTTAGCGGTTGTAACCCGACCGGAAGTGGCTGGGGTAACCCACAGAAAATGCGGCATTCAGGGTGAAGTTCAGGGCATTCAGCGAGCCCCACCCTGTAACAAGGTCATATCCATATTGGTCCTCGTAAAGCACGTTGTGCCCGTAATTTACAGATTCGAATGGATCGTAGAAGAATCCATGGAATCCCCTGTACTGGAACGGCCCGAAACCATTGTGGGAGTGCATATAGGTCGACGCGAACTGAATATCGGCCAGTCTGTAAATCAGAGGGTTGAGGTACCCCAGGTCACCCATTCCAAAATGACTCAGGACAGCATTAATTTCGGCCACCATTCCTGCATATAACGGACTCGCGACACTTGTCCCCCACGCATAGTAGAAGTACGGGTCGTTGTAATAGCTGTATCCGAAGACTGTCAGATAGATCAGCGTGTGGTTTGCTGTTCCAGCTATGTCTGGTGCTCCTCTACCATTGTTCTGTATGATATTATTTGCAGGCGAAAGCCTCTGCCACACCGGCTCCTGGTAAACAGTGCTTATCCCCCCAGTGCTCCCAATCGGCCCGCCGGCAATATACGAAGGAGACATGAACCACCCCGTCTGGTCCTGGATGTGCAGATCCGGCGAAAGAGTCACGTTGGTTCCTCCTACGGATGTAACACCGAAGGTGTTGTATGCCATGGCTGAGGGAAACCATTGCTGGTCTGGTCCACCGAAGTAGTATGAACTGTTGGGCGAAGACGCAGAATCACCACTGCTGGCCAGAACGGAGATTCCTCTGGCTGCTGCTTCCTGCATGTACTGCATGAACGCAGTGTCCTTGTGGTCATAGGACCCCCACGAGTTGGAAATTACGGAAACATGGTTGAGCATCGGGTATGAGGAGTTGGGGTTGAGGACGAAAGCGAATTGAGAATCCAAATTGATCAGGGTGGGCGTTGGCGAATAGACGTTGTAAATGTTTGATCCAGGGGCCGTGCTTCCTGCCATCTCCAGATCCAGAGTGTTCTCAAGGCTGGCGCCGGAGATATCGTATGTTGAAGATATGCCAGGGAGAGGTGCGCCGTTGAGAGGAACCGCGTGAATAGTTGGGTGGGGCTCACCAGCAGGAAGAGATGCATTGTAGTACGCATAAATGTCTTTGGGGTAGAATGGGCCCACAGACTGTCCTGAGTAATTGAATCCTGACCACAGCATTGTAACTATCAATTCATTTGTGGGATAAGCGATTCTGAATAGTGGATTCTCCTGGTAAGCTACCTGGAAATCCGAACCGAAGTCGTACTGGGTGTTCAGGTAGACAACTGGCTGTGGGTATTCGCCTGGGGAAGGCTGTGAATTACCGGCTATAGAACCAGTGGCATGCCCCACCTGTGTGTTTACCTGAATAGGGCTGTTGGTAAGTCCTGTCACAGCCGATACTGAGCCGGCTATGCTCGCAGGCAACATGGGCTGAGCTGTGGCGTGGTATGCACCGCCAGCACCGGTTCCGAGCTCGGTGTGGAAAGCCTGGCCAATGGAAGATGCGCTGCCAGTGACAAGTATTGAGAGCCTGTCAGGGTACTTCTTCACGGTCAGACCCAAGAATGACGAGAAGTAGGCTGCTGCCGTATCATACACGGAGGGCTGTACTGAAAAATCAGAGGCAAACTGCTTAGCAGTGAGATAGTGGCGGTACATTGGGCTTGAAGGATTTTCCACATTTTTAAGGAAAAGCGACAGTCCTGCTGGATCGGACAAATTGAACGTGACCATCACCTTTGCGTCACCATGGTAGATTCCGGAAATGTTGGAATTCACGGAACCAGCTGCTGCCGGAACAGCAGCCAGAGGGGAAAGTCCGGTTCCAACATACGGGCTGGCTTGATTGGTGCTGACCGTCTTGCCATGTGCAACTCCAATTCCCGCGGAGGAAAAAAGCATCAGGAGCGCAATAAGAACTGCGGGAGGGCAGACGGTCAGAGAATGAAGGTTTCTATTGGAAAGCATGTGTAATCCCAATAGGAATATACTAACATTATGGTATTTAACTATTCTTAAAGATGAAGAAATCTGTCATAAAAACCGGGAGCAACTCTGATCTTTTTCCCGTAATAACTGGGCAATTGAGCCATTCCTCAATCCAACCCGGAAGCGGAGATATCAGGCTTATGCCCGAGCTCATGGGGTTCTTGTTCTTTCCAGTTTTTCGACATTCTCTACCTTTTCTTCCACTTTCGTGAAATAGTTCCCCCCATCCCTGATTAGATGGCCCACCAGTGGACCGAAGGCATTCACGACTATGGTAGCCAACAGTATGAAAGAGAAATAGGCCCAGAGTGATGTGAATATCTTGACAGCCCAGGATGTGGGCTGAAATGGTGCCCCGTTTGTAGTCGTGATGAGTGCTATGTAATAGAACGAGTTCACAAAGGTCCAGCCTTCTGACAGTTCAATTATGAAAGTAGCTATGAATATGCTCACAAGAAAAATCAGTGATGTGAAAAGTACCCTGTTAGAAAGAGGCGTCAGTGGATGATTCCTGTCCAGAAGGTTCCTGATGCTCAAATCATTCGGCATGAATGGAATATAACCCTTGACACTATTTCAACTATCCTTGGCGATTTCCACCGGTCCTTTTAAGGCATCACGTGAAAGCATCAAGACATGTCCAATGAGGTCCTGGGCGCCTCTGCTCCGTTTTAAACATATCCATTCAAGAAATGTGCATCACACTGGTTTGCTCATCAGCAGAATCTGCTGTTCGATCTGGAAAACGCATTATAGGCGAAACGGATCGAAGTACTGCTTATGCGAGCTAAGAGGGTGAGCTGGTGCCGGTAAAAGTAGTGGGGAGGGACAGCATGAAGAAAGAGATTGAAAGCAGCATGAGCCTCGGAGAGCTCAGGAAATCACTGAAGCTCAGGGAGGACCAGTACGTCTCCCTCCTCAATGGGTCTCCCGCCACTGATGAATCGATCGTCACAGACAGCGATGAAGTCGTATTCCTGGAAGTCTTCTCAGGAGGGTAAGTCAGAAAAGGCCACGCGAAAGGAACTTCTTCACCAGCGAATCATCGTCATCCATGTTCGGCTTCTCGATTTTCAGTTTTGACTTGAACTGGTTGAGGCTCTTGCCGATGTTCAATGCTCCTATCATCCTTGGGACAGTCTCTTCAATGGTCTTTTTCCCCCCCTTCAGGTCTACGTAAAGGCGGTCTCCCTTGATGTATGGCCCCCTGAGGACATCCTTTCCCTTCCACTTGTCTATGAAATCCAGGGAATTGTCGGAATCGGCTGGAGGTCCCTGATGCCTCACGAAAGCTGGCGGACTCTCCCTCCTGCATTCTATGAGCACCCTCACCTCATCAGTGAGCTCAACCTCGCAATCCAAGGGCTCGTAACCTTCCTGCTCGAGCACTGTCCATATGGAGTTCTGCATCCTGAGCGCCTGTGGATAGACCACATCATCAGTCAGGTCGGGCCTGGGCACCGAAAAAATCCTGATTGCAGTTCCCCTGTCAACATTCCTGTACTTCTTCGGAGGCTTATCGAGGCTCAGGAACTCATTTCCGCCAGTCCTGAGGAAGAGCTTGGATGCAACCTTCATTTTGGAGAGGCTTTCAGTACTTATTGCAGCCGCAGCATTTCTGTCAGGATCTACGGGGTCTACTATGACCACCTGCTCCCTGAACTTGCCGGCACTACCTTCCTCGCCCAGGTAGAATCTTCCCTTCCACGATGCGAAGGCGCGTATGACTTTCTCAAAGGAGCCGTATGAGATGACTAGCACCTCGCATATGTAGCCTGAGAAGCCCGAGGTAGTGATCTCTGACCCGTATATGCCAATGCTCTTTGAAAAGACTTTCAGCAGCAGGACATCGTATATGCCATCTGAGTCCAGGTTTCTCCTGACGTACTCCGTATGTAGCGGAGTCCTGTCTACTGAACTGATCTTCTTCTGTCCCTCGGATATCCTGTAGCAGGGCACTATGTCGATCTTAACACCATCAATATTTCCTGTAACGTAAGGGTGCTCTGCATATTTCTCCTGCCCGTCCTTAAGCATGTGATGGCCAATTTCAAGCCCTATCCTCTCCATTTCTCCTCTCGAATAGGACTGGTCAAATCTTACGAAAAGGTCTATGTCAGCTCCTCTCAGGTTGGTTCCCTTGGCTACTGAACCAACGAGCACTGCGTCAGCCGTTATTCCCCTTTCTCTGCAGTACTCACTGATCCTGCTGGACGCCCTTTCAGAAATGGAATGGAGCTTGGCCCTCTCCTCATCTGTGGGCAGGTACTCAGATATTGAGCCTCTGTAATCCCTTGTCATTGACCAGTCAGATCTAGGATCGCCTGAGCAGGCTCTCCCTGGGCTTTGTCCAGTGCCTCTATGGCCTTCTTCCTGTCGACCTGTGCCTGCTCCATCACCAGGGAGATGTCATCATCGCTGTATGCAGGCGATTCTGCCTGGCCTGAGGATTTCTGGGACTTGGGGACCTCCTTGAACGTGCCCATTACCTGAAAGGTCTTTTGCCCCTGAGCTTCAATCATTGTGACCTGTGCGTCAGTGACCATGTAGTTCTTTGCGTCGCCTTCGAAAATCACGGTTTTGACGTCGGGCATTTCAGAAGACTTGATGCCCATCTGGGCCATCATCCTCTTCATCTCCCTGTTGTTCATTTTTCCGGGTATCATAATACGGAATCATAATTGGAACCGGATTTATAGTTTTTCAGTCTGTGCGACGCTGCCTGAAGAACTTCAGCGTTTCTGGCCTGTTGACCATTATGTTGGCCAGCAGCAGCGCAATCACCGCAGGTATCAATGCCACTGCAAAGAGCAGCCTTGGTGAACTCAACCACAGGAGCGCGCCCATGAGCGGCGCAATTACCGCAACGGGCCTTGAAAATAGAGACAGGAGGTAAGCGATTCTTTCTGGATCAGCACCCTCGAACCTGCTTATGGCAAAACGCTGCGATCCCGGGTCGAGAAATGACCAGAGTGCAGTCACCGAGAAACCTGCGATGAACAGCTCCTGATGGTAACCGAGCGACAGTACAATCAGTGTGAAAAGCATGACCACGGGCCTGAGAAGAAAGAACACCCTTCCAAGAAGGTCATTGACCAGGAGGCGACCGGCATACTTCAGGCCAAATGATGCCACGCCAACCGATGCAAAGAGGAAAAAGATCTCTGATCTGCCAAGGCCGTCCTCTATAGCCATCGCAGGCATGAATACCAGTACGGATCCAATTGACATGGCAGTAACAATCTGGAGTATGGAGTACGCGACAAGAAAATCCTTCTCCCCTATCATGCTAAGGTCATTCAGTGCCAGGAGTGGCTTCTTGACCAGTTCTCTAAACCTTGCAGAGAGTGGAACTGGAGGTTTCTGTGGTTTGTTGAAGATCAAAAAGAAAAGCGAGAGCACACCGGCAAGTAACAGGATAAGGGAGATTCCCCCATAGAGGGGCCTCATGTCCGCTCCTCTGTAAAGACCGGCAAGAATAAGGGCTGCAAAGGGTCCACTGGCATTGAAAAGCGAATAGGTAGAAGGGACCTTGTCGGCATTGCTGTCACGAACCCTCCACGAAAGCTTTGGCCTTATGCCGTAGTAGAAGAGTGTGTATGATACGTTAATCAGGAAAACAGCTGCAATTATGAGCGAAATGTTCCTTGACAGAAAAAGGAAGGACATGGACACTCCCATTGCAATCAGGCCAGCAGAAATCCCAGACTCGGATCCATTCGTTTCAGCATACATCTTGGCCGGAACACGCGCCGCAAAGTTTGTCAGGAGCCCTACTGCCTCGACGACTCCCATTAGGGAGAACGACAGGTTCATTGAGAGAAGCAGAAATGGCAGCGATATCATAACAAGAGCAAGGGTAGCATTGATCATGGCGGAGCCTGAAAGAATTATGAAGACCTTCTTGTCAAACTCCTGATAACTGACCGTATGGAACACTGGAAAACCACCATCTCCGCCTCAGTGCGATCAGTGTGGTGTTTTTATACTTCATGACGGTTCTAGGGATAGATTTCGCAGTTCTGGCTTCACTAACAGGAGCCGGGGATGCCGTCCATCAGACGGGGTTCTGCCAACAATTAAATAAACTGGCTGTATCAACATCCAAGCCGTGATAGCTCCGTTGGGAGAGCGTCAGACTGAAGATCTGGAGGTCGCTGGTTCGATCCCGGCTCACGGCACTATTTTCAATGCTCAGTTAAGTGATTCATGCGGAACTGACTAACACGCCGCTTTCTCATTAGATTCTATCCCTGTTCATATGGGTCCAGAGAATCCTGGGACAGCCCTGTGATCCATTCTTCTTATAAAGTGTAACAATGCTGCAAAATAAGGTCTGTTTATCTCGCGGTCGCAATGGTGCTGGCCGTTTCGGCCACCGGAGTATGGAACGGAATGTGGATGAATACCCTGCCACCTTTGTCTTGACCGCTTGGTCTAGACAGTGCTGTGTCTGGGTCAGAAACGGTGTCCGTTGGACTCCAGGCTTATTTACACCTTATCCTTGGCATCTTTGGATATTTCATCTTGTCCAATGATACTTTTTTCTCGGTGCTGTCGTACCAGTCAGTACCACACGCATTGCTGGCAGATGCAGTCGCATCGGCAATTGACCATCTCTATTTTGCCATATGAACGGCTTTTGTCTGAGCAGGATCAATCGGGACGATTCGCAGAAAAAGAGGCATAGTTCATAAATTGTCTGTGGACGTGGAATGTCATATGGACTTCAAAAGGCTAGGCGGCTTTGAGTTGTCTTTACACTGCCGGCATCTTGAAAATCAATTGTTTTCAGGTGTTTCAGCTCCTTGCTTCCACAATTGCCACACCTGGCGACATGATCTCATCCTTCTTCCTTGAACCGGCCCTGAATAGCTTCAAGTACGGTATTATTGAGTCCATTATCCTGTTCTCAGCTTTTCTGAGGTGTTCTTCGTATGTTGACCTTGAGACACCGAGGCTAGTCGCTATAGAGTCTGTGGTTATTCCGCGTGGAGAGGAATAGTACCCATAATCGAATGCCTTCACAACCGCATCCATTTGCTTTTCTGTGAGGCCTGAAAAAAAGCTCTCAGTCCACACAGTCGATGGTATTGCCCCGCTGTGGAGCTTCTTCTTGCTCAGCAAGTCAACCTCTCCAGTCATGGAGAGCTCGGAAAACAGTTTCTTTATGTCATCCTCGCTGAAGCTTATAACCCTGAAGTACCCCCACCCATCAAGGAAAACAGCTGGGTTCACATCTACACAGTGGTTCTCTGTCGAGATCTCCCATACACTCCTCTGGAGATCGCAGGTACACTTCAGGGTTAGAACATAGCCGTCTGAAGACTCCTTGTAATGCTCGATGGACCTTCCTATCTCGCCTATGTAGTTGTCAATCTCCCTCATCAGATCCCCACCGGGATTTGGCACGTGTATCATTTCCCTGTCCCATACGCACCACATGGACACTTTCAGACCAGGATGATCCCCGGACATTCTTATGAGGGGGTAGTCGTACTTTATCCTGAACGATATTTCCCAGGTAGTCATGCAATTGTAATCCACCTGGAGCCATATACTTTGCCCCGTCATAAGACGGCTTCAAGCGTCGGTTCAATCAAAATCCGCCATCATTCCATATTCATGATGAGATGAACACAATGTTCGAATTTGAAATAAGAAATGGTGTGAGACAGAGTGAAGTCTGGAAACTGAGAAGAGACGGGGCGGAAATCATGAGGTACGCCAGGGACGAGGGAATTGCCCTCCCCCGCCACCGCGGAGATGCGGGAATTAGTGTGATACGGATCAGCCATGGAAAAGGAGGATCAAATAATGCTCATGGAGTTCGACAGGAGAGCGGAAAGGGCAGGCCAAGCGCTGCAGTCATTACAGGGGAAATCTGAAGGTCACCCCTACAGGCTTTTCCTTGGATATTTGTCTAGGTAATGGACTCAGGAAAACCTGTCCATGATCTTCTTCACATATGACTCCTCAAATACTTCCGCCAGTGATCTCCTGGCACCGTCCCTGAACACTTTTTCAGGATACCACTTTGATCCAAAACCAGCAAGTAGCATGAGCACTGGGAGCGCATCCTCCCCCTTCTCGGTCAGATCCCACTTCGAATAATTCACATCCCTTTCAACAACCTCTATGAAACCTTCCGCCTCAAGGTCCTTCAGGCGAATGGACAGGACCCTTCCTG
>JBJKRS010000029.1:0-27395 GCA_046704525.1 Thermoplasmataceae archaeon
AAGATATGGTTAGAGATTTCCGCAATTATCATGTAGACTCAACAGTCTCCATGGCTCTGACCTGGGAATGCGAGCCGAGTAGAGTGCCTCCAATACCTATTGCCCATGCTATAAGCGGGTACGCTACGAGCCTCTCAACTCCCCCGCCTCCCAGACCAAGGGCAAGCGACCAGAAATCGTGTGGGAAGTCTGCGATAGCTAGTCCTGTGAACATCATAGCGGCAAGCCCCAGCGAGAAGTACCTGTACGGGCCCTTCATGACAAAAGCATCATAGGACAGTGCTATCGCCCCGCCATAGAAGGCGAGTTCTGCCCCGACAAAATGAACCACGCCGTTAACGTTTCCAGGGAAGAACCCTGTCAATGCTATTCCCAATGCAGGCAGCATGTTTGCAAAAGTTCCCCTTTTCAAGGGCCTGTTCTTCCCGAATGCAAGCAGTACCGCAACAATCCATGTTATGGATAATACCCTCCAGACTATATCCACTCCAGTGCCAGTGGGGGCAGTAGTTTCACCGAGGAGGCTTATGGCATCATAATGTACATTGTATCCGGGAAAATACGCATCTCCAATGGTGAAAAGAAACCAGAGCCCCATGCCCGAGACAAGGAATAAGCTTCCTGAAAAGACGTACAGGCTCCTGTTCATGGGGCAGGAGACACTCTACTGTACATAAGGCATGCTGCGGTCAATTTGCTTTTCGGCGCCTCACCTGGAAATGGTCGCCCATCATTCCCGTTCCAGTAGCTCAATCCTGTTGCCGAAAGGGTCGTCTACGTAGAAGCGCTTTGCACCCGGGAGAACCTCATCCTCTTTGACCTCAATTCCCTTGGAAGTGATACGCTCCCTCAGGGCATCCAGATTTTTCACATGTATGGCAGGATGACCCTTCCTGGAGGGCCTGAAGTCACTGTCTATCCCTATGTGTATCTGGTGCGCTCCGCATCTGAACCAGACACCTCCCCTCTTCCTGAGATTTTCAGGCTTGGGTATCTCTTCCATCCCCAGAACTCCGTTGAAAAAATCCCTTGCTTTTTCCTCTCCTCCTTCAGGTGCCGCAATCTGTACGTGGTCTATTCCATAGTAGCTGAATTCCATCCGAACTCCTTTTGGCATTGGTTTAACCCTCATATTATTGCCTGCATGACGAGACTCTTGGAAGCAATGGAAATCCCGTATCTGCATATACTTTAATCCGGGAGTTCCAAACGCAGTGAAAACCGGGGGAAAACTTCACGATTCCTATCATGAGCAAATTTAAGCCAACTGACTCACTCTTCGAGCCTCATGGAGATTCACGGCGGAATAGACAATGCACTGAGACATGGCAGCGATTACAAGGACACTGTGTTTCACCTTGTATTCACAGGCTCCTCCGTCTATGCGCTAAAGGTTCTTGACAGGAAGGAGGAGAAAGAAAACCTGGATCTTGACTCCATAAGGGCAGAGCTTACTCCCGGATCGAGTTCAAATGCCCTGCAGAGCAGGATACAAATGCGCCTCGTTTCCAGGGCCCTTGAGGAAGGAAAGGCAGCAGAGCAGGATTTCCATGAATTTGTGGAGAATAACCCGCAGAAAGTTGAGAAGATAGACTACTCCAGAATTGTCTCGGTTGAATTCTCCCGGGGGTCGCTCTTTTCGCTCCCATATCTGAGGCTTGTGATGGGAAACACAGACAGGAAATACGATCTTGTCAGGGATAATTTCGACAAAGCGGGAAAACTCAAGGTGGAGGTATTCCAGGAATACCTGTCGGTTCTCAAGAACGCACTCGGTAGCAAGATTTCAGTTCGCCAGTGACATCTCCCACCTTCGGTGAAATTTTCAGGCTCCCTTCATGAGAACTGCGCGCTGAAAGTTGATCAGGTGTTTGAACTCCCTGGACCTGTTAAGCTCAATCTTTCCTTTGTAGAACTGCACCTCAGTGGGCTCGTTCTTGTGGAAACCTCTCACAAGGAAAGCCACCGTCTCGGCCTTTGCCATGTCGAGGTCATCGGGCAGCTCATCGTAAACGCCAACCCGCCCATCCGGCTCCTTTAGCTCAATATACGCAAAAGAAACAGTGTAATCCGAACCTGAAGAGGAGTACTTCATGTCCCCTACGGTCCTTGCATTTTCTACCAGAATCTCCAGCACCTTTGGAGACAGGGATTTTGTCTCAGAGACAGGGAATGCGCTTCCCGTGTGCCTAATTGCATCCTCGGCCTCTCTCTCGAACCTTTCCAGTTCCTTGGAGTCCATCTTGAGAAAAAATAAACTCTGCGCTAATAAATGTGCGTGCTTAATTCTAATGCAGCCTGTTCCTACGCCCTCTCATGAAATCACTGCTTGTTCAATGGACTGCATGTCTGAAAAGATCTGTCAAATCATCGGGATGTGTCTGAAATAAAATCATATCATCAGGTTTTTTGCCCTGAGTCGACGAAACAGATCTTATTAAATACGTCATTCAGATCATAAGCAAATGCCTGACAGACTCGACAAGAAGGACATGCAGATTCTCAACTACCTGACTGAACACGGGCGTGATAAGATTTCAGAGATTTCAAATAACCTTGGAATACCCAGGGCGACGGTATTTGAGCGAATGGAAAGGCTCAGGAAGGAAGGGTACATCAAGCAGTATACTGTAAAAGTGGACTACGAGAAGATCGGATACCCGATCCTGGCGTACATCCTGATTAATTTTGACTTTCACTCAGACATTGATCAAACTGAGCTTGCAAGGGAACTCGCAAAGCTTGAAACAGTCATATCTTCATCGGTGATCGCAGGAGGCTGGGATATAATACTTCTGACTGTGCACAAGAGCATGAAGGATCTCTCAAACTTTGTCCTGGGAAAGCTCCGTTCGATGGAAGGAATTGAGAAAACTCTATCTGTGCCGATATTCGATTTCGTGAAGTAAGCCCAGAGCGAGTCTTCTAAACAATTAAATAAATTCTGACTATTAAGACCCCGTTGCTGGGATAGCCTAGCCTGGTAGGGCGCAGGTCTGGAAAACCTGTTCTCTCACGAGATCGGGAGTTCAAATCTCCCTCCCAGCGTTCCAACAATTTCCAATTAAGATGCGATTGAAGAAACCGAAACCAGAAGCATTCTGTTTTGTTCTCTTCAGTGAGAAAATTGTCCCTCTTCTCGCATCAGGGCCCAGTCCCCAGAATGTAATAAGGAGTGTAATAGTGGGATACGCCTCCCGTAGGCCCATACAGATTATCCTCAACGATGACAGTATTGATCTTTCCAGCTGCAATAAGCTTCCCCAGTTCCACGGTGATGAGGGCGAGCCTGTTGTATACTGTCCTGACATTTTTGTAAATCCAGAATTGAGTTCCAGGTCTCCAGGCGTTCACCTTCTCGATGTCAAACTTGCCAAGGATTCCGTCAGCTATTTCGTCAAAACTCAGCGCTTCTTAGGGATTCTCACCAAGCAGGGCGAGTATTCTTTCCTCAAAATCTACTGTGACTTTCCCGCTTATCTCCTCTATTGCAAGACCCATAGATCTTTCATGTGATTGTATGGTATCAAAGGAACTCCTATCTTGTGAGTCCTGCATAAATAGGATTTCCGCATGGCATGAACATATGGGGGAGATGGAAAGGATACGTGTTATTGACACTCACACAGAAGGCGAACCCACAAGGGTACTGATAAGGGACAGTCTGCCGGAAGGCTGTGAAGATGCCCTAACTGCTAGAGAGGAATTCATCCGCAGTGAAACAAAGACACGCACTCTTCTTCTTCAGGAGCCGAGAGGACACAGGGACCAGTTTGGTTCAGTTGTATACCCCTCCAGAGACGGAGAGACGGATTTCACTGTCTTCTTCATGACAACATCAGGATACCTGGACATGTGCGTGCATGCAACAATAGGCACCAGTACAGCATTAGTGCATGATGGCCGCATAAGTGCCGAGGAAGGCGAGAGGAAGGTGAAGTTTAACACTCCGGCAGGGGGTGTTACGGTGAAAATAAGAACAGACGGTGAGCGGGCTGAGTCAGTCAGCCTGATGAACGTCCCCTCCTTCTCACTGGGTGAAAAAATGGTGGAAGTTGGTCCGCCTGTTAACAGAAAGGTTGGTGTGGAGGTGGCATTTGGAGGGAATTTCTATGCCATCGTCGATGAAGGGGATATAGGGATACAGGTGGATCCATCAAACCTGGACCAACTAAGATCAGCCGGCAAGGCAGTAAGCAAGGCAGTTTATGATCAGGTGGCCCCCACACATCCTGCCAATGACAGCATCAGCTCGCGCCCACTCACAATGGTAACAGGCAAGCCCAGAATTTCACCTGAGAATTACAGGAATGTCGTTGTTTTTCCAAATGGGAGTTTTGACAGGTCACCCTGCGGCACAGGTACAAGCGCAAGGGCTGCTGCTTTGCTGAGAAGAGACCAGATCGGCATCGGAGAAACTTTCACCCATGAATCCATCACTGGGACAACTTTCCAATGCAGGCTAGCAGGAAGAAGTGAGGTGGGAGGGCATGAGGCAATACTCCCGGAAATAACCGGAAGTGCGTGGGTGACCCAGATATCTGAACTTATCATCCAGGAGAGCGACCCCTTGAAGAACGGGTTCCTTATTGGTTGAACTTCGGGTCGGAACTCACTGTTTACTGAAGCTCACCGGGAGTTTCCTCACTCCGTACACGACTATTCCTCCAACAGGCTCCAAGGTTGCCTCCCTATCGACTTTCAGCTTTCCAAGCCTGGAGTTTAGAACTTCCATTGCAATCCTTGCTTCAAGCCTTGCCAGTGGAGCACCAAGGCAGAAATGAATGCCTTCTCCGAAAGCAATATGCCTGTTTGGGGAACGGTGCACATCAAAATTCTCGGGATCAGGAAACTCCTCCGGATCGTGGTTGGCAGAACCAATCCACGCTATGACGGTTTCCCCCTGGCCGATCTTCTTGCCTGCAAGTTCTGTATCCTTCTCACATGCCCTGAACATTGACTGCACGGGGGACCGGTACCTCAGGACCTCCTCCAGCATGGGCGGCACAAGGGAAGGGTCCTTGAGAACCTCTTCATATTTTTCGGGGTTTCTGTCCAGTGTCAGCACCGTGTTTGTGATCAGGTTGGTGGTAGTCTCATTTCCCGCGACAAGAAGGAGGACACAGAATCCAAGCAATTCATAGGGATTGAGCTTCTGGCCGTCAACTTCCGCTTCAAGGAGAGAGCTGATGAGATCGTCGCCCGGCTTCTCACGCTTCTGCTGTATGATGTCGTTGAAGTACATTCCCATGGCTATTTGGGGTTCCGAGTATCCCTCCTCCCCCTCCGAGAAGTCGTCCCGTGCACCAGAGACGAGCTGATCAGACCATTTCTTGAATTTGGACCTGTCCTCCGCAGGTATTCCAAGGAGTTCCGCAATTACAATCACCGGAAGCTGGCCGGAAAAATCCTCTACCAGATCAAACGAATTCTTGGAGGAAAACTCACTTACCAGTTCTTCTGCGATTTCCCTTATTCTTGGCCCCATCTCCTCCACACGTTTAGGAGTGAATGCACGTGATACAAGAGACCGGAGCTTTGTGTGGCGTGGTGGATCTGAACTGATCAGGCTTGATCCGATTGGATTGTCCTCCCCTCCCCTGTTCCTTGCAGACGAGAAGTAAGAGAAGTCAGAAAGTACCCTCTTTACATCCTGGTACCTGAAAACATGCCAAACTCCGCTCTTATCATCACGGTAAACGGGTGAATTCTCCCTCTTTTTCTCATACCATGGAAACGGGTCCAGAGGATCCCTGGTCATTTTCTCCATGGCTTCAGATTGAAACCTGAACCTTATAGTTAACTCACCCGGCGCGTGAAAAGAATCAATAGGACAGAACCATAGAGTTCAACGCATGGATCTAGACCAGCTTAGAAAGAGGGTTGCAGAATTTATAGATGACCGTGACTGGAGGCAGTTCCAAACTGCAAAGGACCTTGCAGAGAGCGCCTCCGTGGAATCAAACGAGCTTCTCGAGCACTTCCTCTGGAGGGATGGCAGGGAGATGGACTCAATACTGAGAGGCGACAAAGGCAAGGACTCGATGTCCAAGATAAAGGACGAGACTGCAGACATACTATTTTCCTGCCTTGCTGTAGCAGACCACCTCGGATTCGACCTGGAAGAGGCGTTCTTGGAGAAGATGAAGGAACTTGAACACCGTTACAGAGTGGACAAGGTCAAGGGGAAAGTTGTCAAATTCCCCTCAAGCAGGTAGCTTCACCGGGAATTGCGCAGCAAGCCGTCCGGGCATGCACTTTAATACCGCTTTGTTTTGGAATGACAAGGCCCGACATGGTTGAAGAAAGAGCAGACCGAAAGACCAGGAGAAAGATGATCCTCCTCCTGATCATAATGACTCCCGGCATACCTGAATATCTGACCGGGTCAAGCAGAGTGGGTGATCTTGTCTTCAACACACCGTCCTTTTTTCTGGGGCTTGCACTTAATATGGGTCTTTACTCCTGCGGAGCCCTGCTGATAAGGGAGTTTGTAGTCAGGTTCCACAAGGGCTGGGGCAGCACTCTTCTTCTGGGCTGTGCCTACGGGATAGTTGAGGAAGGCATTTCTGTCCACACGTTTGTTCAAGTTTCCGGCAACCCAGTGGGTCTGCTGGGAATATACGGAAGATTTGGCGGAATCAACTGGGTATGGTCGACAGGACTCACAGTCTTTCATTCAGTGTTCAGCATAGGGCTTCCTCTGCTGCTATTGACCATTGCCTTCCCGATGCAGTCCGTAAAGCCTCTGCTCAGAAAGAGGGGCATCTTTACTGTCGGGTTGCTATACTTCCTTACAATAATTGTACTGAACCTGGTACTATACCGTTCTGGGTCACGAGCCATGCCCACAGGTTTCGATTATCTTCTCTTTTCAGCGTTCTCGCTATTCCTGGTCGTGCTGGCATACAAGTACCCGGCAGGGAGAAGGCAACTCCGTAAACAGAAGGAATCCAGGCCACGTAGGTTCTACTTCTTGGGAGTCATAGTATTTCCTCTTTATGCGATGTTTGCATTCCTTCCCGTCAAATCTGACGGCACAGGGCGAATTTCTCCTGTCCTAGACATCATCCTGTTCCTGGGCGCTATGCTTGCAGTTGCATATGCAATATCGCTCAGCATGCCTTCTGAAAACAACCTCAAGCACAAGCTCATGTTGGCTGCGGGTCTTATAACGCCCCTTCTGGTGTGGGCTGAACTAATGGAACTGATTGGCACAGCACCTCTGATTACCGCCGCTGCAGTGATGGCATTATTGTTCCTCCTGCGCCTGAGAAATTCAGTTCGCAGAAACCTTGCAGTAGCTGTGGCCTGATAGGCCGCGCCTTCATAAAGTATCCTCCGAGGTCTTCCTGCCCACTCACGCTTATTGCAATAGAAATATGTCAAGCTGCAAGAAAGTCTAGGACTTAGTTTCCTCACACCAATTAATTAGGGTAGTTTATGCAAGATTGGCAGCTGTATTTCCGATTGGAAAAATGGGGCTGACCGGATTTGAACCGGTGACCTCCCGGTTATCAGCCGGGTGCTCCGACCATGCTAAGCTACAGCCCCTTCTGCCAAGGCGGACAACAAGATTTTGAGCAGCCCGGCAAGCCGCCTAAAATCAATGCGATCCAAATAAAAGTTTCTCAATCTTTTTCCTGAAATGTCAAGCATCCGACTCCCTGAGCATTTCAAACCGCTCGAGGTCCGCGCATACCGAACAGATATCGGAAGCAGTCGGGGAGCCGCACTTTTCACATTTTCCCAGTCCCTTCTGCGGGAACTTCCCCGAGATCGACTCCTTCACAGAATCATAGAAATTGACGATTGCGAATTTTGTGCCAGGGGTATCCTCCTCAAGGTTTGAGACTATTGATCTGAACTTGTTCCTGCTTGCCTGAGAGTAATAAGGGCACCACCCTCCCTCAAACCCAATTCCGTTAACAACTGCATACAACATTACTTCCTTCTCCGGAATCCTCCTCAGTGGAATTATCCTCGGGACAAGCCCACCCTGGGTTCTGGAATGTGGGGCCATCCTGGCCATGCGCTGGACATCTCCCTTTGCCACATTCATAAGGATGGACTGGGCATAGTCATCAAGGTTTATTCCCAAAGCCACATAGTCCGCATCCTGTTTTTCAGAAAGCACATTCATGAGTTGTCTCCTCATTGGCCCGCAATGGGAGCAGGGAATTGTTGAGCCTCCGTCTGTTGAAACAATCTCGTCCATGGTGTGTCGAAATTTCTCACTGTAGGAGATAACCTCATGCTCAACGCCCAGTGAACTGGCAAGCTTCCTAGAAGACTCTATGCCAGCCTCTCTATACCCCTTGATACCTTCGTCCACGGTGAATGAGGATATCTCAATGTTCTTCCTTTCTGACAGAATCCTGTGCAAAAGGTAAAGGGTCACAGAACTGTCTTTTCCGCCCGATATGGCCACAGAAATCCGGGTTTTGCGGTTACCGACCTTCAGCTGTTTCCTGATCTCCTGCCTGACTCTCCTCTCAACTGATCTCGATAGGTGCTCCCCGCAGAGCCTGCTGCCGCTGTACCTTGCTTCGTATATTGCATTCCTTCCGCACAGTGAGCACTTCATGGAACTGCGTTCCAATCGGGTCCAGAGTCTTTAACGTTGCTGTATCAGGAACAGCTCATTCAATGTGAGCGAACAAATTCATTAGTGGAAGTGACATTCACCGTCATGGAGATTGAGTCTTTTAGAGGTACATTTGAAAAAGCGGGTGCTGACGTTCTGGTTGCAGTCTTCACCGAGGAGGATGCCGGAAGAGGCGGGTCTCTGGGTAGCGAATTCGACTTGCCTCAGGCATTCAAGAAGCTCAACTTTTCGGGAAGAGAAAAGTCCTGCGTTTCCATTGCAGGCAAGCGGTCGACACTGGTGGCTGTTGGTGTGGGGAAGAAAGACGGCGTGACAAGGGAGAAGCTCCGGGTTGCATATTCCAAGGGATTTTCCGAGGCAAGGCGCACAGACCCCTCCACTCTTGGCATAGTGCTGAGCAGCCTGGAGGAAGATGGAAGCGAAGCGTACGAAGCAGCATACATAGCAAGGATAACCGAATACAAGTTCACGGAATTCCAGTCCAGCAAGCCTGTCGAGAATGTGGGGAAAACACTCATCATTTCGGAGTCAGACATATCAAAGGAAGTGAAGATGGGCGACGAAGTGGGGAAGGCTACCAACCTGACAAGGGACATGGCCAACATGCCTCCATCCAGGGGTACACCCTCATTCTTTGAGAAGAAGGTCAGGGAAATACCGGGCCTGAAGATCACTGTCTTCGGAAGGGAGGATTTCCTGAAGCTGGGAATGGGCGGCCTTGAAGGGGTCAGCCGTGCCGCGACAGAGCCTGGAAAGCTAATAATCGCTGAATACAAGAATTCAGACGATGCGCCCATCATGCTCGTCGGCAAAGGCATAACCTTTGACAGCGGCGGAATTTCAATCAAGCCGTCAGAGGGAATGGGAGAGATGAAGTTTGACAAGTGCGGCGCTTCTGCAGTGCTTGGAGCCATGAAAGCAATCTCTGACGCAAAGCTCAAGGTGCACGTCGTTGGAATGATGCCGCTTACCGAGAACCTGCCCGGAGGGAATGCATACAAGCCCGGAGATATACTGAGGCACTACAACGGCAAGACTTCCGAGATAATATCGACAGATGCAGAGGGAAGGCTGGTGCTTTCAGATGCACTCTCATATGGTGTTGAGAAGTTCAAGCCCAAGTTCATAGTAGATCTCGCCACCCTGACAGGGGCATGTGTGATTGCCCTTGGAAACAATATAGCGGGCCTGATGACAAACGATGACTCCATGAGGGACAGGCTGCTTGCAGCTTCCAGCAAGACCTGGGAGAGGCTCTGGCCTCTGCCTCTTGACGATGATTTCAAGGAACAGATCAGGAGCGAGGTAGCTGACATAAAGAATACAGGCGGAAGGGCAGGCGGTGCTGAAACTGCGGGTGCTTTCCTTAGCAACTTTGTCGGCGATACCCCATGGGCGCATCTTGACATTGCAGGGACTGCATGGACGCAGGACAACACAGCAAAGAAGGAGTATCTCTCAAAGGGTTCAACGGGATTCGGCACAAGGCTTCTATTCGAGCTTGTGGCAATGGAATCTGCCTAAGCGCCAGTCTCGTTGAAGGAATATTCTATTTTCTTCCCACTTTTTATTGCCTTGTAGAGCGCGGATCCGGTATCGCTTGAAATCCTGAGCCTCACAACTCCCTTGGCTGAACTCTTGGCGCTTAGCACAAGTATGTCGTCAACATAGAACCGTACCTGCTTGTTACTTGCCCCGACATCGATGTATATGTTCTTGTTCTTGATCTCAATGTGTGCGGTTTCCCGGTCCGAAAATGACCTCTCAAGTATGGGCTCCACATCAATGGCAATGCTGAGCTTCTTCTCCAGGCTTGAAATGTTGGCACCTTTCTTGCCTATGAGCTTTGGGATGTGCTCCTCGTCGACCTGAACTAGGGCTCTGCCTTCGTCAACGAGCTTGACGTATATCCTGTCTGTGCCAAGCCTTCTCCTAAGCTCATTGTGAATCATCTCCGCCGCCAGTTTCTGTACGGCTGTGCCTGCCTTGGCACCCGTTACGGGAACCACAACTATCTGCTCTCCGAAACTGTATATCTCGTAAACCGTATTCCCAGTGTTGAAGTCGTCTACCACTATCACGGGCCTTGCGAGATCCTCCTGGGTCATTCCGCTCGGGACCTTCACCACGTATTTCAGCGTAAGCACCTTGGCTACCGCACCGCTTTCAATGAAAAGCACTGTATCTATGACCTGGGGTATCAGTCCCAGCTCTATCCTTCCTATGAACCTCTGAACTGCATCAACGGGCCTCGTCGCATGAACGACACCGACCATCCCTACTCCCGCAAGCCTGAGGTCTGCATAAACCCTGAAGTCAGAAGTGACCCTCATCTCGTCAAAGATGGAATAGTCGCTTCTCACAAGGAGAAGAATGTCTCCCGTTTTTTCCATGGACCCTTCAAGCCCTGTGTACTGGGTAATATCCTTGGTCACCTGCAGGTCACGGGGCTTCTCCATGGTCTTTACTAGCTTGTTCTTTGAACTGTAGAATTCTGCCAGTGCCTGCACGAAAGTGGTTTTCCCAGCCCCGGGGGATCCGGCAACAAGGATCCCGTTGGCCTGATTCTCAAGCCTGGCAACCAGCGCTTCAGGGAGATTGTACTCATCAAGCGAGAGTTTCTTTATGGGGCGCACTGCAGTTATTTCCAGGTCGTCTGAGAATGGAGGCCTGGTTATAACAATCCTGATGTTGCGGAGCTGGATAACGGTGGCTCCGTGCATGTCCATTTCTATGAAGGACTGGTCCTCCAGCTTTCCTCTCTTCACTATGTTGCTTGCTATCCCCTCTAGGTCCTTGGTGGAAACATTGATCTTCTGTTTCTCATACTTCACTTCCCCGGGGTACCCTTTCTTGACAAGTGGGTGCTGGCCTGCCTTCAGGTGCACTGATGTTGTTATCTCGTCAAAGAACTCCTCTATGTTCCTTACAATTGAGTCAGGGTGCTGGAGGAATTCCACCCTGATGCCCTTGATCTCAGCAAGGTCACGCTGTATGTTGTCTCCGGTGACCAGAGTTGCATCATTCTCTGCGGCGGTCATTCTTATGATTTCGTCAATCTCGCCGCTCTTTGCCCTCTTTATCTGCCATTCAGCGGGCCTCCTTCCCTGTATGTCTATGAAAACCTTGCCCTTGTCTGAAAGCTCGCGAAGCTTCTTCAACTCCTCAAGGGCGGCAAATCCTATGGAGCGCCCTTCATTTGCCTGGTGCTCCACCTCCGCAAGCATTGCCTCTGCGAGTATTATCCTTGTTTCTCCCTTCTTCGCTGTCACAAAGGTGTAGAATCTTCCGTCCACTATCACAGAGGTGTCTGGTACGTAATCCACGATTACCTGATATTGAACTCTTATTAAGACTGTTTTCCATAAAAGATCCTATTCATCAAGTGGTAGTGGAATAGGCCGCTGAAGGCAATGCTCCTAGTGTTGATGCAAATCAACGAGTCCTTCCCGGTGAGTTGCGCATTAATTCCTAAATGCATTCAGTGATTAGATTCAATGAAACCTCTTTTTCATGGTATCGTGCCGGATTCAGGGGTGGACAGCTGTTGATGAGCTTGAATGCGGACTTTTCGAACTCTGAAACAATAGCGAGCGGAGGGGGGATTGTGGTCACGAAAATAAGCCTGGCTTCCCTGGATAAGGTTGCGCCAGACTGGAACAACTTAGGGCCCTGTTGAACGTTTTCAGTTACCTGACAGCCATTCCTGCATTCATCATTGCAGCTGGATAATACCTATCCAGGAAGAGGATTTTGCTTGGGCTGTCGCCTCCTCCGGTTCATAACAGCACAAAGACCTTCTGAATCAGGAAATCTTATCTTTATGGTATGACTCAGAATCCCTAATGCCTTCTCCTTCCGGAATTTCAGCCGAAATTGCATCTCAACTCACAAGTATCCTGTCTGCGATTGTTGAGGATTCAGGATCCGGCACAGCGATTGCATTTTCAGGGGGGCTGGACAGCAGCGTCCTTATGGCAGCTTCCAGCATGAAGCTCAAGGCATACACGGCAGGATTCCCCGATTCCATGGACCTCAAGAATTCAAGGGAATCCGCGTCTTTTCTCGGGCTGAATGTGACTGAGATATTCCTTGACGTGGAACTTGTAGCCAGGTATAGGGATATTGTCAGGAGAATCGACCCTGGTATCACGCCAACTGAACTGGGCTATGAAATCGTCCTTTCCGCAATTCTGGACAACGTACATGAGGAAACAGTGGTAACCGGTCAGGGAGCTGATGAAATCTTCTATGGATACAGGAGGTTCCTGGACGAGGAAAGCCTGGACAATTCGGCATACCTGATGAAACTCCACGGAAGAACTCTGCCAAGGGAGATGAAGATCGCCGCGCATTTTGGAAAGCAGCTGGAAACTCCTTTTCTCCATCCGCAGATAGTCAAACTTGCATCCTCCGCCCCGAGGTCGGAACACATATCGCAAGGAAGGAACAAGGTTCTGCTGAGGAATGCTGCCCGCCTCATGGGGGTCCCTGAAGCCATAGCAGAGAGGCCCAAGAAAGCAGCACAGTACGGTTCCGGAGTGAGCAAGGCACTGCGAAGAATACCCGGATGATGTTGCTGGCCGCCAAAAAGGAATAAGCGGCGGAGAATTCCCATTTGATGGCTGATGAAGATGTTCCGGCTTACGTCAGGGAATCACTTGCCCTTCTTGAGGGCGGCAAACAGGAACAGGCCCTGGAAATTCTGGAACTGAATGATGCAAGGGAATCCAGCCGGGCAGACGTGAACCTCTGTCTGGCACTTTGCCTTGACTCTCTCTCAAGGGAGGATGAGGCAATTCCCTACTACAGAAATGGGATCAGACTTGGTCTTGAAGGGAACGATCTGAAGGTAGCGCTCATAGGACTGGGGAGTTCGCAAAGGATTACCGGAGATACAGATGGCTCAATAGAAACCCTTGAGAGGGTGTGCGGTGAGTTTCCGCAAGATGCCTACGCATATGTATTTCTCGCGATCACCCAGTTCCACTCTGGTTTGCATGGAAGAGCGACGGCAACACTCTGGAAAGCACTCGATGCCACTGTGCTAGACAGCTCAGACCGCTTTTATTCAGCAGCGAGCAGGTACATATCTGTTATCGAGAAGCAATGAGGCTGTCTTTTCCTGACTCGCCGTAAGAGTCTCAAATCAATTAAATACAATCTTCAGATCACCCACCAGACGCGGAATAATTCATATCAGTGATAATATGGCATATTTGGGAATAATCGGAGGAAGCGGGCTTTACAATATTCTGGAGAGCCCGGAGTCCAGGGAGGTGGATACCCCATACGGGAAACCTTCCGGCAACGTCGAAATAGGCAAGATCAATGGCGTGGAGGTAGCCTTTCTGCCGAGGCATGGAAAGAAACACACAATACCGCCGCACAAGGTCAACTACAGGGCCAACATAGACGCCATGAAGCAGGTTGGCGTCCAGAGGATAATCGCAGTCAACGCAGTGGGATCACTCAAGGAGGAGCTTCCTCCAGGCACAACAGTGATACCGGACCAGTTCATAGACTTCACCAGGAGGAGAGAACTTACATTCTATGACGGGCCCGAAGTGTACCACATCTCAACTGCGGATCCATTTTGCGACCAGTGCAGCGGAATACTTCATTCTAAAGCGAAGGAAATAGGGGCTGAGCCCCATCTTGGCGGAACATACATTGTCGTGGAGGGCCCAAGATTTTCCACAAGATCAGAGTCGAAAATGTTCAGGCAGTTCGGGGACATAATAGGTATGACCCTTGTCCCGGAGGTTAACCTCGCGGACGAGCTCGGGATGTGCTACTCGGTTCTGGCCACAGTCACAGATTATGATGTGTGGGCGGACAAGCCCGTTGACGCAGCGGAAGTCATGAAGACAATGAAGGAGAACGAGGAAAAGGTCGTCAGGATCATCAAGGATTCTGTTGGCGAAATGTCGAAAGAAAGAGCGTGCCAGTGCGCAAAAAGGCTGGAAAGCGCCAAATTATGAGGATAATGAAATGAAAATCAAATTCTACGGTGGAGCAGAGGAAGTCGGCAGGCTTGGCATTAACCTGGACATGGGGGAGAAGTCTTTCCTGGTGGATTACGGAGTGATACCTGAGAAGCCTCCTCTCTACCCTTTGCCAGCGGACCCGGTAAATGCAATATTCATCACACATTCACACCTGGACCACATCGGTTCCCTGCCCATATACTACCATGACAAGGTCGCGGATTTCTATGCCACAACTATGACGGCAAACTGCATGAGGCCAATGCTGAACGACTCGCTCAAGGTCATGGGCCTGGAGGGTTATCCGCAGAGGTTCAGCAGAGATGATATAGATTCGCTCTTCACAAGCTATGTACCCTCCAAATACGGAGAGAGCTTCGAGATAGGGGATGTGACAGTCACACCGTACAATGCTGGCCATATTGCGGGATCTTCAATGTGGAAATTCGAGGGGAAGAAGTCCATCACTGTAACCGGAGACGTTTACACACGTGACACTGCCCTGCTCAACGGTGCAGAACCGGTCGACACGGATGTCCTAATAGTGGAGAGCACCTATGCGGGAAAGCATCATGAAGACAGGGATGAAGTGAAGAAGAGGCTCAGGGAAAGAGTGACAGAAGTAGTGGAGAACGGCGGGAAAGTGGTACTGCCTTCTTTCGCTGTCGGCAGGACCCAGGAGCTGATTATGACGCTTGCAGATCTCGACTACAGGATATCTGTGGATGGAATGGGAAACCTGATTACCAGCATATATCAGGCAGAACCAGGATTTCTCAGGTCAAAGAAGGAATTCATGAAAGCAGTGGGCAGGGTCAGGCAGGTCAGGGGCTACAGGATGCGCGAGGACGCCATCAACAGCGATATTCTCATAACCACTTCCGGGATGCTTGACGGGGGCCCAGTTCTGAACTACCTGCAGAAGCTTGCGGATGATCCCAAGAGCGCCATATTCCTTAGTGGATACCAGGTCGAGGGGACAAATGGCAGAAGCCTCCTCGAGACAGGAAAAATCAAGATCGCAGGTGCTACTGTCACCCCTGAGATGCAGGTAGAGTTCTTCGACCTCTCAGGGCATGCTGGACATGACGACCTGGTGAAGTTCATCAAGAAGTGCCACCCAGAGAAAGTGGTGCTCTGCCATGGGGAAAAGAGGGAACTTCTCATAGAAGACCTCGAGGAATTTGACCTTGAACTGCCATACAACGGAAAGCAGTTCACGGTGTGATCCCTCAATACCATATTTATACAAATTCGTCTTTTCCCGTGCATGGAGCCTTTCCTGTCTCTGGACCACATTCACATGGAGTACAAGTACCGGAAGACCTCCATAGTCAGCATTGAAGATATCTCTTTCAATATTAACCGAAATGAGTTTGTCTCCATAATTGGCCCATCTGGCTGCGGCAAGTCGACAATTGTCAAGATGATACTCGGTCTCGCATCTCCGTACTCCGGGAAGGTCCGGATGGATGGTGGGGAAATCAAAAAAGGGGCAGGCAAGGTATCTGTGGTTTTTCAGGCCTCTTCGCTGTTCCCTTGGCTCGACGTGCTCCAGAATGTTGAAATCGTGCTAGAGCCGCTTATAGAAGACAAGAAGGAGAGGGAACAGGTAGCGGGGAAATTCATCAAGATGGTGGGGATCGACGGTTTCGAGAATGCTTATCCCAGGGAACTCTCAGGCGGAATGAAGCAGCGGGTTGCAATAGCAAGGGCCCTCTCCACTTCGCCAGACCTCCTGATTCTCGATGAACCATTTGTCGGTCTCGATGTGTTTGCAGCCCAGGCCATGAGGGAGGAGCTTCTTGACCTGTGGGAAGATCCAAACCTACCCCCGCACACTGTTCTTCTTGTGACGCACAACGTGGATGAGGCTGTGCAGATGAGCGACAGGATCATCATACTGAGCAAGAGGCCCAGCCACGTTATTGAGGACAAGCCTATTCTGCTTCAGAGGCCGAGAAACACAAGGAGCGATGAGTTCTACAGGACAGTGGACGACGTCCTTAAGATCATGTCAGGATAGTCACTTGATGAGCCCAAGGCTCCTTATGGCGTCTATGAAATACTGGATGGCAAATGCTGCAACCAGGAGCCCGAATATCCTTGTAACTGCCTTCATGGGGCGCTCCCCAACGAGGTCCATGATCTTCTGGGAGTAGGTGAAGAACACGTAAACGATTGAAAACATGATTATGATGGAAACAAGGGTGTATATCTCCGCCACTATGCCGCTCTTCATCAGTATGATAACGAGAGATATGGCCCCGGGACCCGCCAGGAGAGGGGTGGCGAACGGGACAATGCCAACGTCCTGAGGAACTGCGGAACTCCCTCTGGAAGACTTTGGCTTGTCACCCTCCCTGACCATCTCTATTCCCATGATCAGGAGGATCATTCCTCCCGCAATCTCCAGTGCCTCAATTGATATGCCAAAGAAGTATATGATGAGGTTTCCCAGGACTGCAAAGAATACCAGTATAAGTGAACCGTACAGAACTGCATCTCTGGTTGCCTGCCTCCGGGACTTGGGGTCCATCTCATAGGTGGCAGTGATGAACATGACAAGAGTGCCGAAGGGGTCTATGACTACGAAGAGCGGAATGAATATTGTCAGAAAACCGACTGCACCGAAGGCCATGTTGTGACAATAGGGTAAGGAAGTCACATGTGTTTAATTCTTTGCAGCCTGGCAGCATCAGGTGAATCACCCCGCCCGGAAGACGACTCTGGTTACTGCTGTTCCTGTCCAAATCCAATGGGCAGTTTATTCTAAAGGAGGCTGAATTTCACATGGATCCTTATGTAGCAAGCAGCGCAATATTAGCAAAGAAAGCTTTTAACAGCACCCCTCATTACCGACCGAATGAAGATCATTGTGCTTGGCGTGGATGGTTACATAGGCTGGACACTTGGGCTGAGACTTATTTCTAGAGGCCATTCGGTGGTCGGGGTGGACAACTTCATCACCAGGAAGAGGGTGAAGGAGGTCAACTCTGCATCAGTTCTCCCGATCAGCAGTTTTGAAAGGAGAAATGAGCTGCTCAAGGAGAGGACAGGAAAGGACATCACCTTCTACAGGGGAGATGTGAGTGAATCAGGGTTCATGGACGATGTTATCTCCAAAGAGAAGCCGGATGCAATAGTTCACCTAGCTGAGCAAAGATCCGCACCATACTCAATGATTGGACTGAAGCAGGCAAAGGAGACCATGGTCAAGAATATTGTTAGCACCATGAACCTCATCTATTCCATGAAGGAACATGTTCCAGAGGCACATCTGTTGAAACTCGGGACCATGGGGGAATACGGCACTCCGAACATAGACATTCCTGAAGGTTTCTTCGAAATCGAGTACAACGGAAGAAGGGACAACCTGCCATTCCCAAAGAATGCGGGGTCATGGTACCACTGGACCAAGGTTCACGATTCAAACAACCTCATGTTTGCAAACCGTGTCTGGAAGCTCGCAGTGACGGATGTGATGCAGGGCGTGGTATACGGAACCAGGACCCCGGAGATAACAGACACTTCACTCTACACAAGGTTCGACATCGACGAAGTCTGGGGGACGGCACTGAACAGGTTCTGTGCCCAGGCAGTCACCGGCATGCCAATCACACCATATGGAAAGGGCGGGCAGACCCGCGGATTCCTTTCGCTGGAGGACAGCGTGGCTTGCCTCACACTTGCACTGGAAAACCCTCCTGACAGGGGGGAGTACAGGGTATTCAACCAGTTTGACGAGCACTATTCTGTGATGCACCTGGCGGAAATGGTGAAGTCGGTGTACGAGAGCGAATTCGGAGGAAGCGCAGAGATAAAGAATGTCCCGAACCCTCGTGTAGAGGCAGAGGAGCATTATTACAATCCGGTCCATGAAAAGCTGAAAAAACTGGGCTACAAGAGATCCAGGGAACTGAAGGAGGACCTTGTTACCATACTTGGCGACCTCAAGAAACACAGGAAAAGGATAGTAAAGTACAAGGACGTGATCCAGCCAAGGACTTTCTGGCAGAAGAGCAAGGGGCTATAGTTCAGCCCAGTTTCTGCAAGGTACGCTGAAGGACTTCCACGTATTCTTTCGCCAATCCTACGCTTGCCCAGTCCTTCCTGCCAATTTCAAGGGCCGCAACTTCCATGCCGGTCTTTATGAGGCTGTTTATTGCCGGTGTCAGTTCAATGCCGGACCCACTGTCCCTGATGAAGTCAAGGACCCTGTAATTAAGGTAATAGAACGCTGCAAGTGCAAGGCTCGAAGGCGGAGTCCTGGATTTCTCCACAACCTCCGTCACTCTGAGGGCATTTCCTTCTTTCTGCACTCCCGCTGTTCCATATCTCTGGGGGTTCGGAACGTGGAACAGTGTCAGCAGGCTCCTGTCGTAGTCCTCCTCGGCCATTCGTATTACGCTGTCCACATGATCTGGAAGGAGAACAAGCCCGTCACCGGCGTTCAGGATGAAGTTTTCACCCTTAAGGTACGGCCGTGCCTTGAGGACTGCATCCCCAAACCCTTTCTTCTCATTCTGGAAGGCAATCACTGCTTCCGGGAATTCCCTCTCTACGTATCCCTGTGTATAGAAATCCTCAGGATCGAGGACAACTATAAGCTCGTCGGCTCCAGCATCTGAAAGTCTCGTCATTATGCAATCTATCATGGGTCTCAGCACGAGTTCGCCATCTCTCCTGTCATACACTGGGAGCATTTCCTTCCTGAGTTTACCGTCCAATCCCGACCTTGTACCGAGCCCGGCTGCTGTTATGACCGCTTTCATCTGACTCGCAATCACCATAGTACTGTTAAGGTTAACGTATCATTCTTTCCCGATCTTCAAGGAACCTTCTGATATATTTGTATAGCTATTTAACCCGCGAGAATACATTCAATCATAGCTGCAGTAGTTGTTTCAGGCGTCATTATCACAGCAAGCGACCTCAGTTACGCTACACTGCCTTTTGAACGACTGACCGCCAACGGCGCAGTGGATCTTGGGAAACTTGCATGCTGCACGCCGATGCCGCAGGCAAACCAGACTTTCTCCTATGCAGGTACAAACGCATCCTTCAGTTTCCTTGCAAACTTTCCAATATTCAACTGGAGCAAGGATCTGTAATATGTATTCGAGTTTGACATAAACAAGGATTGCCAGAGCCTTTCATTCCCCTTTACTGACAAACAGGTTCAGGTCACAGGTACAAACATGGAAGCCATCGGCACTCCGATCGCACTCTCCCAGTTTGGCTCTTCCCCGCTGGGAAGAGCACGCTCTCTGTTGCATATCACTTTTCGCCGGCAAAGTCCCATGCTGGAACAGTCCACATTGGAATTGGCTACGATGGTCTTTTTGTCATTATCTCCAAGATCTAACATTTCTCCATAGTGGAAGGTTCATACAATATGTCCAAGGATTTCGCGCTAATATGAATCCTGAAAGCATGCCAGACGGGATGAAACGGGGATATGCCGGGCGGGTTGATCGATCCTGTTTCCATGCACTGAGACATGCGAAATCCATATTATGTTCAGGCACGATTACTCAGTATGCCTGATGGCTCTCCGGACTTCTTCACCCTCGACGATTTCAACATGGAAGGAAAAACAGTCTTCGTGCGCATAGATGTGAATTCTCCAATCCATCCCGAGACAAGGGAAGTGCTCGGTAGCAGCAGGTTCATATCTCACCTGGAAACGATAAATGCCCTGAGGAGTTCGAAGGTCATTCTGATCGGGCACCAGAGCCGCCCGGGAAAATATGATTTCACTAACATGAGGCAGCATGCAGCCTTGATGAGGCGCCTTACCGGCCGGAATGTCAGGTATGTCGATGCACTATTCGGAAGCCTGGTCGAGGAAGAGGTTGCCACAATGGAAGACGGGGATATCATACTTCTTGAGAACGCCAGGTTCTATTCAGAGGAGACATCAATCGACCCTGCAGACGTGGACTCCATGAGGTCGAGCAACATTGTGACTGCACTCTCCCCCCTCATGGATTATTATGTCATAGACGCCTTCCCGGCCATTCATCGGTCCCAGACAACACTCGTCGGGTTCAGCAGAGTGGTGCCCAATGTGGCAGGAAAGCTCATAGAGAGGGAGATCAAGATGCTGGAGCGCTTCCGGTCAGGGAAGGACAGGCCAAAAATTGCCATACTCGGCGGATCAAAGATCGACGATTCCATAGTGGTGTCAAAGAGTTTCCTTGAACGCGGGACAGTTGACACAATACTTACAGGAGGAGTCGTAGCCAATGCCTTCCTGTGGGCCAAGGGAATTGACATAGGGAAGAAGAACAGGGATTTTATCATAAACAACAACAGAAACCACAAGCAGCTCATAGAGACTGCCACGAAGCTTGTGAAGGAGTTCGGTGACAGAATACTGCTTCCACATGACGGGGTGCTCAACCCGTCAGGGAGAAGGATAAACATTGGCGAAGATGCCCCTGATGGGGAGATAATTGCAGACATCGGCCTGGACACAATAGTCGCTTATTCAGAGCACATCTCCAAGGCCAAGGCCATTTTCATGAACGGGCCCATGGGAATGTACGAGCTTGACAGGTACTCTGTTGGCACCCGTGAGGTCATGAGTTTTGTCACGCACTCAAGCGCACTCAAAATCGTCGGGGGAGGGCATACTCTTTCCGCCCTCGAGAGGTTGGATCTTCTCAGGAAGATCGACCACGCATCAACCGGCGGAGGCTCTCTAATAAGTTATTTATCGGGTGAGCCAATGCCTGTTCTGGAAGCTCTCAGGCAGAGCAAGACACATTTCAAGGGTAATTAGAATGGCAGGGGAAGAAGAGCAGCAGGATTATGATCCAGTTTATGAACTCAATTACATGAGGTCCCTTCTCGAGTCTATTGACAACCAGATGAACAGCCTCATGAGCGGGCTACAGGAACTCAGGAGGGCTTCAGGCGTACTGAAGGAGAAGAG
Source organism: Thermoplasmataceae archaeon (assembly GCA_046704525.1). Lineage (GTDB taxonomy): Archaea > Thermoplasmatota > Thermoplasmata > Thermoplasmatales > Thermoplasmataceae. The sequence continues at coordinate 21,542 of JBJKRS010000029.1, forward strand.
CATTGAAACCTCCAGGGAGACACGGGTGTCAATAGGAGCCGGGATCTATGCAAATGCCAAGATAGATACTTCTGCAAAGCTCCTTGTCCCCATAGGTTCCAGCATCTACATCGAGGAAGCTCCGGGGAAGGCATCAGAGCGTCTTGACAAGAACATAAAGGAAGTGGAGGAATCCCTTCAGAAGATGATGGACCAGCGTTCCGAAGTTTCTGGCAGGTACGAGGCCCTTGCCTCACTAGTGCAGCAGCAGAGGGGCCAGAGCGAATCCCAGGAATAAGATGTTCGAGAAATTCAGGAAGAGGGTCGAGGAGTCATTCCCCGAAGAGGACATACCCTCCACGATCAGGAGGGAGGAACTTGATGACCGGGTCAGGAACATACTCCTTGAAGCTGACGTCTCCTTCGAGTCTGCAGAGAGGATTGTCGACCTCTTCAGGGACAAGATGGGAAAAGTCCGGAAAAAAGTGGACTATCAGGCAGTTGTTGAAGTCCTCAGGGAGACCCTGCAGGAGATTCTTGACGAGCACTCCTCAGATCTTGATTTCCTGAACCCGGGCAAGTCTCCGTACATAGTCCTGTTTCTGGGAATTAACGGGACAGGGAAGACCACGACAGTTGCCAAGATGGCATATTATGTGAAGAGCAACGGCAAGAGGTCTGTGCTCGCTGCTTCTGATACTTTCAGGGCAGGTGCAATAGAGCAGCTTGTCCAGCTTGGGGAACGGATCGGGGTTAACGTGATCAAGCATTCCCCGAAATCCGATCCCTCTTCGGTTGCATTCGATGCAATCGAGCATGCAAGGGCCAGGAACCTTGATTATGTGTTGATAGACTCGGCTGGGAGGATGCAGACAAACAAGAATCTGCTTGATGAGATGAAGAAGATCAGGAGGGTGGCAAAGCCGGACCTCACAATTCTCGTGCTGGATTCCATGATCGGGCAGGACGCTGTACACCAGGCTGAAACGTTCCTGAAGGAAACCCCCTACGACGGAATAATACTCACCAAGCTAGATACTGATGCCAGAGGCGGAGCAATACTGACTATCGCAATGGAACTTGAAAAGCCCATATTCTTCCTCGGCGTTGGCCAGGATATGGACGATATTATGAAATTCGACGCAGACTGGTACCTCGAAAGAATTCTGCCGTAATTATTTCAGCGAGGACATTACCTGCATTATCTTCCCCACATCCATGTCCGTATTGATCAGTGGGATATTTTCAATATTGGCCAGCTTGATGGCCAGGTCGTCAATTCTGTCGGGCTGGATGTAAACCACGGCGGCAGGTTTTAGCGGGTGCACCCTTATGGCTATCATGGGGCTCCTGCCAAGCTTCACCTCGGTGAAGAATATTATCCTCTGGCTGGACCATCCGTAGAGGAGGTTGTATTCAGAGTACGAAAAGGAAAGTATCCCTTTGATGCCGTCCACAATTGTATAGCCCCTCACGGATCTGTTCATTCCCGAGGATGATGCATTTGTTCCGCTGATTAGCCTCACAACCCTCTCCAGTGGGACATCGTGGTCATAGTCAGTTATGTCTATCACGGCCTCTGAGGGCATGCCGCTGTTATACCTCCTTAGTATCTGGCCCCCCTTGGACCTGTCTATCTCAACAAAAGCCTCGACTATTCTCTTTACCGAGCCCACTCCCGGAGATCTCCTCCGACCGGCCTCATAGTCGCTGATTACTGAAGGTGATATCCCGAGATGCCTTGAAAGCTCAAGCTGGGAGATCCTGAATTCCTCCCTCCATTTCCTCATGGTCTCCCCCGGCTTTTCAGAGATAACAATCTCTCCTGCAATCTTCTGCTCGATTTCCATTCAACCCTCCAATAGTGTATGAGTTATAAATATGTCGAATTTAATTTCGCGGAAAGCCGTATAGGTATCAGACCTTCAACTCCTTCTTGAGCCCCATCTTTCTGGGCTGGAAAATTCTGTGGTCCATCACCTTGAGGTTCTCGGATATTTTGGGCTTGAACTCCATTCTCCCAAGAATGTGCTTCTCGAGATCCACGCCCGGGGCAACTTCAACGAGTTTCAGGCCGTCCCGCGTAAGGTCGAAGACAGCCCTTTCAGTTATGTAGCGGACCTCCTTCCCCTCCCGCAGGGCCTGGTTTCCGTTGAACAGAACTTTATAAACCCCGTTCACGAACTTTGTTATGCCCCCATCACTGTTTATCACGAGCTTTCCTCCTGATACCTGTATGTCGCTCCTTCCTGCTGTGAATGCCCCCGCGAAGTAGAGTCTGGGGGCACCGGCCACAATTGCGGGAAAGCCTCCCGGCCCGGGCATCCTGTCCGGAAGTATGGAAGGATTCACGTCTCCGGTAGCACCCACTTCCATGAATCCAAGGGCAGCCATGTCGTTGATTCCACCCTCGTAGATTATGAACTGGTCAGGCATTGCAATGGCAGCAAATGGCCCGATGGATGCTCCGAAATTCTCACCAGTGAGCGGAATGCCACCCCACAGTCCCGACTCAATCGTCGAGTATGTCATCTCGGAAAGGCCCTCCTGATTCAATATCCCCGGCATGGTTGACGGTATCCCAACTCCGAGGCTCATGACTACCGGCCTTCCAATGGTGTTTATCAGGCCTGCAACCTCTATTGCCAGCCTCCTTTCGATCACGTTCTTCATGGTCACTACCTTGTGCACTCCGCCGCTCTTGGATTCGGGCGGAATGATTGCACCGGAGATCCTTGGGTCGTATTCCTTTGAGGCCGTCTGCCATTCATAGGTCTCTGGCGAAACTGCAACATAATCAAGGATCGGGCCGGGAATCTCCACATTCTTTGCATTCAGCGAACCGTATCTCGCGACCCTCTTCACCTGGCAGAATGCCAGTCCAGGATTCGGGTAGGCTTTGGCAGGCTGTGTAATATTGAGAACTGTGCCTCGTATGCTCTCATTCTCCATGGTAATGTTTCCTATCTCGTCTGCAGTTGTTCCTCTGACAAAGGATACATCCGGCTTCGGGATCCTGTACATCAGGAACTCTTCCCCGTCCACATCCACAATCTGTGAATAGCATACCCGGGATTTCTTGGCTTTGTCGTTCATTGCGCCGCAATCAACTCTCGGATCAAGGTAGGTCCCGATACCGGTCTTGGTTATGATACCAGGCCTTCCAGCGGCAACTTCACGGAACCACCCGACAACAGTGCCTATGCTGAAACTGTAGATTTCTATTCTGTCATCAAGGCAGAGTTTCTGCAACCACGGAGCGAAGCCCATGTAGGGTATGAGGATGCCTTTGATGAACTCACTGTCATTCGTCTTGTAGAGTTGTTCTGAAATGTAGTCAATGCCCCTGCCAGGAACACCGGGCAGGCTGTCCGCAATTATGAACAATTCCTTGGGGTGCCCTGTCCTCTTGTAAAGCTCGTAAAGCCTTAGCATCAGGTATTCAGGTGTAGTTGCCAGATTGAAGCCTGAAAGGGCAAGGTTTGAGCCGTCCCTTATCTTCGAAAGGGCCTCATCAAGCTCGGCATCGTTGTTGAGAATTCTGGCCATGATGAGCGAGATTCGTGGTTTTAATATAAAGGGTATACCACACCAGTTATGAGGCATCTTCTGTTATATCCGCCAAAACAGCATAAGCGCTGCTAGCATACTTCATGCAAAATGCATGGGTTATTATATCCGGTAATGATAATTTGTTGTCCTCAAAGTGGACATGTGAGATTTTGACAAAGAAACCGATCAGTGGTTTATTTTGACTCGGGCAAAACTTTAGAAAAGGCTGCCACAAAGATAATTTCGAAAGGGGTTCCAGGTTCTTTCAAGAACGGCGGTTTATTTTAGGGGAACCAAGGTCCACAGCCTTCCAGGCAGAACCAGTGGACAGGAGACACTATCATACCTCCCCCTGCCGGATGGGTTCAGGCTCATCTCGTACGAGGATGTCGGCAAGGACTTCTTGACGGGAGAGCACCTTATGGACAGATTCGGCCTCGGGTACTACTATTCCCGTTCCCTGGAACCTGACACCATGGTGCTTGTAATGGAAGATGGGAAAAACATCCTCGGACTCAGCATGATCCTGATAGGGAGCGGAAGCCTTGTGATTGAGACGCTGACCAGGAATGCGCTTCATGCCGTGCCGGGAGCAGGAAGAGCCATGCTCAACTGTATCGAGGAGTGCATTGCAGGGCAGCTCCAGCTGCACGAAATCAGGCTTGAATCTCTGCACAGGGAGAAACTGCTCCAGTTCTACGAAAGGAGTGGTTTTGTCCAGTACAGGGAAGCATACCTGGACCGGGAATGGGGAGTTCTTCATCCCATGAGAAAGCGGATAGTTACATGGGGGGCTTAGTTTTTTAGCCAAGCATGGCATCAGGTGACACTCGACGGAAATGCCCAGTGCTGATACGTACATTGCCCGTTTCCGCCTAAGACATGCACAGGGTAACGACCGATGGATTACAAGTGGGTAGCTCTAAGCAATACGACTCTCGGCGTATTGATGGCCTCTCTGGACATCAATATAGTCCTTATAGCGCTGCCTGACATTGGAAAGGAGCTGCCAGGGATGAACGCATTCAACGTTCTCTGGGTGATCCTGGGATACCAGCTGGTCATCGCTTCAGTCCTGGTCAACTTTGGCAGGCTATCTGACATGTTCGGCCGGGTCAAACTCTACACGCTCGGATTTGGGTTATTCACTCTCGGGTCTGCTTTGTGCAGCATTTCCGGAACCGCTGATCAGCTCATTGGATTCAGGATCGTCCAGGCTACTGGTTCTGCATTCCTATTCTCAAACAGCGCTGCGATCATCACGGACGCTTTTCCGACAAACGAGAGGGGCAGGGCTCTAGGAATCAACCAGGTTTCCATAGTTGCAGGCTCGGTAACCGGACTTGTACTAGGGGGGTTTCTGACCTCTGTGGTGGGCTGGAGGTCCATATTCTGGGTGAATATCCCCATAGGTCTGTTTGCAACCTTATGGTCCCATTTCGAGCTAAAGGAGTTAACCAAGTTGCCAACTGTTCACAGGATAGACCTCGCAGGCAACGTGACCTTTGTCCTTGCCCTGCTAATGCTCCTTCTTGCGGTGACCCTCAACGCCATACTTGGGCTCGGCACGTTTCTTACGTTCCTGTTTCTCATAATATCCGCCGTATTGTTCCTTCTGTTCATAAGGATAGAAAAAAGGGCACAGAATCCCATGTTCGACCTGAGTCTTTTCAGGAACCGTGAATTTACTGCAGGAAATGAGACAATATTCCTGAATTCACTCTCCAGGGGCTCATTTGCCCTTGTAATGGTGTTCTACCTCCAGGGGCCGCTGATGGGCCTGACGCCACTGCGGGCTGGCCTGTTTCTCATACCTCTTTCAGTATCTCTGTCAATAATGGGCCCCATAAGTGGTTCTCTCTCAGACAGGTTCGGCTTCAAGCTTTTCGTGATACTAGGGCTGACGATATCCGCTGCTGGATTCCTGCTAATGTCCACCATAGGAAAGACTGTCTCTCAAGCGGAGATACTGATCCCGCTAGTGATGATCGGAGGGGGCATCGGGATGTTCCCATCACCCAACAGATCCTCGATCATGAACTCAGTTCCCTGGTACAGGAGGGGAGTGGCATCTGGAATAAGCACTACTCTTATCAACGCGGGAAACACAATGAGCATCGGACTGGCATTCCTCTTCATGAGCATCGTGACTCCAAGGTACGTGCTCGACCTGATATTTTCTGGCCTGCCTGTCAAGAACTCCTCCTTCAGCCCTGCCCTGTTTGTGGAGTCGGTACACACTGTCTTCTACGCATCCGCAGGCATGCTCATCCTGGCAATTGTCATCTATCTGCTCATGCCGCGCAAGGCGCTCCCTGAAGAG